>JAHDIS010000006.1 GCA_020630695.1 Paracoccaceae bacterium | reverse complement strand
GGTAGGGCGATTGGGTGCTCGTTCGCCAGAGCAATCTGCTTTTGGAATTCGATAGGGTCGGTTGTGATCAAGACACACCTCCATGGTGGTCTCGACCGTGGTTACACCCGTCTTCGAGATGAGTTCAGATTGATGCGGAAACTCCGCCTACCATCGAATATGTGAACCAGCGATAAATTTTCAAGTTTGAATGTTGTTTCGCACCAACAATTAAGGAAACGAGTACAGGAGGATGCTGTGGTGCTTTTAAAATTCAACAAAAACAATAAGGTAAGCTTAAGCTGGAGTCTCGAAGACACGCGCGAAGACTCACATTGTGGCGAACACTCTGGCAGGTCGGTTGCACGAGCCGTAGCCCCCCTAGACCAAACAAACAAGAAACGCCCGTGCCGTATTAGCTCTGTGCGTTCGCTACCGGTAGCTACCACTGATTGTAGAACAGTGCTGCCGAGGACCTGAACGTATTGAAATCGGCTACGTTCCAGCAGGCTGAATGACCGTCGCGCAAAAGGTAGTGAATGCCGTTGGCGCATGTCAGGTCGCCAGTCGGGCACGTCTGGAGCCAGTGCATGTAGTTCTCGAACGTTTGTTGGCGGCTTGCCACGAAGTTCTGTGTTGGAACGTTTGAGAGCATGCCCTCCAGAAAGTACGAGGGTGCGACGCCAGCCTTGATGTAGCCGTGTTCGATCATCGCGTTCCTCATGTTCTTCAGCACGCGAATGCTTGGCTTGAACCGACCGGAAGCCGCGCCATTCATTGTGGTGCAGTTTTCGAGGTGCTGCTTCGGATAGTTGACGATCTTTTCGTTGTCCGATGTCCAGAAGCACACACCCTCGACTAAGGTAGGGTCTCCATACTCAGGGTAGGATGTGAACGTCTTGTTCGCCACGCACACCAGTACGTCGGCGTCGCGCCGACTACCATTGCCAGGGATGAATATCGCCTTCTTCCCTGCTTTCACGCCATCGCCGAACTTGTGCTTCAACCACGAGAGGACCTGGGCCTTGAACTCGCTAAAGCTCATGCCGCCAGGTGATCGATTGGCTTCGTAGCGGGCTTTCTCAGCGTCATTCAGATGCGAGATGTCGCCGTAGTAAACCGACGTCAAGCAGATCACGACATCGACATCGCTATCGGCATATATGTTCGTGTCGTTGCCATAAGAACCCTGAAGGAAGATGCGGTACGTCCAATTGTAGTAGGGTGATTTGGGGTCATCCAAGACGCCCCGGATCGTTTGGTAGGTGCTCGCAGATTGCACCTTCGAACCCTGATGAGACCATGTCTCTAGTTGACCCTCTGGAATCGCCATAACTAATCCTCACTCAAAAGCAGTTGGCGGACGTCCTTCTCACGTCGCGCGAATGACTCCACACCTTGCTGGCGTAGGAGGTTCAATTTCTGGGGGTCATGCTCGAACATGTCTGTTGCCATTTCCGGCTTATCGTACGTGTCGCTGATGCGAACGGTTGGCACATTCGCATAGAGTAGCCGCCGAAGCTGGTCCATCGAAGCCGTGTTCACCTCGAGCGTTTTCTGGAGCAACTGGACCGGAAGGAAGTTGTTGATCTGGCGAGCGATGAAACCGCGCTTCGGTTCCGGATACTGACCACATCCCAGGGTCAGGAGCCGACAGTTCTCAGGTGCATGACCCAACGCCACGGTCGCATCGGCTAGCGCGTACAGGGCTGGGTTGTTGGCGCAGTAGCCGCCATCGAACAACTCAACGACGTCACCGGAGGCTGTTTCCAGGGTTTTAATTTCAAAGAAAGGGTAAGCCGAGCATGACGCTTCAATCGCATCAGCCAGTTTGCATCCGAAGCCTGGTACGAACGTCGCTCTGCGCCCGTGAGCTTGTGTCTCACGGCTCTTAAAAATCAACGGCGTCTCAAGCTGCCATTTCGTTGAAACAATGCCTAGACCGGTTTTGACCGTATCGAAACCCGCGTCCCCGAAAACTGTCTCACCGGTCTCACGCAAGCGCGCTGTCTTCGCTGACTTGCTGGAAGCACGCATGATCGGAGGGACATGCTCCTTGTACAATTCATGGATTTCGTCGACGGATCGCCCCGTCGCCAGCAAAGCGGCGATGATCGATCCGGTGCTGGTGCCGAAGATGAGATCGAACGTTTCATGGATTGGCTGAGGCAGCAGAGCTTCTACTTCGCGCAAGATACCAAGTGGGTAGAAACCTTTCGCTCCCCCGCCGTCCAAGCTCAGAATTTTGCAGACATTGCCACCCATCGTAACTAACCCTTCAATACCAAATACAGTGGGTATTCGAAGCTCAATATGCAAGGGATGGTGGGTTATCGCGTTTTGCCCCGTGCTTTCTTGGTCTGGCTCTCAGAAACGGTCGTTGTTGTTGCTCGAAACTGTGACCTCTCAACACGCACGTTCGTAGCGGTTGGTGCTTCTCGTAACTCGTTCTCAAAAACAGCGAACTGATTATGGCCTGCTCAGGTGCGTTTCGAGAAGGTCTTGTTGCCCATCGAGTCTCACACGGGACATCTCAAAAGATACTCTTCAACTGGGTCGAGTCGCAGTATCAAAATTGACGAATCACCATCTTATTGATACAATCTCATTGGTTGAAAACCTATTGATACTGGAGGTGCTGATTGGAAAAGTGGGGTTATGTCAGAGTAAGTGTGAACCGGGATGAACAAGCTGCCGGTTGGGAAGATCAGATAGCCACTCTGAAGAAGTTGGAATGTGATCGTTTCTTCTATGAGGAGGCATCAACACGAAAGGAACGACCAGAGTTCCAGCGGATGATTTCGGAGGCCAATGCGACGGCTGGGCCCAATCGCCGTGTTTGTCTGGTCGCTGCAAAGATGGATCGTGCGTTCCGTGATCTCTCTGCCGCAGACGACGCGATTACCAAGCCGGTGAACCCCAATGTCATTTGGCTCCTACCTGACATCTCACAGCATCCGCTTGATCCAAAGGACGCAACCCAAATGCTGTTGGCGAGGCTGCTTTCTGTCGTTGCCCAATTTGAGCGCGACCGACTTGCTGAAAGAAGAACCATTGGCATTGCCAGGGCCAAGAAAGAAGGAAAGTACAAAGGTCGTAAGCCAACAGCCAGAGCAAAGACACCTGACGTGCTGGCCTTGAAAGACCGTGGGTTTCGTCCCGATGAGATTGCATTGCAACTCGGGATCGGTCGGGCATCTGTGTTCAGGATATTGAGAGATCACCGGCAAGGGGCAAGATAGCGTTGTGCCCATCGGGCATACCTCTCCCCACCACCGCATGGTAGGCGGCGCTTTGTCGATGATTCGCTAGCCATATTGGCCTATCGAATGTTCTGCTTTGGGCTAAACTCAGACCGGCACAGCCAGTTGGATGCTAAATATCCGCATGCAAACCGTACCACCGGTTCCAATTGCCAACTATTCTAAGGCGGCATCCAGATAGATAAGAAAATCAGTGCTTTCAGCCTCCGAAGTCAGAGACCATTTCCTTACTAGCCCCCAGAGAACCGCGAACCGCTCCTTGAAGGAATCACCGAACCCAATCCAATGTTGAAGCTTTTGAACGACCAATACCATGCCAGACATCCAAGCATGAATGAACTGTTCGGCATACGACAGTCGGCCCCAATTCTTTCTCACGTGACCCAGCCGCTCTATGAGTTCAAGTTGTGCCACGCGGCTGGGATCAATCTGAACACCCGTGGTTGATAGTGGTTTGCCAATCGAGAGGGCCTGATTGCGTTTACCCCACGTGGCGCTCAGCATCGCATGTGCGATCACGGCTTCCCTTTTCTGGTTCGGGTCTTCGAACTTCACTTCTGTTTTGTTCATCATCGCATATTCGAGGTAGCCTTGAGCACCATGGGTCACCTGACCGTTCTTGTCTGTTCGCTCAGGTTGAACCTTGGCGACACAGACCCTTTTGCAACCAGGATAAACTGATTTAAGGATATCGCGGATGTGCTTCTTGGTAAGGTAGGGGTCCGCGATCACGCCGTGAAAGTGCAGGTAGCCAAGAATCTCATCGGGTCGATTAACAGGATCGAAACCATTTGGAAGTTCACCCATTGGAAAAACCTCTGCCAATTCTGCGGCGGTCTTCATCGCCACGTGGAAGCCGCCAGAGATTTGACTGCCAGGCGTCAGTTTTTTGTACACCTTTCGAAATGATGATCGTGCAGCGTTGATCTCTTCCGCTACATTCGCTGTTGGAGGAAGAACAGCGACCCCTACCGTTGTCGGGTGACGCGTAACATTCGGGAAGCCATCTTGCGTCCTCTCCATACGCTCTGCCACTTTGCTGGCATGTGATTTGCCCTTTGCGACACCACATTCGTTGAAGCCTTCGGGAGATGCATAGTTCCTACGCTGCCCAGGCTGTATGGTTGCCTTGGTACGACGCCCTGGTTGTCCGTATTTCCGGGCCGCTGTTTGACGCGCAACTAATTTGTTTTGCTCATTTAATACGGTGGCTATCGCGAGATTGCCCGTGGCGTCCAATTCTCGCTGTAGGATTCTTCGTTTGATCTGTTGATCATTTCTCAGACCGGTTTGGCCAAGGATTCTCGTGTCGATGTTGTCGCGTACTCTGCGCAGTGTTAATCTTGCCATGATCCATTTCTCCTTGATCGTAACTGGTGATCAAAGGTTTGATTGGCTGAGTGCTCTGGAGAAATTGACCAAAAAACGTTCTTCCCAATGCCCACATCGAAACCTTTGAGCGTTGGTATTTAGTCGGACACGGGTCTGACTTTGTGAGGTCCGTCAGACAACCGTAGCGACCAAGGTAGAACCTTTGTCCGACGACGGTCTTACCGCTCTAAATACAGACGGGAGGATTACCGATGTTGAAGCGATATTCAGTTCGAAATCTAAATCAAGAAGCCATCGATATGCTGGCTGACATAAGAGACGTGGAACGCCGTGCGTTTGGTGCGATCCTTGAGGATTGTATCTCCTCGTATTGGGATGATGTTTTCGCCGAAGATTGCAGCGGCGACGAATATGTCAGCGATGCAGCGTAATGGATACGCGGCAACAAACGCTTGCCTGCTGGAGCGATCACCAGGGACGCTGTGGAGTTGTTTTGGGAAACAATGGAATGCAACGATCAGAGTGGAGCGAACAGGTGAATGGGTTTCCGTGTCATCGTTCAGATACTCCAGGCTTCGGCGTCTTGAATCGTAAGATCACCCCGTGTTCGGGTTTCACGGACTGGACTGCGCTTCGGATTGTCTGCGATTTCTGTTTATCGAGATTGGATTTCAGAATCCTGTTCAACCCATTTGCATAGCACTTGGTTATGTCCAAGGCGGGCATCTCTGATTCAACACGATGCGCATTCCTTTTCCAGATACCTTCCAGTAGCTTTTGGCGTTGCTCCGGGCTTGCTTCCATTCAGTCGGCCTGATGTTGATTGGGAACCTTCACCCAAATGCCCAAACCAGCCCATGGCAGATTTTCTTCTTCAAGAAAAATCCGAACGCGGCTATCAATCTCGTCGCCGTTGACGATGGCGCAGGTGTCACCCACGCGGATGATCTCGATGCCGAAGATTTCAGTCTGGGCGGCACCGCTTTCCAGTTCTGCACATTCCTCTGACAACTTGGACAGTTCAGCCATTATTGCTGCGGGGTCGTCATAACTCGTTTCAGCAACGGTTGCTGTGGCAAAGATGATGGCGATGGATGTGATCGGAAAAAGGTTACGTTTGTTCATGATGTGGCTCCTTGGGTTCGATTTGAATGGATGGCTGTGGTGCGGTTGACGTTCCGATTTTTACAAGGTCGGAAACGCTGACTTGCCCTTCTGTGGCTTCAATGATGGCCGCTATGGTTCTGCGGCTTGGGATGACTGTTCCATCGCGAACACGCATGATCGTGCTTGGGCTGACGGCACATTTTTTTGCCAGACAGGCCAAACTCATTGAATTCTTGGTGAGAAACTTCTCTAAATTCATGCGCCTATCGTTCCGGAATATGGAACGATTCGCAACATTTTTTGCATCAGATGGAAATTTTTCTTCCAAGACGTTGCATGCCGTGGAAAATGGGGAGCATGAATGGAAAGACGGGACAGTTCAGCAGGATCATCAAAAAAGCTCGGGAGAAAAGGGGATACAGCATCAAAGTCGCTGCTGATCTCTTGGGGCTTCCCAAAACCACGCTGTGGCGATTGGAGAATGATCAAGGCACAATTTCGGCAGATCGGATCATCGATATCTCCAGCAAGTATGGGTATTCGATCTCGGGCTTGCTCGAAGGCAGCCTGCTGATGGAGCCGACCCAAACAGACTATGATCGGATAGGAATGGTGGTTGAGGAGATCGAGCGGATCGCGCAATCCCTCGACTTCAGGCCTGAACCGTCACGTGTGCGAATGGCCGTCGTGGAAGTTTTGCGTTTGGAAACTGTACGCATCATTGAGAACCGAGGCGGAGAATTTGACCCTGCTCGGTATACGAACCTCGTTGAAGCGACGCTCGGAAAGTAATTGGTAGAGATGGATCATATTTTTCAAACAGGATCGTTGTTCACCCGCGACTACCTAACCGAAGCCGTTCGGCAAGCAGAGGCATATAATGCGATTGATCTGGATCATCTACGTTCAGAATTGACAGCCATATTCGAAGCGTTCCCTACAGAGCAGAAAGCGTCCGAAGCAAAAACCGAAGACGATCTGATCTGGAGAGTTCTGTCCGCATTGGGATGGGAACATCATGAGCGGCAAGTCAATCTTGCACCGCGTGGAAGAGACAACATTCCAGACGGGCTGTTGTTTCTGGATGAAGCATCGAAGACCCAAGCGAACACCCATGTCGAACACTGGAAACGATATGAGCACGGCGTCGTTGTTGTTGAATCCAAACGGTATGATCGGCCTCTTGACCGGGGGCTTCGCAAAAAGGACGAAGCAACTGCACCATCGACGCAGATGCTCCGTTATCTCCGTCGTGTCGATGATCTGACCAGTGGTGATCTGCGTTGGGGCTTCCTGACAAATGGGTCAATCTGGCGGTTGTATTACCAGGGTGCTCGATCCGTTTCAGAGCAGTTCTTCCAGATTGATCTGGCATCTGTCCTGCAAGTTCGTGGAGACCTGATCGACACTGACGAGTCAGAAGAAACTACAGTAGAGCGAGACCATTGGCTTCGCGTTTTCGCGTTGATGTTCGGACAGTCTTCGTTTGTACCGTCACCCACAGATGCACGGACCTTCCATATCAAGGCGTTGGAAGACGGCAAGTTCTATGAAGAACGTGTCGCCAAGAACCTATCCGATGTTGTTTTCCAAACTGTGTTCCCGTTGCTGGCCAAGGCTATCGCCGAGGGTGAACCAGAAGCGGACCTGGGCGAGGTGCGTCATGCCGCCCTGATCCTTCTCTACCGGTTGCTTTTCCTGCTCTACGCGGAAGACCGCAATCTGCTGCCCGTGCGGGACAGCCGGTATGATGACTATAGCCTGCGTGAAAAGGTTAGGGGGGATGTACAGCGTCGCAAGGACCAGAATGACATCTTCTCGTCCACACAGTCACGATACTGGTCCATCGTTGAAGACCTGTCACGGGCCATCGACAAAGGTGATACATCCATTGGTCTGCCGCCCTACAACGGCGGGCTCTTCAACGCAGAGGCAACGCCATTGCTGGCCGGTGTCCGCATTGCGGATGATCGGATGGCCGACGTCATCGATCTGCTCAGCTATGAACATCGGGACGGGCAACGCCGCTACATCAACTACCGCGATCTGTCGGTGCAGCAACTTGGGTCAATCTACGAACGCCTGCTGGAGTTTGAGATCAAGCGCGACCCTGACGAAGGGCTGATCGTTCGTCCTAACCTCTTCGCCCGCAAATCAAGTGGTAGCTATTACACGCCTGACGAGTTGGTCGGCCTCATCCTGCGGGAAACGCTGGAACCTCTCATCACGGACAAGCTCACCGCGTTCACCTCCAAGGCCGATGAACTAGCAACCTCCACAATGGACGAGGACGACCGGATCGCCATCCTGCGAAAGCTCGATCCGGCAGAAGCCCTGCTGACCCTGCGCATCGTTGACCCGGCGATGGGGTCGGGTCACTTCCTCGTCAATCTTGTGGACTTCATGGCGGACAAGGTGATCGAAACACTGGCCGAAGTGACTAGCGTCGTGGACTGGGTGGACGAGCCCTATACATCCCCTTTGGCGGACCGCATCGCCGACATCCGCTCAACCATCAAGACCAACGCGGATGACAACAACTGGACGGTGGATATCGAACAACTCGACGACAGGCACATCATTCGTCGCATGGTGCTCAAACGCTGCGTCTATGGTGTCGATAAGAACGAGATGGCGGTGGAACTGGCCAAGGTGGCCCTGTGGCTCCACACGTTCACCGTTGGGGCTCCTCTGTCGTTCCTAGACCACCATCTGCGGTGCGGGGACAGTCTGTTTGGCGAGACGGTTGGCCGTGTGCTGACACGGCTGGAAAAGGGCGGTCACGCTGCCTTTATCGGGGATGAAATCCAAAAGGCGGTCGGCTCTGCTTCCGCGATGCACACCATCGAAGGACTGACCGACGCCGAGATTGCAGAGGCACACCGCTCTGCGGATATGTTCAACGGCATCCTCAAGATGACCGATCCGCTGAACACCTTCCTGCAAACACTGCATGCCATCGACTGGCTGGGGTTGAAGAAGGAAAAGCGCGAACGCGGATCAGCGGCGGATGAAACTGATCTGGGTGCCATCAGTGCCTGGCTCGATGGCACCTATGGTGACCCTGTAGCCATTGCGACAGGCAAAGCCAAACTGCCAAAGAAGGCCACGCGGTTCGCGGCCATCCTTGATGCGGCCCGCACCCTGATCGCCGAAGAGAACTTCATGAACTGGGAGGTTGCATTCCCCGGTGTGTGGCGGGACTGGGATGCGGAACGGACCGGTGGCTTTGATGCCGTGATCGGTAACCCACCATGGGACCGGATCAAACTGCAAGAGGTGGAATGGTTCGCTCTACGCAATCCGAAGGTGGCCATGTCCCAACGGGCCGCAGACCGTAAGACAATGATCAAGGCGTTGGCCGATGCGGATGATCCTTTGTTTGCAGATTACACCAAAGCCAAAGAACGGGCTGAAGCCTCGGCCAAGATGGCGCGATCAGTCGGGGATTATCCACTCCTGTCTGGGGGCGACATCAACCTGTATTCGCTGTTTGTGGAACGGGCGATGGCTTTGCTGAACACCGGCGGTGTTATGGGGCTGCTGACACCTTCGGGGATTGCGTCGGATAAAACTGCATCGAAGTTCTTCAAGAGCATCGCCACCACAGGGCGGCTCAAGGCGCTCTATGATTTTGAGAACAAGAAAGTGTTCTTTCCCGACGTTCATGCCTCATTCAAGTTTTGTGCAATGATCTCGTCGCGAACCCGCACCTTTGATGAAACCTCTTGTGCGTTCTATCTGCACAACATCAAGGAAATCAGCGACCCTGACCGCTGCTTCCCCCTAACAGCGGACGACTTCGCGCGTGTGAACCCGAACACAGGCACTGCCCCGATCTTGCGCAGCAGACGCGATGCGGACCTGACCAAAGCCATATATGCCCGTGTGCCTGTTTTGGTGGACAGGTCGAGTAGCGAACCAGTGCCGACGTGGCCCGTGAAATATGAAACTATGTTTCATATGACCAACGACTCCGGCCTGTTCCGCACCAAAGCGGAGTTGGAGGAAAAGGAAGGTGCTTGGCACGTCGGTGGCAACATCTGGGAAAGCGGTGACGGAAAATGGGTGCCGCTCTATGTCGGACGGATGATCCATCAGTTCGACCATCGGGCAGCATCCGTCACTGTAAATGAAGGGAACGTTCATAACGCGGCTTTGAGCGGTGATGTTTCTGTAGAGGAAAAGGCTGATCCGTCGTTCGTTCCAATCCCACAGTTTTGGGTCTTGGAAAGTGAAGTTGCCAAAGCCAAGGGTCGCGAATGGTCAATAGCATTCAGAGACATCGCTCGGGCGACAGATGTTAGAACAATGATCGCCTCGGCTGTTCCCTCGGCTGGCTTTAACAACAAGCTCCCTTTGATGAACCATGTCGGGGATGACAACTGGGGTGAAGCTGGGGCGTTGCTCTTGGCCAACATGAATTCAATTCTGTTGGACTTCATTGCTCGATCAAAGGTCCATAGCACAAGCATGAACTGGTTCTTACTGGAACAATTTCCGGTTATTGCCCCTGAAACTTTCGCCACCCACACCTTCGGCCCCAGAACCGCCGCAGAGGTCATTAAACCTGCCGTCCTCGAACTCACCTACACCGCTCATGACATGGCCACCTTCGCCCGTGACATGGGATACGTGGATGACAATGGCGACGTGCTGCCACCGTTCCCTTGGGACGAAGAGCGTCGCTTGCGTCTGCGGGCCAAACTCGACGCGGTGTTCTTCCACCTCTACGGCATCTTCGACGCGGGTAACCGCGAACAAAGCCGTGATGATATCAGCTACATCTACTCCTCCTTCCCCATCGTCGAACGCCAAGAGATGGCTGCCCATGGCCGCTACCTCTCCCGTGATCTGGCATTGGCCTACTGCAACACCCTCGCCGCCGGTCACCCCGATGCAGAGCCGGAGGTGTAATTATGGCCAATCAAGACGAAGAATTCCGACAAACGTATGAAGCTATAAAGCGAGTGATCAATCGCATCGCCAAAAACGAAAGTAGCGTCAACTTTGAACTCGACGAGGCTATCCGTGCTAGTCAACGGGTCCGGAACCGAAAGTCAGATTTGAAATATGTCCGGAGTGTCCGGAATGCGCAAAATCACCCACAGCAACGCAATGGCGAACCCGCCTTCGCTGTTACGGAGGCGTTCGTTAAGTGGTGCAAGGATTTGCACGATCAATTGGCGAAGGCGACAAATGCCGGGCAGCTTGGGATCAAAAGGTCCGAGCTTTGCACAGCGCAATGGGACACCCAGATTCACCCATTGATCCAGAAAATGCGCACTGAAAGATTTTCGCACGTGCCGATCTTGAACGACGAAGGACATGTCGTGGGTGTATTTAACGAGTCTGCCATTTTGGATTATCTTATGCTGAATAATATGGCCGCATTGATCGAACCAACCGACACACTTGAAACGATCAGAACCCACTGTGCCATCGGGGCAGATCATGTTGAGACTTTTTGCTTCATTTCCCCATTGGCCTCTGAAGATGAAGTTGCTGATATGTTCTTGTCGGTGACGGGCCCCTTCACACGGGTTGGTGCCGTGTTCGTTACGCCAGGTGCCGCGCCCAAACAGCCAATTCAGAGAATGATCACGGCATGGGATGTGCTTTCGCAAAGCAAGGGGAATTGATTGATGAGAATGAATAAGAAGACCCTCCCGATTGCTACCCTTTGCGCTTGGCAACCACGGATTGACCCAACGCCTGATTATCAGCGACCCCCTGCATGGAGCCGGAAGCAGAAGCAGCTTCTGATCGACTCAATTCTGCGGGAGTATGACATCCCCAAAATGTACTGGATGTCCGTCAACCGTGAAGATGGCGTCAAATATGAGGTGATTGACGGGCAACAACGGCTTCGGTCGATCTGGGAGTATCAGGCAGGCGATTATGGTCTACCCAAGGACATCGATCCAATCCAGGGCGTGGACTGCGCCGGGAAGAAATACGCTGATCTCGATATGGATATCAGTACCGTCTTTGATGCCTACGCGGTTGATGTGGTGATCATCGACGATGCGGTACAGACGGACAAAGAAGACGAGGTCCGTGATATGTTCCTGCGTCTTCAGAACGGCACCACGCTGAAAGCCCAAGAGAAACGCAATGCCATGCCAGGCCAGATGCGTGATTTCGCCAAGGAAATCGCTGGTCATGCGTTCTTTGAGAACTGTAAGTTCACCAACTCCCGTTTCACCTTCGATCACGTGGCATCGCAGATGATTTGCCTGGAGGCAGCAGGAGGTCCAACCAGTGTGCGTGACGGTGACCTGAACCGCATGTACCGGGAAAACACCTCGTTTGATACCAGCGGCAGGATTGCCAAGAAAGTTCGGCGGGTCTTGACCTTCCTGTTGGCGGCATTCCCCGAAAAGACGCCCGAACTGGAACGCTACAATGCGATATCGCTGTATTGCTTGGTTTCGACGCTGATCGAGGGGTATGACCACGCGGGACGTGAGGGTGATCTTGCTGAGTGGTTCATCGCTTTCGAAACAGCCCGACGTGAGAATGACAGGTTGGACGAAGAAGAACGAGATACGACTTTGATCGAATACAAGCGTCTGACCAGCTATTCGACAGACGCCGAAGAGTCGATCAAGGGCCGATTGGAGTATCTGGAGAGATTGTTCTTCGCCGCTTACCCAGACATCGAACCCAAGGACCCCATGCGGGCATTCTCCCCCGAACAGCGGCTTGCGATCTTCCGGCGGGGAGAGGGGCGTTGTCAGATCAGAAGCCATTGTGAAGGAGAGAAGTTGGGCTGGAACGAGTGGCATGCCGACCACGTGGTGCCGCACACCCGTGGTGGGAAGACAACGGTTTCAAATGGTCAGATCGCATGTCCAGCCTGCAATCTTTCGAAGGGTAGTCAGACTGTATGATCGGAGCCTGTCAGGGATAATCTTGTGATTGTTATAAGCTGCCATGCTGGGCAGACGTCACGTCCGCTTACGATCATTCGGGAATTGTAGTAATTTCGAATCGCGACAGTAACCCGCCGAGTTCGCAAGCACTGTGGGTTCTCAGGTTTGCGAGACTATGCGTGGTTGTGCTTCCTTGTTGTTCCCACTTTTTGATTTCCCCAGTGAAAACAGTGTTGTTCTATTACCTCCTCGGTCCGCCACTTCCCAAAAGCCGAAGATGCGACGCCTCCTACTGTGCAGGTGAGTAGATGTTTTTCTGAGCATCCAACGCATTGAGTTGCTAGGGGCATTCTCCGATCGAAGGCTTAAACCGACATCCTCTGGCAGCAGGATGTCGTGATTGATAAATTCTGCCGATCCGTTTTGTATACACTGCGTATATCAAAAATACCTTCGAGATTCGCTTTGTCCAAAACCTCCGAACCTCCAAAGATTGCGTTGGCCAATCATCTCAGGACTTCGATCCTGACGCTGCGCTTGGCTCCGGGTGAAGATTTGGACGAAACCGCGTTGACGGATGTCTTTGGCTTGTCGCGGACACCGCTGCGCGAAGTCTTCAGAGAGCTTGCGGGAGAAGGGTATCTGGAAATCCGTTCAGGGCGGGGTGCCCGGGTCGCTGAAATGTCCCACACCACGTTGAGAGAGTTTTTTCTTGCGGCTCCGATGATCTACGGCGCAGTTCTCCGACTTGCAGCGCACAATGCATTGCCAAGGCAAATCGAACAACTTCGGACGTCACAGACAGTGTTCAAGCAGGCACTGCGGTCCGGATCCTCGGCGGAACGCGCTTTGGCGAATACACGGTTTCATGAAATCACAGGTGAGATGGCGCACAACGTTTACCTGCTGCCCTCCTTTCGCCGCCTGCTTATTGATCATGCCCGCATTGGCATGAGGTTCTACGAGCCGCAGAACAATCAGATGGCGGACAACCTGACCGCGGCCAGTGACCAGCATGACGCAATCATCACGGCCATTGCAGAAGGGGATGCCCATGTGGCTGGCGCACTGGCCGATGAACACTGGCAACTGTCCCGGGATCAGATCGAGATGTTTGTAATGCCCACTTCGCTGGACGTGCCCCTGGGCACGCTTCCCCAGTCAATCGCCTGAGGCTGTCATGACTCCATTGTTCAAATTCGAAGGCATCTACACTCCGGTCGTGACCCCGTATCACGAGGATGGACGACCAAACTGGGATGCTCTGGCTGACGTGATCGATTTTCTGATCGACAACGGTGTGCATGGTCTGATCTCCGGCGGATCAACTGGAGAGAACTACGCACAAAGTGTATCCGAGCGTGTCGAGGTCGCGCGCTTTACGCACCAAAGAGCAAATGGGCGGTTGCCTTTTGTGATGGGAACCGGCGCGATGCTGACCAGCGACTCTATCGCGCTGGCCGAGGCCGGGCGTGACATGGGCGCTGATGCGATCTTGCTTGCCAGCCCGCCCTATGCGGTTCCGACCGACCGTGAGAATGCTCTGAATGCTCTTGCGATCGACAAGGCAGCGGGCTTACCCGTCATGCTATATAACTACCCTCATCGCACGGGTACGATGATGGGCGAAGAGTTTCTGGACCGCGTCGGGCGCAGTCGTAATTTTTGCGGTATCAAGGAAAGTTCCGGCGACATAAATCGCGTACACTTGCTGGCCCGTGACTACCCGCATATCGCGCTGGGCTGTGGCATGGATGATCAGGCCCTTGAGTTCTTTGCCTGGGGCGCGCCGTTCTGGGTTTGCGGCGGGTCCAACTTTTTGCCGCGGGAACATATCGCCCTTTATGAAGCCTGTGTTCTTCAGGGCGACTTTGCCAAAGGGCGCCGTATCATGAGCGCTATGCTTCCTTTGATGCGGGTGCTGGAGCAGGGCGGCAAGTTCATCCAGACAATTAAACACGGCGTGACCATGACGGGCATTGATGCCGGCGCAATGCGCGCGCCCCTGCGCGGGCTGAACAAAGATGACAAACGCGCTTTGGAACAGGTGGTGCGTGTGTTGAAACGGACAATTGCCGATATCGTGGCGGAGGGTGGATCATGACATTGCTGACCAAAGACGAGTATCAGGCCATTGCCGCCAACATGGATTTCCGCACAGGTGCGTTCATCGATGGTGGGTTCCGGCCATCGCTGTCGGGCAACACCTTCGATACGGTCAATCCGGCAACGGGCGCGGTACTGGCACAGGTGGCGGCCTGTCGTGCAGATGATGTGGATTTCGCAGTCCAAAAGGCCCGCGAAGCCTTTGACGATGGGCGCTGGGCGCGGCTCCATCCATCCGACCGCAAGGACGTCATGATCCGTCTTTGCAAGCTGATCACCCGCAATGCCGATGAGCTCGCGGTGATGGAGAGCCTGGATTCCGGAAAAACGATCTATGACTGCGTGACTGTGGATGTCCCCGAGACGATCCAATGCCTCAAGTGGCATGCCGAATTGATCGACAAAATCTATGACCAAACGGCGCCCGCGTCTGACGACCATATCGCGATGGTGGTTCGTGAACCCATTGGCGTTGTTGGGCTGGTCCTTCCCTGGAACTTTCCACTGCTGATGTTGGCATGGAAGATCGGCCCGGCCTTGGCTGCGGGGTGTTCGGTTGTGGTCAAACCGGCGATGGAAACCTCACTTACAGCGCTGCGGTTGGCTGAACTTGCCATGGAGGCTGGATTGCCGCGGGGTGTGCTGAACATTCTTCCCGGTGGTGGCGCTGAAGTAGGTGAACCGATTGGACGGCACATGGATATCGACGCGGTTTCCTTCACAGGATCGACTGCGACGGGGAAACGGTTTCTGACCTACGCAGGCGAAAGCAACGCCAAGGAAGTCACGTTGGAAATGGGCGGGAAGAATCCGGCGATCGTTTTGGAAGATGCCGAAAATCTCGATCGCGTTGCCCAGCACATCGTGAATGGTGCGTTCTGGAACATGGGGGAAAATTGCTCAGCCGTGTCGCGGCTGATCGTGCATAAGTCCGTCAAAGCCGATCTTCTGGCGCGGATCTCGCATCATGCAGAGCAATGGAATGTGGGCGACCCGTTGGACCCAGAAACGCGGGTCGGCGCAATGATCAGCCAAAATCACTTTGACAAGGTTTGCGGCTATCTCGAACAGGCGAAAACCGTGCTGTTGGGCGGTCAGGCCAAAGATGGTTTCGTCGCGCCGACGATTGTTGCGCTGGCTGGAAATGACGAAACTCTCGCCCAAGAAGAGATCTTTGGCCCTGTCCTGTCGGTGATCGAAGTCAGTGGATTTGACGAAGCAATCGAGATTGCCAACGACACCCCATATGGGCTGTGCGCCTCGATTTTTACCGCCAATATAAAGCGGGCCCTTCGCGGCGCGCGCACGCTGCGGGCAGGCACCGTGACGGTGAATGGCTATGGTGAAGGGGACAGCGCGACACCGTTTGGGGGGTACAAACAGTCGGGGTTCGGCGGCCGTGACAACGGCATTCATGCTCATGATCAATACACCCAGTTGAAAACCATCTGGGTCGATCTGGCCGATGATGAAGACGAGGCTGTCGGTTGACGCGCTATACGGCGCGACAGCTGCCGCGGCATCTCGGTCCGGCGGCATGGGGCGCGATTTTGCCATCGCGCCCGGCGGGTCCGGTTTTGGAAGAAGATCAATCCGTTGACTTTGTTATTGTCGGTGGCGGTTTTGCTGGGTTGGCTGCGGCCCGCCGCTTGACGCAACTGGTGCCAAACAGCCGGATTGCTGTTCTCGAAGCGGGGCAACTGGCTGAAGGCGCGGCTGGCCGAAACTCCGGCTTCATGATTGATCTGCCGCATGAATTGACCAGCGATGACTATGCTGGGATGGGCGATGATAGGGCTCTTATTAGCCTCAACCGAAAAGCCCAGACCTTTGCACAAGAGGCGGTGCAGGCGTTTGGCATCAACCCGGCGTTTTTCGATCCAAGCGGCAAGATTAACGGTGCAGGAGGCCCGGCGGCCGAAGCGCATAACCTCAGTTATGCCAGGCACCTTGAGGATCTGGGCGAAGCTTATGAAATCCTGGACGCCGCGCAAATGAAGGAGCTGACAGGCAGCACTTACTATCATTCCGGGCTCTACACGCCGGGGACGGTTCTGCTGCAACCCGCCGGGTTTATCCGGGGGATGGCGGAAGGGCTTAGGGCTGATGGTGTTTCGATCTACGAAAACAGCCCGGTCACAAGTTTCACCCAGCAGGGACAAAGCTGGCGGGTTGAAACACCCAAGGCGACGCTTTCAACTGGCCGTGTCATTCTGACGGTTAACGGACATCTCGAAAGCTTTGGGCAGGCGCAGGGGCGTTTGATGCACCTCTTCTTGTTTGCGACGATGACACCACGACTGGATGAAAGTGTTGGCAAAAAACTGGGCGGGAAATCCCGCTGGGGGATAACGCCATCGGATCCGATGGGAACCACTGTGCGCCGGATCGATACAGCCCAAGGTGGCGACCGGATCGTCACCCGAACCTGCGCTGTCTTGAGATCGGGCATGGTGGCGAAAACGGCAGACATGCGCCGTGCATCACGGACTATGCAGCGCAAGTTCGATAGCCGTTTCCCCCAGCTTGCAGGCATGCAAATGGAGCATACTTGGGCTGGTCATTTGTGCCTGACGTCAAACGCCAATGCCCATATGCAAGAGATCGACACGGGCGTGTTTTCGGGCTGTGTGCAAAACGGACTTGGTACCGCACGCGGCACATTGACTGGAATTGGCGCTGCCGAGATGGCCTGCGGTCAGAAAAGTGACATCACGCGCCATTTTGGTGCGCAGGTCATGCCGAAACCACTTCCATCAAAACCCTTCAGGGACATGGGCGCGAATGTCGTGATCCGGTTCAAGGAGTGGCGGGCCAAGTCTGAATAGGCTCTGTTGCGACTTGGCTCGCCTCAACGTGTGTCAAGCGATCAATAGAGTTGGTTCAATTCATCCGCGGCCGGGATTTCACGTTCCCGCCGCGCGATGAAATCCAAAAGTGCTTCGTTCTTGTCCTCCGGAAGCACGGGTTCCTGATATTCTGCCAACAGCTTGCGGGCAAACGTCAGGGCGCGCTCGGTCGTTTCGATTGCGCCTTCTGCCATCCACTGTTCGATGGAATTATTGTCGAACAGGTCTGGCATGAAATACGCAGTTTGGAAGTTTTCTTGCGTATGTGGGTGCCCCAGATAATGTCCGCCGGGGCCAACATCGCTGACGGCGGCGATCGCATCGTCGAAACCGTTCCAATTGGGACCGGACCCCATGCGATGTGCCATCGCACATTGTTCGGCATCCACGACAAATTTAGCCACAGAGCAGTGCATTCCGGCCTCGTTCCATCCGGCGGAATGCCAGATATAGTTCGCACCTGCGTGGATCACTGCGGACAGTGTTGATGCACTTTCGTATCCCGCCTGTGCGTCCAGCACTTTTGATCCGCCCAGTGTGTTCGAGGTACGCCAAGGCACGCCGTAGTGCCGGGCCATCTGACCAATCATGAAATTCATCAGACTGATTTCCGGCGTGCCCGCCATCGGCGCGCCTGACTTCATCGAAACTGTAGCCAGATAGTGACCGTAAATCGCCGGGCAACCTCTACGAATAAGTTGTGTATAGGCGAGCGCGGACAGGGCTTCGGCATTCAGTTGTGCCACGGTTGCCGGAACATTTGCCGGCGTGTTGGCGCCACCAAGAACAAAGGGACTGCAAAGCACTGGTTGGTTGCGGCGGCAAAAGGCGCGCAATGCACCAAGCATGGTTTCATCCCAGACCAGCGGGCTGTTTCCATTGCAGTTACCCGTGGTGACAGGGTGCGTTTCCAGAAAGTCCTCGCCGAACAGGATTGCACACATCTGCATGACATCTTCGGCGTTCTTTGGGCTGGTGGTCATGCCCATGAACATTTTGTCTGAATGCTTCATTGATGAGTAGGTGATCCGCAGATGCCGTTGACTGATCGGGTGATCGTACGGTTCCACGATGTGATGGGCGCTGGAATGCATCGCCGGCAGCATGTGCGAAAGCTTGTGAAACATCGCCAGATCATCCAGCGTCGGATTTCGGCGTTTGTCGTCCAAATCCCGCAGGAATGGAGCGCCGGTCATCGGAACGAAAACCGAATGGCGTCCGCCGAGACGCAGGCTCTTGTCTGGATCGCGCGCATGATAAGTGAATTCTGACGGAATTGTTGCGATCAGTGACCGCACAAGCCCACGGTCAAGATACACGCGCTCGTCGACGACCTTTGCGCCTGCTTTCTTCCAGTCTGCCAGTGCGATCGGGTCCCGAAACTGCACGCCGACGTCTTCCAGAATGCGCATGGATGCGTCGTCAATTTGTTCGATCTGGGCACCATCCATAACTTCGCAAAGCGGCAATTTTCCGACCAGTCCGGGAAGCATTTCAAAGTTGGGTGCAGTGCGAATTGCGCGGCGCGCCATGCGGCCACCAGAACGGCCTTTTGTGCGGGGTGCGTCAGTCATCTCCGGCCACCTTTCAATTTTTCTGAAAGTCAATAAACACAAGGCCATAGGCATCAGAAAATGACTGTTCTGATTGCGACATTACACTTGTTCACGGGCCGCTTTTCGCCCTTGGCAACGGCCTGACAAAGGCCATGTCCGGTTCCGTTGCGGACCGCCAGACATAGCGCCTTCACCGCTGGTCATTTCAGGCGCACTGGACGCGCGTTTTTCAGGCTTCGCTACGTGGCGCTGGCCAGCACACGGCCCGCACGTCTCGGTCAGAAACTTGGGCTTTGCACCAAAATGTCTGCACGCAGTTTTTCACGATCGGGCATCCGGCCAGAGAACAAATGCCACGCGTCAAAGCCTTGGCCAAAAAACAGTTCCAATCCTGAGATTGTCTTGAGGTTTTCGGCTTGGGCATTGGTTAAAAACGGTGTTTTAACAGGTGTATATACCGCATCAAAAGCCCAGTCGGCGGCTGACATGGCGGTCCGTTCCAACGGACTGCGCGGATCACCCTCCATGCCGAGGGGCGTGCAGTTGATCAGCCCGTCAGCGCCCTTTGCAGCATGCTCTGCGTGATCGAAAACCTCTACTTTTACTCTTTCATTCAAAGCCTTGAGGCTAGTGGCAAGGAGCCTTGCCTTTGCGATATCCGCATCGACACAGCGGATGCCGTTGGCCCCTAACGTGACCAGAGCAAAGGCTACTGCCTTGCCAACGCCCCCTGTGCCAATCAGGCAAACTGTGCCGGGCTCTCTGATGTCGCGGATGTGTTCAAAGGCCTGGATAAAACCGCTGTAGTCGGTGTTGTACCCGACCGGTCCGGAGGGAGAGAAAACGATGGTGTTGACGGCTCCCATCTGTGCGACGGCCGGGTCCGGCACATGCACCAATGCAGCAGCGCGTTCTTTGTACGGATAGGTCACATTCACACCGCGATAGCCGGATGTGCGGGCGTGCTCCAACACGCCTTGAAACGACAAATCCATATCCGGGGGCACCAACCGATCATATTGCACGGTGATGCCTGCATGCTGTCCGGCCAAGCGGTGCAAAAGGGGCGCTTTCGAGGTGGCGATCTTGTCGCCGATAAGGCCCAGCTTCAAATCTGTTGGTCGTGTGTCTTGCATGGCCGGCTTATGATGAGGTTTTCCAGCCTTTTGTGGCATCCCGGCAAGAATGTGCAACCAGCAGGTTTGCGCAACCCGCATATAAGTTTGCTCTTCAAAAAATGCTGCATCAAAGGCATAAGCCTGCGTCATGACCGACGCACAAATCCTGACACCCAATTCGCCTGTTTGCCTGATGATTTCCGGCTCTGGGCGATCGGGCACCACAATTTTGTCAGTGCTTTTGTCGCAAGGTGAAAATGTCATGAACATTGGCCAGTTGCGGGATATTTGGTTGGCTTGGGCTGGTGACGCATCCTGCACCTGCGGGCAAGGCGTCTGCGGTTGCGCTTTTTGGGGCGCAGTGCGTCAACAGGCGTTTGCCGATTCAACAGCGGATGATCTGCGGCAGATCGACAAAGAAATGCGGCAGTTCATGGCGGACGCCAATGTATTGCGAGACTGGAATGACGCCTTGGCTTTACGCGCCCTTGCAGACACGCATGCCGCGTTTCTGGCCCGCCTGAAATCGGTTGTGGCAACGGTTCTTCGACTGTCCGGGGCGTCCGTTTTGGTGGACAGTTCAAAGTCACCGGAGTTTGCGCTGGCTGTGCACCTGACTGGCCTTGTGGATTTGTTTGTTCTCAATCTCGTGCGCGACCCTCGGGCGGTCGCCTGTAGCTGGGTTCGCAAAAAGCCCGGGAAAATCAATCAACGGATTGATGCGTGGACCAACCGGCAAAAACGTTTGACGGGCTGGCACGACATCGGTTCGTTGCATCACCGGGTTCTTCGGTACGAAGATTTTGTCGCTGCCCCGGCAGAGCATAGCGCGGCCGTGCTGCAATGGGTGAATGAAACGCTGCCAGACGGTGTCTTTGTGACGGACGCTCAGGCGCAGGTCACTTGGGAGGATCAACATCTCTTCCCGCCGTCCAATGAAACGGTTCTTGCCGAAAAACGCGAGCAGGTAACAATTGCTGCACCGACAGAGTGGCGGCGTATGAAATACTGGCCATTACATCTGCGTGTGCTTTTGCGCAGCTTCCCACAAGGGTTGGCCTACGTTCTAAAATTTGGCCGCGCCTGAGAAAGTCATTGAAATGAAACAGAAACCTGTTCTTTTCCTGATCTGTTCCGAGCGTTCTGGATCAAATTTGATCCGGGCCATGATGGATGCGCATCCGCAGATTGCCGCGCCGCAACCATTGCACCTGATCCGCGACGTGATTGCCCGCGCGGATGCGATGGATTTTGGGCAGCGTGACAGTGCTGTCGCCAACCGGATGCTGGATCTGGTTCGGACGAGCCTGCACAAACAGTTCCCGGCAGATCAGGCAGACGAAATTGCCAACGCGGTCGAACGGGTCGAACCGTTCACGCCGCGCAACATGATGCGTGCGCTCTATGACGGGATTGCAGAACAGACCGGCGCAACGCTGGTTATGGTCAAAGAAAACGAACTGCACGAAGCGGCTGGCCAGATCATCGATGCCTTTCCGGATGCGCGCTTCGTTTTTCAAACCCGCGATCCGCGGGACTATCTGGCCTCGGCAGTCGCGCTGAAGTCGGGCCGGTTCGGGAACAAGTTCGGATCGTTCAGAAATGCAATGCAGATTTGGTCAGCTGACCAGCGGTTCGGGCTTCGGATGCTGGGTCATTTTGGGCCGGACCGGGTGTTTTTCCAACGTTACGAAGATCTCGTCGCGGACCCTGAGGGTGTTCTGCGCGATCTTTGCGCTTTTGCGGGGCTGCCCTTTGCACCTGAGATGCTGGAATTTCACCAGAGGGACAACGTTCAGGATTTTTCTGCCCGAAAGGATGCATGGAAGAACCTGGCCAAACCGGTCATGTCCGGAAACTTTAACAAGTACCGCAAGAGTCTGACGCGCCGCCAAATCCGTGCAGTCGAAGCGATGTTGGGCCCCTTGATGGACCGGCTGGGATATCGCCGTGACTTTGCCAAGGAGACAAGCCGGTTCTCATTGGTTTGGCCATCGCTGACCGAACCGTTTGAACGACGCGCCAACAAAGCGTGGACACCGTTTTTCACCGTCGCGAACAGCAAGCATCATGCTGCTTTGGATAAACAGGCCGCGCCCATCGCATTGTCTTATGCGGGGCGATCAACTGCGCAGCTTGAGCCGGGCCAGCAGGTGCCGGACCTTGCGACGCGCCTGACGACCGCTGCCAGCCAAAACCCCGACGGCGTAGCCCTGAGCATCGCTGGCGAGACGTGGACTTACGACAGATTGTTTGGCGCTGCGGCAGCTCTGGCTGCACGACTGCCGGGGCCGAAACCCGTCGTGGCGGTCTACGCTGCTCGGCATGCGTCTTCTTACATCGGGATACTGGCAACGATTTTGGCCGGGGGCACGTATGTGCCAATCAACTGCCGGTTCCCGGATGCTCGCAATCGCGACATCCTTGCTCGGTCGGGCGCTGTTTGCATTCTGGGGGCAGATCGGTTTTCTGATGCAATCGAACGTTTGGTCGAAGGGACCAGTGTCGCGCCACTCTACCTGCCAGATGACGCACAAAGCGACGTGCCTGACGGATGGATGCCTGCACGGGCAAGGCAACAGGACGACGCCTACATCCTCTTTACCTCTGGGTCGACGGGTATTCCCAAGGGGGTTGCAATCAGCCAGTCAAACCTTGGGGCCTATTTGGATAACGCGTTGCGCATCCTGCAACCAAAACCGCAGGATCGGTTCTCCCAAACCTTTGATCTGACGTTTGATTTGTCTGTGCATGATTTGTTTGTTGCGTGGTCGAGCGGCGCTGCACTCTGTGTCCCATCCGCGGAAGATTTGGCGGCGCCGGGCGCTTATCTTGAGCGTGAGCAGATCACGCAGTGGTTTTCGGTGCCGACGTTGGCTGCCACCGCACGTCGGACTGGCGCTTTGCAGCCCGGCGCATTTGCCAGCCTGCGATGCGCATTGTTCTGTGGAGAAGCCCTGCCAAGCGACGTGGCAAGGGATTGGATGTTGGCCGCCCCAAAGGCCCGTGCAGAGAACTGGTATGGGCCGACCGAGGCCACCATTGCGTGCCTGCGTCACGATATAGCAAGGGACGCGGGGGATGGCGTGGTTCCAATCGGAATGCCGTTTCGGAACATGACCGCTTTGGTCATCGGTGAAGACGGAACGGAAAAGCCTGATGGCGAAATAGGGGCCTTGTACCTTGGCGGTCCTCAGGTCGCCGCTGGCTATCTCAATGATCCTGAAAAAACTGCGGCAGCCTTTGTGACACTGCCGGGGCGCTCGGAACGGTTCTACGACACCGGCGATCTTGCTTCACGCAATGGCGATGTTTTGCATTTTCACGGGCGCAGAGATTTTCAGGCAAAGATCCGCGGCTACCGGGTGGAGTTGGGCGAAATTGAAACGGCGCTGCGAGGCCAAATGAACGGGGCCGAGGTTGTCGCCCTGACCTGGCCACCCGGTGAAGTGACAGCAACCCATGTTGTGGCGGCGGTTCAGACGGATCAGTCCAATCCGCGATTGGATCGAAACGCTATTCAGGAACAGCTGCCTGACTACATGATCCCATCAACGCTTTTTGGTTTGGCCGCGTTCCCAACCAATGCGAGCGGGAAGGTGGATCGGCAGGCCATAGCCAAAGCCATCGCCGCGCAGATCGACGCCAGAGAGGCCCCGGTGGGTGATGGTTTCGATTCCAAGGTTATGGCGGCGATCCTGCAGATCAAACCGACTCTGTCCGAGGACGAAGTCCGCACGGCTGATAATCTGCTGATGGCTGGATTGGACAGCCTCGACTTTGTCAATCTGACCATTGTGATTTCCGAAGACTTTGGCGTTGCGCTCGACGAAACCCGCGTTGCCCTGCTCGCCAATCTGCGTTTCGACGAATTGGTGGACAATCTGGAGCGCGGCGTCGACGCAAATGCGGCCTTGGCAGCCATTCCCGAGGAGCGGATGGTCCGAGCGAACCGGGCCATCGCCTTTCTGGCTGCGGCACCAAGCGTTTTCTCGAAATCTGAGCCTCAGACCATATTGGCGTTCGGTTCATCCGGAACGATGCGCGGCGTTCACAGTGCTTTTGGTGAAGGCGTCGCGAAAACGGCCGGATTGCCGGTGCGCGTGTTGAATGTTGGTCTGCCGGCGCTGACGTCTGCCGGTTTGGCCAGAATGGCCGAACACATCGCGGGCCTCGCGGGCAATGCGAATATTGGGGCGATCCTGCACGAATTTGATCCTGTCTTGCTTTCGGTTGTGCCGCCAAAGGGCGATGTGGAGCTGGACGAGGCCGTATTTCATGCGGCACCGGGTACATTGCACCGGCCCAAATCGGGCGGAACCGAACTAGACTGGGATTCTGGTTTGCATGGTACGCTTGCGGCGCGCCAAGGCGCGCCGACCAAAAAGAAAAAGCCGCTGTGGGAGCGTGAAAGAGATCACGAAATCGCCTCTGTTTATCGCGGTGAAACAGCGTTTGATGCCAAAGCCGTCGATCATTGGATTGCTGCGACCCAAACGCTATGCGCTCTGGGTTCGCCTGTATTGGGATGGGTGCATCCGCTCGCTGAGGGTCATGTCGGGGGTGGGTTGCTGGAAGACGCATTGGCGCATTGCGAAGCTGAGGCAGATGTTCGTGTTGTTCGCCCTGAGCAATTGCGTCTGGGCGCCGATTTGTTCCTGAATATCAACCATATGTCTCCCGGTCCGGGGATGCATGCGCTGACCGAACAACTGATGCAGCATGCCATTGCGTCGTTGACCAGAGGGTCGGGCACGTGATCCTCAGCCACAAGCATCGGTATATCTTTCTTCATTGTCGCAAGACCGCGGGCAGCTCGATCAGTGTGTCGTTGGCCCGGGATTTGGGACCGGACGACCTGCAATTGAGCGGCCTGAAAGAAACGCACCAAGCCGGGATAGCCTATACACGTCGAGTCATGCGCGAAGCATTGCAACTGCATGACCGGGCTGGCGCAAAACGGATTGAAGATCGGTTGCATTTGTCGGGCATGCTGGGGTCTGAACGCCGGGCAGAACGGGCCCGCAAGCTGATCCATCGGCGGTACAAGGATATTCTGGGGGACTATCCCTATCACGCGCGTGCATCCGCGATTGCCGATGCCTTTCCCACCGAATGGCGGGAATATCGAAAATTTTGTGTTGTCCGAAACCCTTGGAACAAAGTCATTTCAGACTACCACTGGCGAACACGTGATACAGATCAGCCGCCCAGTTTCGAGCAGTTCGTCAAAGCCATCCGCGATGGGGATCGGCTGGGTGGGATTGTGCCCGGCGAACCTGATAACTGGCCTCTCTACACCATTGATGATCAAATCGCGGTGGACGCTGTGATCCGCTTTGAAGACATGCAAGTCCAGTTAAATGCTGTTCTGTCTGACCTTGGAGTGGCATGGGACGGATGGTTGCCCCGGGCCAAGAAGCGCAAGACAGATGCGTCCGGACAACAAAAGCGCGATGCCGTCTACACTGCTGAGCTGGCAGATATCGTCGGACAGCTGTTCCAACGCGAAGCCGAGGCCTTTGGCTACAGCGAACCCGCGAAACTATCCGAACAATAAGCGCGTTCGGGCAATACCGTTTCGCTGTTTCGGCATTGCATACAGAGTGGTTCCTTGGGTTTTGCGCGAAGTTGGCGCTATAGTGCGCAAATTCGCACGACGAGCGCGCCAACAGGCGTCTTTCTGTGCTTCGGGGAAGGAAAACTAATGTTTCAGCCAACCACTTTGGCGGAAACGCACACTGCCGACCGTGACTGTAATGTGTTGGATCAGAAAATGTATTTTCTGACCCCCGGTGCGAGTAAGAAAGCGTGATCATGCCCAATGATATTCAAATCGTGACTGAATCTGATCTGCGGCGCGTGGCAGGGCTGAACATTGAAACTGTGGATGTTATCGAAAAGGCATTTGCAACACTGGCCACGGGCGATGTGGTCATGCCCCCAATCCTGTCTATGGATATTCCGGACGCCAATGGCGAAGTTGATGTCAAAACCGCCTACCTGCCGGGGTTTGACAGTTTTGCGATCAAGGTTTCTCCGGGCTTTTTCGACAATCCAAAGCTCGGTTTGCCAAGTTTGAATGGCCTGATGATCCTGTTCTCGGCCAAAACAGGTTTGGTGGAAGCGGTTTTTCTGGACAACGGGTATCTGACCAACTTGCGGACAGCGGCAGCCGGCGCCGTGGCTGCACGCCATATGGCGATCGAAGAGGTCGAGACCGCTGGTGTCATTGGAACCGGTGTTCAGGCTCGGTTGCAGATGCGCGCTGCGCATCTGGTCAGGCCATACAAACGGCTTTTGGTACATGGCCGTGACACTGCCAAAGCCGCCGCCTGCGCGGCGGATCTGGGCCGTGATCTGGACGTCGAGGTCGAAGTCATGACCAGTGCCGGTGACGTGGTGCGTGAATCGCAATTGGTTGTTACCACGACCCCCAGCAAAACGCCCCTTGTCAAATCAGCTTGGCTGCATCCGGGCTTGCATATTACCGCCGTAGGATCTGACCAGACTGGAAAAAACGAAATCGCCGCTGATGCGCTCGCGTCGGCGGATCTTTATGTCTGTGACCGCGTCAGCCAATGCGAAATCGCTGGCGAACTTGCCGCTGCGCGTGCGGCTGGTGAAATGCTGGATGTTCAGCCTCCGGAACTGGGCGACATCATCACGGGCCGCCATCCGGGCCGGGAAACAGAAGAGGCGATCACTATCTGCGATTTGACCGGCACCGGCGCACAAGACACGGCCATCGCGAACCACGTGTACCGTCAGCTGGGCAGCGCTGGGACAATCGTCGCCGCCTGAATAACTTCAGAGGGTTTAATCGACTTTTCGGTCCCGAAGGTCGTCGAAAAGCGTCTAAAAAAGAAACAGGATAAAAGGGATTTTTCCCGGATACCTTTAAATTTTAAAGCATTGATGCCATTATCAAGGCAAAGAAGGTATCAAATATGCCCAAAGTTGGTGAGCAGATAGCGGCGCTGCCTATGCGCTGGGATGAAGATGGCAAGCTGAAAATCCTGATGGTGACGTCCCGGGGATCGGGCCGTTGGGTTATGCCCAAGGGCTGGGAAATGGACGGTAAGAAACCGTGGCGCGCCGCCGAGATCGAGGCGCTCGAAGAGGCGGGCGCCAAGGGTTACATTTCCAAAGAATGCATCGGTACATACCGATACCCCAAGACGCTCGATGATGGCCGCATCATTCCCTGCGAAGTACGCGTTTTTCCGATGGTCGTTGAAAAGCTGAAGAGGGATTGGAAAGAGCGCAAGCAGCGAAAGCGCAAATGGTTTTCACCAAAAGGCGCGGCCAAGCGGGTCGATGAACAGGAACTTTCGGATATGCTCAAGAGCTTGCAAGACAAGCCCAAGAAACGCCCGATCATTCGAAATTTGCTAAAGATGGCCTCGTAAGGCCACCTTTATGGATTAGTCGACTGGCAGACCGCTCGGAACCTTGTCCGGCCTGCCCATGGGGCGCGTTGCTGCTGTCTTGCCTGTCAGCGCATGTAAAAAGGCCTCAATGTCAGCGACTTCTACGTCGGACAAGGCCACGGGGACCACATCCAATACACGTGCCTGCCTGGCCATCTCCAACCGGTCTTCCTGGATGATGAAATCAGCCTTTTGCAGCCACGGGACATTGGGCAGCGTTGGCTTGTTTCGTGTCCATTGCTCGCGGGCAGTGACTGGATCGGCCATGTGCCGGATCATATCGCTCAGATCACTGTAGGCGCCGTTGTGTCCGTAGGGGCCGGTCAATGCCACGTTGCGAAGCGTTGGTGTGCTGAACCGATACGCATCTTCGAGCTGGTCCGTTGCGCCCATCCGTCCGACATCACGGGGAATGGGGTCGAACTTTCTGGTACGTCCCGGGCCGAAAGCTGGGAGTCCAATCGCATAGAAACCTTGATCCGTGAAAAGCGGCCCATTGTGACATTGTGCGCAATTCGCCTTTCCAAAGAACAGCTTCCGCCCACGATCGGCAGCCTCTGGCAGCGGAGTGCCCTTGGTCAGCCATTCGTCATAGGGGCTGTCGTAGCTTTGCCACTCAGAGCCGATAAAGGCCGCGATTGCGTTACCGATTTCGACAATCGTGACGTCCTCGGGTTTGTTGATGTGTTCAAAACTGTCGACAAACAACGCACCGTATTCCGGGATTGTTCGAACCCGTTTGGCAATGATTGGCCACCCTTTGTCGATACGGTCCTTCAGGGCGCCGGCGACTTCGTTTTCCGCGTGGGTTCCAGCCATCTCGGCGCCAGAGGTCATCGGGAAAAGAGCTTGGGCAGCTATGATCGAGGTCAGTCCTTTCGGCAGCCATTCTTCCGCGGGGGTGTCGAACCCGTTTCCATAGATATCGGACACGGAAATGCGACCATCGTGAAAAACATTCTTCACATCGCGGTGGCCGAGATTCCACAATCCGGGCGCGTTGCGCGGGATGCGTTTGATGATCCTGTTTGTTCCGTCTTCGGATACCCGTTTTGTGCCCAGCCCGATCCCACCTTCACCGATGCCAAGGCTCACGCCATCGGTTCCGTGCAGACTGTGATGGTGACAGGTGCCACAACTGATATTGCGGTTGCCTGACAGGATCTTATCATAGAACAAAAGCTGACCCAGCTTTGCTTGTTTGGCATCAAATGTCAGAAAGTCTTCTGGCTTTATCGTCTCGGCCTGAATGGGGCCGGGCAGGGAAAACAAAAGGATCAAGACATGCGCGGCACATGCCAGTCTTTTTTGCCAATTGCCTTGTTGGCTGTGTTTCTTGTGCTGCCTGCAGGGCTTTTGAAAGCGGACGCGTTGGAAGATGCGCGCGACCTGATGGAGGAAGGTCGATTTGCCGAAGCCAAAGACGCTTTCTGGCCTCTTGCGCGCGCCGGAAATGCCGATGCCGAAGAGCTGATCGGTGTCATGTACGCGCTGGGCCTCGGTGTGGAGCAGGATCATGTTCGTGCCTTTGACTGGTATTTGCGCAGTGCCATGAAAGGGCATCCTGGCGCTCAGTCCGGTGTTGGTTGGTACTATGAGGTTGGCTTGGGTATGCCTTCGCCGGATCTTGTGCGGGCCTATATGTGGTATGTGCTGAGCGCAATCGGAGGCGATCCCGACGCTGCTATCAGCCAAGAAGAAGTGATCAAAAAAATGACGCCTGATGAAATTGAGCATGCGAACCAATTGGTAAATGACTATCGAGTATGGATGTATCCATTCCGCTAAGTCTAATCGCGCCGCGTGATCACGCAACTGTGAACACCACCGCCCAGCCGCTGCGCGGTGGCCATTGTTTCCATCAGTGAAACAGTTTGGATTATCTTGGGTCATTGGTTCTTATTGCCCGGTTTTCATCCGGGAGTGAGCCAGTCTTTATTGGTCGGCTGCGGCGTGGTCCCGGGCAGGATACCCAAGGCCTTCGCCAGCATCAGCACGGTCTAATCCGACTCCGACTTCGACGGCTTCATTCAAAAACAGGTCGGGTGCACACTCCTGTGCGATGTCGATGCTTGCTGAAACGAACTGGCTTTCCAGATCGGCTTCGGTATCGACACGGGTTACGAGCCCGGAACAGGTGGCACCGTTGCTGCGCAGTATTGTGACCTCGGCACCCAGAGATATCCCGCGTTCCGTTTCGTCGGAAAGCTCTGAGATCGGGACAAAGATATCCACGGCTTTTTCATGCGGTGCATAGATTTGGGCAGCCAACTCGCCCTCTTGCACACAGTCACCGACATTTTCGTCAAAGTTCACAAGAACGCCGTCAAACGGCGTGGTGAGGAAGAGATCCTGCAGCGTGTTTTCGGCGGCCTGTAGATCAAGCTTGCCAATTTCCAATGCGATCTCTGCCCGTGTCTTGGCCGAGCGAGCACTGGCAATCGCCTCTTGCGCGCGTTCCGCCGCGAATTCGGCATCCATGATCCGGCGCTCTACGCCTTCAAGTGTTGTCTCATTGATCAGGCCGCGGCGGAACAGTGTGCTGTTACGTTTGAATTCGTCCCCGACGAAATCCAGCTCTTTCTTTCGGCGCACATCATCCGCGACAGCGGCATCCACCGCCAGTTGCCGCTCAGCCAGTGCGGCCTCCAGATCGAGAACGCGGGCTTCGGCGGTGCGCATCGCCAGCACCGCTGACTGATCGTCAAGACGTACAAGCTCCTGACCGGCCTGCGCCATTTGTGCACGCTTTGCCTCTTCGGACAGGGTTTGAATGCAGCCGCGCGCGCCGTAGGACAACGCATGCATATTACTGGCCCGGACTGTTCCCAGATAGATGGTATTGCCATCAGGCGTGGTGCGGACCTGCGAAAAAGCTGTTTGCGCAGTGCCGATACACAACGCCAAGGCCAATGCTGTTCGTGAAACCGTTCTTGCCGTTACGTGCATCGCTGGATCCCTGTTTTGGTGCGGCCTTTGAGAAAACATACATCACAAACCGGTTTTGATAACCCATCAGGTATCTCGGAATGGCCAAATGACCATGCCGGAAATGCAACGAGGCGCGGATGAACCGCGCCTCGTCTTTGTTCGATTTGCCAAGTAGGCCTTACTGCATGTCAGCAGCGCGTGCCGCTTCGATCATGGCTTCGACCTTCGAAACTTCGGCGCGCATGGCGTCAAAGATCTTTGCGCCGCCATCGACGTTGCTCTTGAACCAGTCAAACACAGGCGCAGCCGCTTCTTTGAAAGCTGCCTTTTCCGCAGGGCTTGGAACATAGAGATCGCCACCACCGGCTACGAAATCTTCGTAGGCCTGGATCGACTTGCGCTTTGGCGAAGCAAAGGTAGCCTGCTGCAGCTGGTAGAAACCGTCAACAACGACGCGCTTCATGTCATCTGGCATACCCATGAACTTTTCGTTGTTCATGAACCACAGAGCGCCCATGTACGCGTGGCCATCAAGGGTTACATACTGCAGACCAGCTTCTGGGAACTTCATGTTCATGATGTCGGTGATGCCGTTCTTGGAACCTTCGACAACACCAGTCTGGAAGCTGGTGAACAGTTCAGGCCATGGAATCGGGGTCGGGGAGGCACCCAGTGCCTTGACCAGTTCCTGTGGAAGATCGGCAACAACAGTCCGGATCTTCAGGCCTTCCATGTCGCCGGGCGACGCCACACGGCGCTGCGTGTTGGCAAAGTTGCGCCAGCCGCCAGTGTTGCCAACGGTCATCAGGCGGATCGCGTCACCGGATGCTTCCAGTGTCATGGACTGCATGGTTTTCATGAAGTCGGTGCCGCCTGCCAGAACTGCTTCGGCCACACGGTCATCTGCCATCAGGTAAGGAAGATCCAGAACCTGAACGAAGGGGAAGATGCCAGCAGCACCACCGGAGGTGGAGATGTAGACATCGATCGAGCCGTCCGCGATGCCCTGAAGGCACTCGGTGCCGTTCGAGCACAGCTGTGTGCCGATGAAGAGTTCCACGCCGATTGCGCCGTTGGAAGCCGCTTCAACGTAGTTTTTGAAAACGATCAGACCGTCATAGTCTTCGTCGTTTTCATTCGAGTTGGCCGTGGCGCGGATTGTGAATTCCTGTGCCGAAGCAGCGATGGCGCTGCCTGCCAGAAGCGCCGCTGTCATGGACGCTTTGATTAGACCTTTGAGCATTTGGTTCTCCCTGAGCTTTTCGTTTAGGTCGGTTATGGGCCGGAGCCCGGCGGATTATTCTGCGAAACCGGTAAGGCGCGGAATGGTCATGGAAATTTCGGGAATAAAGGTGATGAGGAAGATCACGATGATCTCGACTGCGAGGAACGGCAGGATTGCCTTGGAGATGGATTCAACCTTTTCGCCACTGACCGAACTGGCAACGAACAGCACCAGCCCCATTGGCGGTGTTGCCAGGCCAACAGTCAAGTTCACCGACATGATGATCGCGAAATGAATTGGATCGACGCCAAGACTGGTGAAGATCGGCCCGAGGATTGGCCCCAGAATGATGATCGCTGGCCCGGCATCGAGGAACATGCCGACTATGAAAAGCAGCAGGTTGATCAGGAACAACAGGACCAGCGGATTTTCAGACAGTGACAGAATGAATTCGGCCAACTGTTCCGGTGCATGGGACAGCGATACCACTGTCTTGAAGGCCATGGCGGCCCCTACCAAAAGCAGCACCACTGCCGAGGTCATCGCCGCACGCATCAGAACGTCCGGCAGGTCACGGGTCTTGAGAGTACCCAGAATGAACATGCCGACCACGATGGCATAGGCGGCAGCAACGGCGGCGGCTTCTGTTGGAGTGAAGACACCGCCCAGAATGCCCCCAAGAATAATGACCGGCGTCAGCAGCGGGAAGAATGCCTTCAGGCTGGCCTGCCCGCGTTCGCCCCAGGTCGCCTTGGAGCGGGAAGCCGGGAAGTCGTATTTGTCGGCCATGAACTTGACCATGACCATCAGTCCCACGCCAACCATGATGCCGGGTACGATGCCCGCCAGGAACAGCGCAGCAACGCTTTCACCCATCACATAGGCATAGATAATCATGATGCCCGAGGGTGGAATAATCGGGCCGATCACCGACGAGGCTGCGGTAATCGCAGCTGCAAAACGGCGGCTGTAGCCTTCTTTTTCCATCGCGGGGATCAACATGGATCCAAGAGCGGAAGTATCGGCGACAGCCGATCCGGACAGCCCTGCAAACAGCATCGAAGACAGTACGTTCACGTGGGCCAGCCCGCCGCGCAGGTGCCCCATCATGGCTTGGGAAAACTCAACCAGACGCTCGGTGATCCCGCCGCGGTTCATGAGTTCGCCGGCCAGCATGAAGAAGGGGATCGCCATCAGCGGAAAGCTGTCCATGCCGTTGTAGACATTGCGATAGAGCAGCGAGAGTTCGCGTTCCTGACCGTTCAGAAACAGCAGGATACCGGGCGCGGCCAGCAGACCAAAGAAGACCGGCAAACCGATCATCAAAAAGACGAGAAACAGGGGAAGGAACCATACAAGCATCAGTCAGCTCCTATCGGAAGATCTGCATCCATTTGCGGACGCAGGCGGTCTTCTCCGCCCATCAAAGTAACCACGGCGCGCAAAATGAGTTCGATGTTCACCGCCAAAAGCAGCCAAACGCCGATCCACAGCGACAGGAAGGACAAAGCCAGTGGCATCTTGGTCCAGCCAAATTCAAAACCGATCCCGGGTTTGCGCGTGCAAAGGGTCAGGTTCAAATCCGTTAAAGGGATTGGCATGTTGAATTCAAACTTGAACGGAACCCACAGGGTTGAGCTTTTGAACAGGCAACCCGAGAAGACATGTTTGTACCCAAGCTGCGTAGCCACGATCAGCACGATCAGTGAAAGGCTCAGAAGAGCAAGGCCGAGCAGCGCCGCGACGCGTTTGGGCAAGGCCGCCTCGAGCATGTCGATCGCCACGAAACCGCCCCGGCGATAGGCCAGCGGCGCGATCATCCCTGTCATCCACAACATGAGAAAACGGGCCAGTTCCTCGGGCCATGGCAACGCATTGTTCAGGACATAGCGAAAAAAGACCTGCACCAGAATGGCAACCACCATCAGCCCAATGGCGACGGTTGCAAACCGACGCCCAAAGCGCAGCACTACGTCGTTGAACCATTGCAAGGGACGCAAAAGCACCAGCAATGCGGCCATCGGCCGTCCTCCTCCCGTTTTTGCGCCCTGTTTTCTGTTTTACTTGGGCGCGGCTTATGTCGTTTCGGTGAAACCTCCGTACTTTCCACCGAAGAACAGCAGGGGATCACCCTGCCGTGTGGTCACGCGGGACACCCGCGCAACAATAATTGAATGGTCGCCCGCATCGTGGGTCGCTGTGGTCTCGCACTCAAAGCGCGACAGGCAACCATTTAGCAAAGGCACTCCAGCATCACTGGTCTCCCAGTCGCAGTCGTCAAAGGCATTGCCAGACCGGGCGAAACTGCCACACAGTCCAAACTGTTCGTCGCCCATGACATGAACCGCAAAGTGTTTGGCGGCCATGAAAAATGGATAGCGCGAACTGCCTTTCGCCGGGGACCACAGCACCAGCGGCGGATCCAGCGAAACAGACGCAAAGCTGTTGGCCGTAATCCCCATTGGGCCCGTCGGCGTGTTGCAGGTGATAACCGTCACGCCCGTTCCGAACCGACCCAATGCCTCGCGGAATGCGCGGGGATCGGCCTCGGCTGGATCAAAACTTTGTGGTTGGGCGTTCATTGTGTGGCCTCAAGCGACTTCGCGGCCAAGCGCTTCGGTGTAAAGTTCAAACCATGTCTCCCGGTCCATTTGGACCTTTGCAGCATCGCTGATGCTGGCAATCCGGTCCAGATTATTGGTGCCGAGGACAGGTAGAATGTTTGCGGGGTGGGCCAATAGCCAAGCGATGGCAACGGCTGAATCTTCTACGCCAGCGGCTTTGCCAATAGATTGAAGCTTGGAGCGCAGGCCAGCATTTGATCCATCGAACAGCGCTCCGCCGCCCAAGGGGGACCATGCCATTGGTGACACGCCAAGGCGCTGAAGGTGCGCAAGATCGCCGTTCACAAAGGGTTCGTGACACAGCAGGCTCATTTCAATCTGGTTCGTCGCCAGTTTGGTGTTCATAGCTGACTGTAGCAGATCCCAGTCATATGGGCGGAAATTCGAAACGCCCACCGCGCGAACCTTGCCGCTGGCCACGACCTCATCCAGGGCAGCGCCGGTTTCATGGTGATCCATCAGCGGATCCGGGCGATGGATCAGCAACAGATCAATATGGTCAATCTTCATAAGGCGCAGAGAATGGTCCACGGACGCCAAAATGTGCGCGCGCGATGTATCGTAATACTTGACGCGCGCATCGGCATATCGGCCAACCGGTGCAACGATATCGCATTTGGTGACGATCTCGATCTTGTTGCGGATCTCGGACGTCATCGCGTTGCCCAGAACCTCTTCGGCCTCATAGCCACCATAGATGTCTGCCTGGTCCATCGTTGTGATGCCCTGATCCAGGCAGGCCGCAATCTTGTTGCGGACATGGTCTGCGCTGGTGTCCGTGTCGTCGCCAAGACGCCACATGCCATAAACAAGGCGGCTGACTTCGAGGGCGTCATTCAGTGTGATGCGGTCCATTTAGCGTCGTTCTCCTGCGCCAAGCGGGGTCAACGGTGTCGCGCCCGGCTTGCGGCCATATGCTTCGTTCAGTTGTACGGTTTTCATCTGAGGCAGCACGCGGCTGCCGAAATGGCGGCATTCATCAATGTGTGGATAACCAGACAGGATGAAGGCGCGAATGCCCATCTTTTGATAGTCTTCCAGCGCGCTCAAAACCTGATCGGTCGAACCAACCAGCGCAGCGCCGCATCCGGATCGTGCGCGGCCAACTCCGGTCCAAAGGTTGGGTTCGATGAAACCCTCCATGTCCGCAAGTTCCCGGTTTTTTGCCTGATGCGACACACCCAGTGAACTCGAATCAAGGGCCCGTTCGCGGATCGCGGTTCCTTGGTCGTCGTTCAGCTTGCTAACCAGATGCTGAGCGTATTCGCGCGCTTCGGTTTCAGTGTCGCGTACAATCACATGGACCCGAAGTCCGTAATCCAGAGTGCGCTCGTATTTTTCGGCGACCGCGTTCACCGCGCGCATACGCTCTGCCAGCATGTCCTTGGTCTCGGGCCACATCAGATAGACGTCGCAGTGCTGGCCGCACAGTTCGAGCGCGTCAGGGCTGTATCCACCAAAATAGAGAAGCGGGCCGCCGGTTTGATAGGGGCGGGCGGGGTCGGTCGTCAGGCCGTCGGAAAAGTCATAGACCTCGCCCTTGTAAGTGATCTGGTCCTGCGTCCACGCCTGTTTGAGAATCTCGACCACTTCGCGCGACCGCTGGTATCGGAAGGGCGAGGGTTCTTTCTGGCCGGGGAAATCTGAACTGATGATGTTCACAGTCAGTCGGCCTTCCAGCATGTGATCCAAAGTAGCGACTGTGCGGGCCAGCATGATTGGCTGCATTTCACCACAGCGAACCGCAGCAAGCAGATTGATCTTGTCCGTGATCGGCGCGCAGCCAGCGACGAAACTCAAGGTGTCTTGTCCGACCTGATAAGAGGACGGGCACAGGATGTTTCTGAAGCCTTGGTTTTCCGCTTCCTGCACGATCGAAGAGCAATGCGCCCAGCTGGAGCGGAGCTTGCCATCGGGAACACCCAGGAATTCGTAGTCATCCGAACACAGTGCCGAAAACCACGACACTTCGACTCCGTCCAGATCCGGGGAGGTGATGGGCACGATGGTCATAAGATGCCTTTCGAGTGCGACTTTTCTATTGCGTAGCATCACGCTTGATGTAGATCAATAGTGTATCAATTCTCTTTTTGGTTCTCGACCATGGCCGATCCACACGCCTTGCCACTCCATATCCAGATTAGCGAAATGCTGATCCGGGACATTCATGCCGGGCGTCTGGTTGATGGAGAGCGGCTGCCACCAGAGAGAATCATGGCGGAAAATCTGGGAATCTCGGTTGGCACACTCAGGCGGGCGCTTGCGGATCTAACTGAAAAGCGAATGCTTGAACGGGTGCAGGGTTCGGGAAACTACATTCGCGCCCGGACAGACGCGAAATCCGTCTATGCCTTCTTTCGGGTCGAACTGCTGGAAGGGGGCGGCTTGCCAACGGCCGAATTGTTGTCCGTTGAAAAGCGCACCAAAGACAAAGACCTTCCGACTTTTGGAACCGCTCCCGACGCACATTGTATTCGGCGTTTGCGTAGTCTTGGCGGTAAACCGGCTGTCTTGGAGGAAATCTGGCTGGATGCCAGCTATGCCGATGCCATTACGCCCCAGGACATGTCCGAGTCGCTGTACCTCTACTATCGCGAGGCTTTGGGGCTTTGGATTACCCGGGCCGAGGATCGGTTGGGCATGGCGCCGGTTCCGGATTGGGCTCCGCCGTCTTTTGGTCTGCTGCCGAACACCCAAACAGTCATGGCAACGCGTATCAGCTGGTCTCAGGATGGAACGCGTGCCGAAGTATCTCGAAACTGGATAGACACCAATCTGGCCACCTATGTGGCGCGGATCGCATGAAGGAATAAACCTGTGAGCAAAGATATCATCACTTATGGTGTCATTGGCTGTGGCATGATGGGCCAAGAGCATTTGCGAAATATCGCCTTGCTGCCCGGGGCCCGGGTCGGCGCGATTTACGAGCCTAACGAGCTTATGGCGAATGCTGCCAAGGCGATTGCACCAAATGCTCGACTGGCCTCGTCAATTGCGGATCTTCTTTCAGAAGAGTCCTTGGATTGTTTGCTGGTCGTCAGCCCCAACCATATGCATGTCGATCAATTGGCGGAGATCGCATCCATTCGGCCCTTGCCGGTTCTGATGGAAAAACCGCTTTATACATCCGAAGCGCAAAGCAAGCAGTTGGACGCCTTGAAGGCCAGCTATCCTGCGCCCGTGTGGGTGGCGATGGAATATCGCTACATGCCACCTGTTGCCACGTTCCTTGAGCAACTCAGCCGTGCGACCGGTGAGGTCAAGATGCTGACTATTCGGGAACATCGCTTTCCTTTCCTGCCTAAAGTTGGCGACTGGAACCGTTTCAACCGGAACACCGGTGGCACGCTGGTGGAGAAGTGCTGCCACTTCTTTGATCTCATGCGTTTGGCATTGCAGTCCGATCCTGTGCGGGTGATGGCGAGTGCCGGGCAGGAAGTGAACCATCTTGACGAGACATACGCAGGCGAGACTCCGGATATCTGGGACAGCGCTTATGTGATTGTCGACTTTGCGAGCGGCGCGCGCGCTATGTTGGAGCTGTGCATGTACGCCGAGGGCTCAAAGTTTCAGGAAGAGCTTTCGGCCGTCGGGCCCTCTGGAAAAATCGAAGCCTTTGTTCCGGGGCCGGGTCGGTTCTGGCCAACCCATTTGGGTGTTCCGCCGACTGCTCAGGTCATCGTCAGCCCGCGCCAGCCGAAGGGACCGCAAACTGTTGAGATCCCCGTCGACCCGGCATTGCTGGAGGCGGGCGATCACAACGGTTCTACCTTTTATCAACACCAGAGATTTCTGTCCGTTGTGCGCGGCGAAGCGGACACAGAGGTGACTTTGGATGACGGCGCTTGGGCTGTTCGCATGGGACTGGCGGCCCAAAAATCGGCCGCGACAGGACAAATGATTACCCTTTAACGGGCGCGTCAACTGAGACTTCTGTGCCACAATTCTGCCTTATTCGGGGGCTGATCTGGTGTCTTTTGGGGGGAAAAGCGCCGCATTTGGCGCAAACCACAATTTAATTCTAGCGAATGAGGCAGAATTGCGGTAACTCGCAATCAGAGCAAAAAAAGATGGCCGACCAAAACAGGCTGTCGCAGAGGTAGAGCGGTGTTATTATGAACGCGATCGATTTCGTGGTCCGTACCCGTACGGGTACAGTTAAGCGTGGTTCTGTAGGTGGTGAAAATCAGGATTTCCTGATCGATGCTGGCTCCGGAAACGACATATCCCTAAATATCAATCAGTCTGATCTGCGCAGCTATGATCGCGCAGGCAGCGACCTGTTGATTACTCTGGCCGATGGTCGTGTGATCGTGCTCGAAGGCTACTTCGATGCAGGTCCGGACGGCGAGAACCGCCTGTTCCTGAGCTCTGACGGTATTCTCAACGAGGTGAGCTTCGTTGAAACGGATGGTGGCTCTCTCTTTGCCCAGTACGGGCCGACCGAGACATGGGGCAAATGGAGCCCGTCGGACGAGTTGATCTTCCTCGACGAACCAAGAGTTGTGGCGGATGCCTATATCGCAGGCGCTGACGAAGACGTCAGCATGCTGGGCGCTGGCATCGGTCTTCTCGGCGCTGGTGGCGCAAGCATGGCTGGCCTCGCAGGCGCTGCAGGTCTTGCCGGTTTGGCTGCGCTTGGTGGCAATGGTTCCGGCTCCGGCGGTGGCGGCGGTGGCGGCGGCAACAACTGGGTTGCGCCGACCGTAGATGACCCCGATGCAGAACTTGAAATTGGCGGCGGCGACGATCCCAGCATCACCGTCACTGGTACGGCCAACCCCGGTTCCCAGGTTGACGTTATTATCGGCGACACCACGGTTACCGGAACGGCGGGCGATGACCGCATCTGGGATGTGGTCTTTGAGGGTGATGATTTCCCCGAAGACGGCGTTTACGAAGACGTTACAGTGATTGTTACGGACCCGGATGGTACCGTGACCGAACTGGACGGTCCAACGTTCGAAATCGACACGACACCACCAATCATTGAAACCAGCGAAGGCACTGTCAGCGTTGGAGATATGTTCAACGCGGTTAGCCATGAAGGTGGCGTAACCGTGTCTGGTACGGGTGAGGCGGGTGCAACCCTGACCATCACCGTGGGTGAGCATTCTGAAACGATCACGGTTGCCGAGGGCGGCGGCTGGTCGTTCACCTTTGACGAAACGGTACTGCCGGAAGGTGAATACACTGTCGATGTGACGCTCACGTCAACTGACAGCTTTGGAAATACGACGACAGTCACGGACACGATTTCGATCGACACGGTAACTGAAGTTTCGCTGACAAACGCCCCGTTGACCGGTGACAACCTTGTCAGCGACGGCGAATACAATGCCGGTGTGACCCTGAGCGGCACCGCCGAAGCAGGCGCGACCGTGGTTGTTGAAATCGACGGAGCCAGCCAGACGGCCGTTGCCGGTGCAGATGGCGCATGGAGCGTGGTTTTCGGCAGTGGTGATCTTGCCGCTGGTACGTACGAGACCACAGCGACCATCACATCGACCGATATTGCGGGCAACAGTGCCGTCACAACGCATACATTCAATGTGGATACCGAAGCTTCGCTGACCGTCGAAACCGGCAATGTCACCAGCGACGGAGTGGTGAACAACACGGAACGCAGTGATGGTGTCCAATTGTCTGGCCAAGGCGAAGCCGGTGCAGCTGTCGCTGTCACCGTCGCCGGAACCGTCATCAACACAGTTGTTGGCGCCGACGGTATCTGGACCATTACGATCCCAACGGCTCTCATTCCCGAGGGCGAGACCAGCCTTGCTGTATCCGCGACGTCTACCGACGCGGCGGGCAACACGGCGACGGCCTCTGGCAGCATCCAGATCGACACCGAAACGTCGGTCAGCGTTGTCACGGCCACTGTTGAACAGGATGGCGTGGTCAACTTTGACGAACATTCCGACGGTGTGACACTGACAGGCACAGCGCAGGCTGGTGCTGTGGTCGAAGTCACGCTTGGCACGGTGACCCACACGGTGACCGCAGGTGCCAACGGTGCATGGTCCGCAGACTTTAGCGCAGCGGAAATCCCAACCGGCGAGCAAACGCTGGATGTCACGGCTGTCGCGACAGATGCCGCAGGCAACATGGCAACGGCCAACGGTTCGTTGGATGTGGATACGCTGGTTCGTGATCTGGACATCACTTCGACGCCGGGCGGCGCCGATCAGGTAGTCAACCGCGCCGAAGCCGATCAGGGTCTGACTTTGACAGGGCAGGTCGAGCCCGGCAGTTCTGTTGTGGTTTCCTTGGCAGGGGCCAGCGTCAACGCAGTGGTCGCGGCCGATGGGTCCTGGACCGCTGTATTCAGCGCGGCGCAGCTGCCATCCGGAGAAGACACCTTCACGATGACAGCAACGGCCACGGATGCCGCAGGCAACGTGGATCAGGTCTCGCAGGATGTGCGTTTTGATACCGACGCCGGTATTCTGACAATCAGCCCCGCGCCGGTCGAAGGCGATGATATCGTAAACTACGACGAAGCCTCTGACGGTGTGGTTCTGACCGGTACATCGAACCCCGGTCAAATGGTTGTCGTCACGATGAACGGTGTCTCGCACACGGTTCAGACCGGAGCGAACGGCATCTGGCAGGCGCCATTCTCGGCTGCGGAAGTCGAGCAGGGCACATATCTTGCTGAAATCACAGCGACAATTACCGACAGCGCGGGTAACGTTCTGACCCGCACCGACTCGGTTCAGGTTGATACCGAAGTTGTTGGGTTTGGCGTAAGCGCTGATCCTGTCACGGCAGACAACGTCATCAACAACGTTGAACGCGGCGCAGGCGTCACGCTGACCGGCACCACAGAACCAGGCGGTACTGTCGAGGTTATTGTTGGCGGCATGTCTCGCACGGCGGATGTGGATAGCAACGGGAACTGGTCGATCGTTCTGGACAGCGGCGAGTTGCCGGACGGTGAAACCACTGTTGATGTACAGATCGTCACGGTTGATGCGGTCGGCAATGAAGCGGAAACCACAACTCAACTCGAAGTCGACACGGTTGTCCGCGTACTTTCGCTGGACAATGCCGATGGGCTGGCAGGTGGCGACAATGTCATCAACGCCGAAGAAGCCCAGGCCGGCATGACCCTGACTGGTCAGGTTGAAAGTGGCTCGTCCGTGAACATCACCTTCGGCGGTATGGTTCACGCGGCGACAGTTGCGGCGGATGGTTCGTGGACGGTGGATATTCCGCCAGAAGCCATGCCAACAGGCGACGGTGAAGCGACCATTGTGATGGAAGCCACCGATGCGGCGGGCAACGTCCGGGTTGAAACGCAAACGGTCGAATACGACACAGAAGCGCCCGGGGCGCTGGACTGGGTTGGCTATGGCCGGGATGGCACAGGTGTGGATGAACTCCGCATTGAAACAACAGCAGATCCGGTGACCATCAGCCAGCTGGTGGAAGGCGCGACGGCGAACGTCGTTGATGTGGACATTGAAAGCCAGTTCACCATCCCGAACGGCGGGCCGACCTACTACAATTTCTCTGAGGCCGTGTCTGATGGCACGCAGCTTGTGGTCACCTCGACCGATGCTGCGGGCAACACATCAGGTGCCTTGTTGGTTACAGATGATCCATCAAGCAACACAGTCGCAATGAGCGATGGCATCGCCAACGCACTGTCTGAATTCCAGATCGAAACAATCGATCTACATTTCGCAGAAGACAGTGAATTGACGATCACAGAAGACCAGATCACCGCGCTCTCCTCCACGACGGATGTCCTCGTGATTGAGGGTGGCAGTGACGATACAGTGACCATCACTGGTGCAGAACGCGCCGGGACGGCCACGCAGGACGGCAATACCTACAACGCCTTTACTCTGGGCGATGCCACTGTCCTGATTGACGAAGATGTCTGGGTAAACACCGGCGTCGTCTAATACTGAGTACCGTCCGGAGGCCCGGCTGAACCGGGCCCCGGATCCCGATAAATATAAACGAGCCGTTGCGGGGGCCGAAATGAGTAAGAGCAGGCGGAGCCTGGGTATCATCGCTATGTTGGCGATTTTACCCGGATGTATGAGTAATGGTGCCGGGGAAGGCACGGTGTCGCGATTCTTGGGTGCTCAGCCCGAGGTAGGCGTGGCATCTGATGCTGGGCCCATAGCTCAAAAGGCGGTGTCCCGCCCATCTGACGCATCCGAAATCATCAAGACCTTGCAACACCGGCCTTCGGTGTTGGTCTCTGGCACGCCGTACAGCCGCGTAGCCGAGGCCGTCATTGCATCTGATAGCCGCGTGGCCGAGGCCGAACTGAAAGTCGCCCGACTGCGCGAGCAGGCCGCCAAATACAATTGGCTTCCCAAGATCGGGCCGTCGGTTTCATTGAACTCGCTCGGAACCTTCGTCGCCGATCTGGTGCTGCAACAAGTCATCTTTGACAACGGGCGCAAGATTGCCGAGCGCGATCTGGCAAAGGCCAATGTCGAAATGGCGGCGGTCACGTTGGTCGAAGACGGAAACGAACGCGTCTACCAAGCCCTGTCCTTGTACCTGAAGGCAGAGGAAAACCGCGTTTTGCGGACGCATCTCAACAGTGGCCTCAAGGAAATGGCGCACTTTGAATGGGTGATGCAGGAACGCGTAAATGGCGGCGTGTCCAACATGTCTGACCTCAACGTTCTAAAGCAAAAGCTGGCATCGATCCGTGCCCGGGCTGGTGAAGCCCAAGAAGCAACGATTACAGCGATTGCAGAACTGAACGCGATGTCTGCCCGTCCGATGGACGACCTGCGCGGCATCGGTGGTTTGAAGTCTTCTGTTCAGGCCGAAGCGCTGGGTGTGATCCGCGCACGCGCCGAACGTGACCGCGCGATGGCTGAGGCACGGATTTCCCGCGCAAGCCATTTGCCCGGATTGTCCGCCAATGCCAGCACCAACGGTGCGATGGGCGTTGAAGTGACGACAGATTCACTCTTTGGTTTTGGCACGATGGCCGAGTTTCAGGCCATCGAGGCAACCAAGGAAATCGCTGAGCGCCGTGTGGCTGAAGCCGCAGAGGACGCCAGCCGCAAGATCGCGGCGCAGTCGCGCCAGCTTGAGGCATACCGAAGACAAGCAACCGAGGCGAAAAGCCTGACGGCTTCAGCCAAGCAAAACCTGGACTTGTTTCGCGCGCAGTATGAGGGCGGGCAGCGTCAGGCCATGGATGTGGTCGGCGTCTATGAGACCTACGCATCCGCACTGGAAACCGAGATCGAGCTTCGGTTCAAAGCTGCCAGAGCTGAATTGGAATTGGCCCGCCTGAAAGGTGGTTTGGCTGAGGGAGCGAAGATTTGACCTCGGCACCCATTCTCCAGATGGCAGGCCGTGCACGGCAGGCCGTTCTGCGCGCAGTCCCAACCAAAGTTCAGCCCGCAAATGTCGTGAAGCGCGCGCCCAGAAATTCTGAGCGGGCGAAAGCACGGGCAGATCTGATCCGCGTGTTGGCTGGCAGACTGGGTGTGGATGCCAAAAACTCTGATGTGCTGGAGGCCTTGGCGCAGCGGCGCGGCGAAGATGACAGCTTCGACTCTGACGCGATGAAAGCAGGTCTCGAAGCTGCCGGACTGGTCGCAGAGGTGCGCGAGCCCGAGGGACTGTCACCATCGCTCTGGCCTGCGATTGCTCTTATGAACAACGGTCAGGCCGTCCTTGTGCTCTCGCAAGAGGCAGGTGGGCTGACGATCTATGATGAGACCGGTACGGATCGTAAATCCGAGGTCGGCATTGCAGAGTTTTCACCTTATTTCAGCGGCACCTTGTTGCACGCTGAAGCACCGGTAAAAATGCTGTCCGAAAACCATGCTGGCATCAATGCCAAGACCCATTGGTTCTGGGGGCAGTTTGGCCGTTTCAAACGCCATTTCGGTGAGGTCGCGCTGGGTTCCTTCGTTGCAAACCTGTTGGCTGTTTCAGTGGCCTTGTTCTCTTTGCAGGTCTACGACCGTGTGATCCCGCACCAATCCACTGCCACCCTGTGGGTCTTGGCAGCTGGTGCTGGCATCGCGCTTTTGCTCGAAGCGTTTCTCAAGATTGCGCGTTCCCAATTGCTCGATGGTGCTGGACGCCAGATTGAACTGGGCGTGCAAACAACCCTGATGGATCGTCTGCTGGGCATGCGTTCTGACCTGCCCGGGCGTTCGCCTTCGCAGCTGTTCTCATCCATGCGAGAATTTGGCTCTGTCCGTGAGTTTTTTACCGCGTCCACGGTTGGCGCTTTGGCGGATATTCCGTTCATCTTTGTCTTTCTCCTGCTTGTTTGGTCGATCGCAGGATCGGTTGTCTGGGTCTTGATCGCAGGTGGCTTGCTGATGGTCGTCCCGGGCTTTTTCATGCAAAAACGCATGATCCGCCTGACGCAGGAGATGCAGGGCGCTACGGCAAAACAGTCAAGACTTTTGCAGGAAACGGTCGTTGAGCTGGACACCATCAAGACTCAGCGTGCCGAAGACAGGTTCCGCCGCTATTGGGAAGAGTTGACGGCTGTTCAGGCGCTCAAGTCGTCGCAGCAACGCCGCCTTGCGGCCACTCTCACCTTCTGGAGCCAAGGCGTTCAGCAAGGCACCTACGTGGCTGCGGTCATCACCGGGACATATCTGGTTTTCGCCGGTCAATTCACGGTTGGCTCCATTATCGCTGTGGGCATTCTGTCATCCCGGACACTGGCACCACTAACGCAGCTGTCCAGCATTCTGGCCCGTTGGGGTAATGTGAAGGCTGCACTGGATGGGTTGGATGGCATCGCGCATATTCCGCAGGATCGGGCAGAGGAACGCACCTATCTGCGCCGCGAAAAGCTCTTGGGGAACTACGAACTGCGAGATGTGAGCTATCGCTATGATCCGGAGGCGTCCGCCGTTCTCGATTTGCCCAAGCTTGCGATCAAACCGGGGCAAACCCTGGCGATTCTTGGCGCGAATGGTTCTGGGAAATCGACATTCCTCAAACTGCTCACCGGGCTTTACGCATCGGGAACCGGGCAGCTGTTGATTGATGGTACAGAAATTGGCCAGATCGACCCGCGCGATCTGCGCCGTTGCATTGGCTATCTTGGGCAGGATGTTCGCCTGTTCCACGGCACGCTGCGTGACAATCTCAATCTGAATATGCTGGAACGTGACGACGACCGGCTGTTCGAAGCCTTGGATTTTGCTGGTCTCGGTCAATACGTCAAAGCGCATCCCAAAGGTCTGGATCTAGAAATCCGAGATGGTGGCGAAGGCCTGTCTGTTGGTCAGCGCCAGAGCATTGGCTGGGCCCGTTTGTGGCTTCAGGATCCCGATATCTGCCTGTTGGATGAACCCACGGCAGCCTTGGATCAGACATTGGAAAAGACACTCATTTCCCGTCTGGAAAGCTGGCTGGAGGGCCGAACCGCTGTCATCGCAACGCACCGGGTTCCGATCCTGAGCCTGGCATCGCGAACCCTGATCTTGGCGAATGGCCGAATGGCGATCGACGGGCCACGTGATCAGGTTCTTGATCATCTTCGTACCGCTCAAACAGGAGCAGCCTGATGGCCGTAACCAGTACAAACCTTGCGTCCCAATTGCGTCAGGACCTCAAGGGGCCGTCGATGACGGTCTGGCTGTGCGCAGCCTCGGTCTGGGTGTTCATCATCTGGGCCAGCTATGCTTGGGTTGATGAAATCGTACGGGGCGAAGGTCAGATCATTTCTTCATCGCGCCCACAGATCATTCAGAACCTCGAAGGGGGCATTCTGACTGAACTGCTGGTCAAAGAGGGTGACGAAGTCATGCGTGGCGACGTGTTGGCCCGTTTGCATGGCACTCAGTTTCAATCATCCGTGGACGATTTGCGCGATCAGATCACCGCCCTCGAGATCCGCCGCCTGCGGCTCGAGGCCGAACTGGCGGGGGCTTCGTTCTTTGATGTCCCCGCCTCTTTGGCGCAGCGTTTGCCGGATATGGTGGCTTCGGAGCGGGCCCTTTTGGCAGCTCGCACATCTGACTATGAATCCCGGCGGGCGGGTGCGCAGCGCATCCTGACCCAAGCGACATCTGAGCTGGAACTCATGGAGTCGCTCTTGTCGAAGAAAGTGGTTGCCCTGATCGAAGTCACGCGCGCCCGAAAAACCCACGCGGATGCCCGCAAGGCTTATGACGAGATCGTAACGCAGACAGAGCTGGCGCAGGCCGAAGAATACTCTGACACACTCAAGGAGTTGGCGACCCTGCGCCAAAACCTGAAGTCCAGTCAGGATCAGTTGAACCGGACAGTTTTGACCTCGCCTATGCATGGCATCGTGAATGGGCTGGCCGTCACTACGATTGGCGGCGTTGTTCGGCCGGGTGAAGAAATCCTTCAGATCATCCCAATGAACGAGGATCTGTTTGTCGAAGCGCAGATCAAACCTGAAAACATCGCGAACATTCGTCCGGGACAAGAAGCCACAATCAAGCTGACTGCCTATGACTATACCATCTACGGCACACTCAAAGGGCGGGTAGATGTAATTTCCGCCGACACGTTCAAGGACGAGCGAAACCCGGACGCCCAGCCGCATTACCGTGTTTCAATCCGGGTTGATATGTCGTCGATGACTGACCGTCAGGCGATGATCGAAATTCGTCCGGGGATGCAGGCTCAGGCCGAGTTGCACACCGGAGAAAAGACCGTGCTGCAGTACTTGCTGAAGCCGCTCTACAAATCCCGTGAGGCATTCCGGGAGCCGTAGACGCAGACAACGCGCGTGTTCAGTCGTCAGTCGTCGGTGTCCATCCAGATCGTGACGGGGCCATCGTTGGTGAGTTTGACGGCCATATCGGCCCCAAATTTGCCCTTGGCTGTCTGAATGCCCTTGGCTGCAAATTGATCTGCGAAATAGGTATACAGTGCCTCGCCTTCAGCGGGCGGTGCTGCCGTTGAAAAGCCGGGGCGGTTTCCCCGTGCCGTGTCAGCGGCAAGGGTAAACTGACTGACCACCAAGACGCTGCCGCCTGTGTCCAGCAAAGACCGGTTCATGCGTCCATCTTCATCTTTGAAGATGCGCAATTTGGTGATCTTGTTTGCCAGCTTGTCGGCCTGAGCTTCGGTGTCGCCCTGCATGGCACAAATGAGGATCAGCAGACCCGGTCCAATTTCACCCAGTGTCTCGCCGTCGGCGGCAACACGCGCCTCGGAAACACGCTGGATGAGCGCCCTCATAGCTCAGAGGCCCAAGGCGGATTTGCACCCGCGCGACTGACGGTGATTGCGGCGGCTTTGACGCCCAACTGCGCGGCAGATGCCAGACCATCCGGCGTTGCTTGGCTCAGCGCGTTGCGCGACAACAACCCGTCTTTCTGGAGACCGGCAAGGAAGCCTGCGTTAAAGGTGTCGCCGGCACCAACGGTATCAACGACCTCGGCACGTTCTGCAGCGATCTGTATGGTTCCTGCAGCAGTGACAATATCAACGCCTTCCGATCCGCGCGTGATCAACACGACATTCGTACGGTCTGCCAGCAGCTCTTCTGGAGAAGATCCAAGCCAGGCCATGTCTTCGTCAGACAGTTTGACGACGTCCGAGTTTGCCAACATACCTGCCAGCCGGTTCCGATACCGTGCTTCATCCGTGATAAAGCCGGGACGAATGTTCGGATCAATCATGATCGGGCGGTTTGTTTCACCCGTGCACAGCGCCGCATAGGTATCGGCGGCGGGCTCTGACACCAAGCTGATACCGCCAAAGAACAGGGCTTCGACCGTGTCTGGCAGGCTTTTCAGGTCCGAAGTCTCCAGCATCCGCCCTGCTGTGCCTTCGTCGTAGAATGCGTATTGCGCATGACCGTTTGTCAAAGTGACAAAGGCCAAAGTGGTTGGCCGGTCGCTGCGTGGACAAAGCCCATGATCAACGTTCGAAGCACCCAAAGTTTCTGAAAGCAGTTTGCCAAAAAGATCGTTGGACAGACCGCCCAGATATCCGGTTGGCGCACCCAATCGTCCCAAGGCAATCGCCGTATTGAAAACGGCGCCGCCTGCGTAGGGCGCAAAGGCATCTTCGCCCGCGTCCGACTGACGGGGCAGCATGTCGATCAATGCTTCGCCACAACACAAGATCATTGTTTAGTCCTTTCCACGCCGCATAGTTAAGGTTAGCGCTAACGATTGTCCGCATTGCCGTCAAGCAACGGTCATTGGCTCATGGCGAATCCATAGCCAATTGCAGCGGCAATCAATAGCCCGACCACAATGGCGATTGTGATCTTTATCGCAGAGTAGGGCCGCTCGCCCTGAACACGCCCAGTGCGTCCATTGACGACAAACCGATAACTCTTGCCGCGATATTTGTAGGCCGCCAGCCAGACCGGCAGCAGGACGTGCTTGAACGTGATGTCATTCATATCGGTATCGACGTGGATGACCCGTTGGCGATCGCCGCCGATGTCGAATTTCACATCCCGTTCGATGACGCGCTCCATGTGCGCGCGGGCCTCGTGAAACCCTTCGTCCAGATCGACCTGATATCCTTCGGCGCGAAACCCGGCCAAAAACTCTGGGCTGTAGGGCTCCATCGCGGACAGATCCCACGGCTCAAGCGCGTCGGTAAACCGCTTTGGCAGCGACTGTGACGCCAGCACCAATACATCGTCAAAGAACCTTTGCACGCGTCCGGACGCCGGGCTCCAACGGATTTTTTGAACGCGAATGGTTTCGGTCTTGCCGTTCCGGCGAACGGTGCGGGATTCGTAGTATATCGTGCCCCTCTCGCCCTTGTAGGCCGACCGAGTGTCCGCATCGAACGTCCAGTAAGGAACGTAGATCCCGGTCAGTTTGCGCCCTTTGCGCGCATAATCCTGCAGCCCGTTTGGCGCAAACCACAAAGACCCAAGCCAGTCGGTCATGGCGTCCCGAGCCGAGCCTTCATCCATGGCAAAGGGCAGAACGCCGCGCGGTTTGATATGTCTGTGGGTTCCGGTATCGGTCACCACCGGTGTTGCACAGAAAGGGCATTCAGCGGCATGAAGATCAGGATTGAATTCGACTTCTGCAGCGCAGTTGGGGCAATGCGAAACGCGGGTTTCTTCCATGTCCTGCAACGGCAGCAGGTTTTTCATTGCCGATCTGAAATCCAGTTCACGAATGCCGCCTGCCCATGGCCCGGACTGTGTGACTTCTTCCTGTGCGCCGCAGTGGTCGCAAACCAACTGGCCAGCTTCCGGGTCAAACCGATAATCTGCGCCGCAGTTTGAGCAGGGAAATCTGTGTTCGTCAGTCATAATGGCCTCTTGGCATATGCGCCCAAGTTACCCGGACCACCGGGAAAGAAAAGAGCGGGTTGCGCGCGCGGTGGACTGAGTTACCCTTTGGGTATGAGCAGATCGCTTTTCCAAATTTGTCTGTATGTCCTTGGTATGGGGTTCGCGTCCGCCGCGATGGCGCAAGAGGCCCGCTACGGGTTCGTCTGGGAGGGCGCGAATGGCTATCGCATGACGGGTTCCATGAGCTTTGACAAGGCGTTGATCGGAACGCGCCTGATCAACGAATCCGATATGATTTGTTTTGCCATTCAAGGTTTCAAAGACGGTGAGCCGATTGGCAGCTGGTCTTTGGGTATGCTGAACGAACTGACGTCTTGGAGGCTGCATTTCGATCCGGTCGCAGTGGCATTTGTTGTTGATGGGTTCGGCATTCCGATGCCTCAGGCTTGGAACATGAACGGCGCAGGAACGGACTGCGGGATGGGCGGATTCGGCTTCAATCTGGGTAATCTCGGGCAGGATTTTTGCACGGATAATCAGGTCATCGCCGAGTCGCGCGTCGCTCCGGCCAAGCCGTTTCCCGCTTGGCGAGACGATACAATCAGCTTTCCAGTGGGCGCCTGCACCGGGCCGGACCTGCTCAGTTTGCTGAGCAACTGAAGCGCGCAGATCTGGCGACCAATTTCGGAAAGGAGGCTATCCGCATAACCAAGAGTGGCTTTGCGGGTTAGCCCTGGTTTTCCGATCCGCGTTTAACCCGCGGGCGGCGGAGGTGGCGGCATAATGGTGAAGAGCTGCGCCAGCTCCTGCACGTCACCCGCTTTCATCCAGCCGTCCTGACCGGGTGTCCACACGTGGGTTTCGCGTGTCAGGTCTCCGCCCGCTGCCATGCGCCCCAGATCGGCCTTGGAAAACGGGCCCTTGGTGGCGCCATTTTCGGCAATATGCCAAACGTGTTCGACAGGCGGTGGAGGAGGCGCCATTGGCGCGGCTTGAGCAGGCTGAGCGGCCCATGGGTTGGTCGGCGCAGCGCCGCCCATCTGGTTGCCCATGGCCATGCCCATGGCGGCGCCCATGCCCATACCCATTGCATCATCCATGGCACCGCCTTGGCCCATGGCTTCCGCAGCCTTGTACTTCATGAAATCATCGAGGTTTCCGGTGATGCCGCGGCTGGTCCGGTCATCCAGCGCCTTTTCGACGGCCGGTGGCAGGCTGATGTTCTCGATATAGAGCTCGGGCAGGGACAGCCCGTAGCCTTTGATCACGGGATCAATGGCCTGTGCGATCAGCTTGCCAACCTCGGCGGTGTTGGCGGCCATATCCAGAACCGGGATGCCCGCTTTGGAAATGGCACGGCTGAATTCCTGAACGATGATATTGCGGATCTGAAAGCTGATCTCGTCCATCGTGAACTCACCATCGGTGCCGACGATTTCCTTGAGGAACAAGGCCGGGTCCACAACTTTGATGGAATAGGTGCCAAAGGCGCGAATGCGAGTTGGTCCGAATTCCGGGTCACGCAGCATGATCGGATTTTTGGTGCCCCATTTCAGATCGGTAAAGCGGTTCGTGCTGACAAAGTAGATTTCGGATTTGAAAGGCGACTGAAAGCCATGATCCCAGTGCTGCAGGGTCGTCATGATCGGCATGTTGTTCGTCTCGAGCATGTAAAGCCCGGGTGTGAACACATCCGCCAACTGGCCCTCGTGCACGAACACGGCGGCCTGCCCTTCGCGGACGGTCAGCTTGGCGCCGTACTTGATCTCGTGGCCTTCGCGCTCAAAGCGCCAGACCATCGTGTCACGGCTGTCATCGGTCCAATGAATGACGTCGATGAACTGGCCGGAAAGAAAGTCCCAGATCGACATGAAATATCCTCCGTTAAGTTGGGCCGCGTGCAGTCTTGACACGCTGCTCGATAGTTTTGACCACGCGCTTGTAGCGCCATGGGTTGCCAAGCATGTGTGCATCCACCGAGATTTCCTTGTCTCGATGAAAAAGGAAGAGCGACTTGAAGCCAAATCCGGAAACAGGCTCCAGTTTCCTGACCTCGGCATAGGGTATCGTGATCACGTTCCTGCCGGAAGGTATCACTATCGCGTCTGGTCCGAGCACAAGTTTGTCCTTGGATGTCACGCCCGACCAAACCAGTCGGAGGCAAAACAATGCAGCACCCAAACATAATGCGCTAAGCAAGCCAAGCGCGATGCTTGCCGGAACACCCTGCAGACTGAGAGCGTCGAATTCTGCCGATGCACCCATTAACGCGCCATTGAGGGTTGCCCATGCGGCAGCCCCGCTGAAGATGCTGACGAACAGCATCAGAAATGGCCTTGGCCGGTAAGGGTATTGAACTTCCTCGAACATTCCGTGCTCCGTCAGCTAGGCCCAGAAAGCAGCAATTCTGCAGCCCTCTCCCGCACAATTGGCATGGCCTGTTCGGCGCTCATGCCGGGGCGCAGGCGGGGGTCGTAGAGGATCTTGAGCAAAAGCTCGTCATGTGTCGTAAGCAGAGCGAATTCGTCGTCGTCGTTGAAGATCGACGGGCGTGCGGATGGGTCGTCATTGCCCAGACCCAACCCCTGCGCGACCTCTTCGTGAATGCACGAACGACGCAGCAAATCCGGATGTTCTGAACGGATCACCGCAATTGCCGTGCCATAGTCATAGCCGCCGGGCGTGTCGGAAAAGGCGATGACAAGGCAATGAATGCTGCGCGGCAGGTTGTTGAACAGCCGCAGCGCGGTAGGGTTCACATCCGGGACGATCTGGCGGATGCGCGGAGCAATGGTGTCTGTGTCGTCCTGTCCCATGAACAGCACGTGGAAATTTGCGCCGCTGCCCGACATGGAAATCGGGTGCCCTGTGATCCGGCCCAGTTTGGCCACGTAGCTGGCAAGGTAGGCGCGGTCCTTTGCTGCTTTGTCTGAGGGAACAGACGCACCAAATTCGGCGACAACGCGGATTGGTTTGGTCCACTTCTTGATGGCGGTCGTTCCGCCAGCCGAAGGTTTCAGACCCGCTCCGCGTTCGTATTCTTCGGCCAATGCGATCTTTTCAAAATTCCGCATCAGCATCGTGTCGGTGAATTGGGTGTCGGGCCCACCCCCATCGGTCCGCAACAGCCCCCGCACGAGCAGATCGCTTTGCACACGCTTGTAATAGGCTTCCAATTCACGACTTTTCTGCGAAGGGCCGGCAGGCTGGACCGGCACGGCCGCTGCGGGGGGCTGGGCTACCGCAGCGGGTCTTTCTGGTGGTGAAACCGTAATTTCGCGTGGGGCAAGCCCCGTGCCGATGCAGCCCGCCAGGGCGGACAACACGACAGCGGAAGTTGCAATCCTGCCCCAGCGCATTGACGGATCAGCCGGGAACAGACGTGGCGGCGTTGTCGCCCACGCCATCCTTGCGCGCCTTTGCGGCGGCGAGGGTGTCGCGCAGTTCTGCTTCCATTTTCTTCAGCTCGGCCTCCGCTTCGGTGCGGCGGCGCTTGCCTTCGTCTGCAATCTGCAGGCTTTCCTCGATAGTGCCGATCAGATCAGCATTGGCCTGCTTGACGGCCTCGATGTCAAAGACACCGCGCTCCATCTCTTCGCGGATCATCTTGTTGCTGTCGCGCAGATTCTTGGCGTTCGAGGTCAGCAATTCGTTGGTCAGATCGTTGGCGTCGCGCACCGCTGCGGCCGCTTCAGCGGAACGCTGGATTGTGACGGCCTGCGCCAGCTGGGTTTCCCACAGCGGTACTGTGTTCACCAGCGTGCTGTTGATCTTGGTAACCAGCGACTTGTCATTTTCCTGAACCAGACGGATCGACGGCAGCGATTGCATCGTGACCTGACGGGTCAGTTTCAAATCGTGTACGCGGCGTTCCAGATCGTCACGCGCGGCGCGCAGATCACGAAGTTCCTGCGCCTTGATCAGCTGATCACCTTCGGGCGCGGCCTGAACGGCGGCTTCGGCAGCCGGAATATCCTTGCTGTCCAGCTCGTTGAGCTTTTCTTCGCCCGCTGCGATGTACAGCGCCAGTTCGTCGTAGAACTGCAGCGTCTTTTTGTAGAGCAGGTCCAGCGATTTGATGTCCTTGAGCAGTTTGTGCTCATGCTCAAGCAGATTGTCCGTCACGCGGTCGATCTGGTCCTGAACCTGTTCAAACCGGGCCGTGAACTTGGCAAAAGGCGCGGCGCGTCCCAGCAGTTTTTCCCACCATGTCCGTTCACGACGAACGTCGAGTTCCGAGACCGAAAAACCGCGAATCGTGGTCACGATCCCGCGCAGGCTGTCCCCGGCAGGGCCAACATCCTTGTTGCGCACGTCTGTCAGCATCGCTTGGCTGATTTCCTGCAGCTCAGCCTGAGCGGCCGATCCGAATGCGACGATGGACTGTGTGTCACCCATGTCGATTTCATCCATACGAGTACGGATTTCTTCGCCTACTTCTGGATTAGCCTCTTGGAGCGGCACAATTGCATTTGCATCCACTGGCTCTGGCAAGATGACAGCGTTGACTTCTTCCACCAGCGTCAGAGCTTCTTGAGCCTTTTGACGAACGTTATCGGACATGGGTACCCCCCGTTGATTGTAATCGATTATCTCGTTTTGAGATGCACACCTTCGCGTTGCAGCCGATCGCGCAACACATCAATTTCGACCGAAAGGTCGACGTTATTGTCCAGCAAGAGCTTTTCGGTCTTCTGGCCAAAGCTTTCTTCCAGATCGGTCAAAAGCATCATGAAATCAGACTTGGCGCCCCGATCTTGGGAGCGGGCATAGATGTCCGAGAATTTGACGGCGGCATCGCGCGCACCCATCAGATAGACGCCCAGAAATTTCCGTGCCGCTGTCAGATCACGCGGATCTTCTTCGACCGTGCGGATCAGTTCGCGGACCTTGACCTGAAACCGCTCGACGCGGGCCTCAACCTGACGGTCGCCTGCACGCTTCACAGCATCAGACATCGCGCCGAGATGCGCTTCGGCTTCGTCCACCACACGGGCAACACGATCCTGTTGAAAGGTATCAATACCTTCCATGCCTTTGTCTTTCATCGGGTCAATGCCAAAGGCGCCCAAATGGAGGGCACCAGCAGCGGCCCCAAAGATCACCGCAGGAACGACATCGGGGCTGTGATGAAAAGCAGCGATGGCCGTACCGACACCTGTGAGAGCCGCAGCAAAAAGCTTGCGCGGTATTCCGGGCCGCCGAGCAACCTTGCGTTCATTGTAAGCGGCTTCGGCCCGCAGGCCGTCCCGCAAGAGCCACGCGCCCAGAACCAGAACGCCAGCGCCAATAAGGCCTGTCGCAAGGCCCGTCGCGCCATCGTTCAGAGACATGAAGGCCAGAACGACCGGCGGCAGAAACATAACGTTGCTGCGCGCGCCGACAGGATCAACCCGGGCACCCTTGAATGCCGATTGCTCAGGTCTGTCCTCGGGCGTTACGGTGCTGCCGTCGGGGCTGAATTTGCCACCAAATCGTTGAGACATGCCTATAGGCCCCCAATGACACCAGAGGTGATCCCGAACAATAGAAGGATCAAAAGAACGTAAGTAACCTTCTGCAAGGCAGTGCCAGACATTTATACCCTCGGAAGCAATGGCTTTGAGGCGAACTTAAGGGCTATTTTCTGCGCTTGCTAGGGGGAAGTCGGTCCAAATGCCGTCAGGCGGCGGATTCCTGAGGCATGCGATCCAAGAGAAGCTCGGCCTCATCGTCCAGAAAGTCCTTGTCTTCCAGTGCGCCACTTTTGCGGGCAAGGGTTCCAAAGCTCTCAATCAGAACATCAAGTTTGGCAACAAACCGTCGGCGGGCGAAAAGATAATCATCGCCTTCCCAACTGTTTTCGAGCCGGTCAACTTCAGACTCGATAATCCGGACAAACTTGGCGATTGGCTTTTGGCTACGCTGAAGGATTTCTGTGTCCTCGCGGGCGCTTTCAATGGTGTTGTACAGAAGGTCTTGGGCGGCTTCAGTGCGACGTGTCAGATCGGCATCGCCCAGTCCGGCGATGCGATGAACGGCACTGGCCAGATCCAGTTCGTGTTGATCGATTTGCGAGGCCAGAAGCATGCCGGCGACTTCCTCGCGATTTTCCATTCCCTTGTCTTTCATTGGATCCAGCCCGAAAGCGGCAATCGTCAGACCCACTGAAGCCAATCCCAGCATTGCGGGAATGAACAGTGTATAGAAATGATGGCCGGCCAAAAGGAATACGGTCACGCCGATCAAACAGGCGCCCATAAGTTTTAGGGGCCACTTGGGTGCATGCGCGGCGATGGCCGCGTCGTAACGCGCCTCGGCTATCAGGCCGCGCGCGATCAGGCGCAATCCACAGGACAGCAGAAACAACTGCAAAACCGCAGTGGCGATCAGTACTGCAGATCCTTGGAACATCCAAAGAACCAGTGGAAAGGCGGCGAAAAAGAGAATGTTCAAGCCAGACCCCAAAAAAGCTGTCTTCTGGAGTGGGCTGTTTTGATCGTTTACATCTTGCATAGCCATCAGTGTTAGCCCTCAAAAATAGCTCAGGACAAAGATCATGCCCCAAAGCATGACAAAGGCGAGACGCGGGACGAGTTCCCCGTCGTTGCGCGCGCGCACGGTCATTTTTGACAAAATTTCGAATGTATCGGTGGCTACCATGCGCAGACCACCAAGCATCAGAAACAGCGACAAACAACCGATCGCAAGAGCTATGAGCGTAAACATCATGCTCGCAAAGATGACGGCGAATCCGGGCAAAAATCCGGCACGGGCCGGGAAAAACTAGGAAGAGTTAATGCCAGATTAGCCGTTTCTGCCTTTGTTTGCGCCACTTTTGCCAGTCTTGGGACGTGGCTTCAACGATCGCTTGGCGGACGCTGCGTTCCGCCCTTTGCTATCGGGTTTGGAGCGATTATTACCGGATTTCAAAGACTTGCTGGCGTCGTTTGCGCCGCTGCGCCGTCTCTGAGGAACCGGACGGTCTGCCTTGGCGCCATCCAAGCCCAACTGGTCGCGCAAGATCTTGCGGCGGACTTCCTGAACCTCGCCTTGTTTCAACTGACCCAGCTGGAATGGTCCGTAGGACACCCGGATCAACCGATTCACGTTCAGACCGATGTCGGTCATGGCGCGGCGAATCTCGCGATTCTTTCCTTCGCGCAGCCCGACTGTCAGCCAAGCATTCGCGCCCTGTTGCCGATCCAGAGTGACGATCATCGGCTGAAATCTTTGGCCGTCCACAACCAAACCGTCCCGAAGCGGTTGCAACATGGTGTCATTCGGTCTGCCATTGACCCGGACGCGGTACTTGCGCAGCCAACCGGTCGAGGGCAGCTCGAGTTTGCGTTTGACGCCACCGTCATTGGTCAGCAGCAACAGGCCCTCGGAGTTGAGATCCAGACGCCCGACGCTCATGACCCGAGGCAAATCGTCCGGCAGATCATCATAGATCGTGGGTCTGCCTTGCTCGTCCTTGTTTGTCGTCACCAGCCCGGTTGGTTTGTGGTAGAGCCACAACCGTTCTTCTTCGGGTGCGTCCAGTGGTTTGCCATCCACGACGATCTTGTCGTTCGGTGTGACGTTCAAAGCCGCACGATCAATGATTGTGCCGTTGACGGATACACGCCCTGCCTCGATCAGGCGCTCTGCTTCTCTGCGCGACGCTAGCCCGGATCGCGCGATCACTTTGGCGATGCGTTCGCCCGGCGGCGTTTTCGAGGGGGATTCTGGTGTGTTGGAACTGGACATGATGCGGCCCGTCTAACGTATCACGCCGCGCTGTCAAAGGCGCTTTGATGCGACAGGTGCTTTCACACGGCGTTTGATAGGGCTAGATACAGCCATGACTTTTGCCAGCCATATGGATATCGCGCTTGCCGAAGCGCAGGCGGCCGCACAGCGCGGCGAAGTGCCGGTGGGCGCTGTGGTGACATCGAGCGATGGGACTGTCATCGCGCAGGCGGGTAATCGCACCCGCGAACTGAATGATCCGACAGCCCATGCCGAAATCCTCGCCATTCGGGAAGCTTGCGCGGCATTGGGGCAGGAGCGTCTTCCTGATCACGACCTCTATGTGACGCTTGAACCGTGCCCAATGTGCGCAGCCGCCATTTCATTCGCACGGATTCGGCGGCTCTATTATGGTGCAGCCGATCCCAAATCCGGCGGGGTGGCGCAGGGCGCGCGGGTTTTTTCCCATGCGCAATGCCATCATATGCCCGAAATTTATGACGGGCTGTCTGCTGAACCTGCTTCGGAATTGCTGCGCAAATTTTTTGCAGGGCGCCGGACATGAGTCGCGTGATCCTGTTCAACAAGCCCTTTGGTGTTTTGTCCCAGTTCACGGACAAGGGCACCCAAGGCAGCCCACGGCCAACCTTGTCCGAATTTGTGGACGTGCCCGGCGTCTACCCGGCCGGGCGTCTGGATCGCGATAGTGAAGGCTTGATGGTTCTGACGGACGATGGTCGGTTGCAGGCCAGGATCGCGAGCCCCAAGTTCAAAAAACCCAAAACCTATCTTGTTCAGGTCGAGGGTCTTGTAAGCGAAGAACAGCTGCAGGCCTTGCGTGCCGGGGTCACGCTGAAGGATGGGCCGACCCGGCCTGCGTGTGCCGAGGCAATCGATCCGCCAGACATCTGGGAGCGTGATCCGCCTGTACGCTACCGCAAGACCGTGCCGGATAGCTGGATAAAGCTGACCATCACCGAGGGGCGCAACCGGCAGGTTCGCCGGATGACTGCGCATGTCGGCCTGCCGTGTCTTCGTCTGGTGCGATGGTCGGTTGGTGACTGGTCACTCGACGGGCTTGCACAGGGTCAGTGGCGGGACGCCTGACGCCGCTGGTTCCGGCCGGGCCGGAACATCGCCCCGCCCGCCGTCCCGCCAATACCCAGAGGCCTGGATGTCACGTATGTGGTTGCGTCAAACCCACTTTGCCAATGGCGGAAGACTCATCAGGACAGCATTGGCATCATGCCCCGTCGCAAGGCCAAATTTCGTGCCGCGGTCGTAGACAAGGTTGTATTCCGCGTACAACCCGCGATGCACGAGCTGAGTGTCCTTGTCCGCATCGGTGAATGCCTGCACGCGGCGCTTTTCGACCAGTGGAACATAGGCGGGAAGAAAGGCACGGCCGATATCCTGTGTCAGGGTGAAATCCGCTTCCCAATCGCCGGAGTTCCGATCGTCCATGAAAATTCCGCCGACCCCACGTGCGCGTCCCCGGTGCGGAACATAGAAGTATTCGTCGGCCCATTCCTTGAGGCGCGGGTAGTGTTCGGTTCCGTGCGGATCCAGATGCGCCTTTTGCGTGGCATGAAAATGGGCAGTGTCTTCGTCGTATTCGATGCAGGGGTTCAGATCCGACCCACCTCCGAACCACCAAGCATGCGGGGTCCAGAACATCCGGGTGTTCATATGTACGGCGGGGCAGTGTGGGTTTTGCATATGAGCCACGAGGCTGATGCCGCTGGCCCAGAAACTGGGATCGTCTTCCATGCCGGGAACGCCGCGGGCTGCCATTGCTTTTTGCGCTTGCGGCCCGAGTTGCCCGTAAACCGTCGACACATTCACGCCGACCTTCTCAAACACCCGGCCACCGCGCATGACGCTCATCAGGCCACCACCTGCGTCTGATCCGTCATCCGAATGGCGCTTGGTCGTGGTTACTTCAAAGCGGCCCGCATCCATCTCTGCGAAAGGGCCGTCGCTGTGATTGTCTTCCAACTTTTCAAAGGCGCCAACGATTTCATCCCGAAGCGTACGGAACCATTCAGCAGCGCGGCTGCGTTCGCTGTCCAACATATCTTTCATCGAAGTGTCCTCTTTGGTTGACACCATGCTAGTCAAGCCTGTGTCCAAGAGCAACTTGGTGATTGCCTATTGCGGGGATTCAGTGTGCCGGAGCGGCCACGGGATCCAGCAGGGTGCGCCCACCGTCGATGGTCATGATCTGACCAGTGACAAAACCGGCCGCCTCGCTTGACAGAAATTGCACCGCTTCGGCCAGTTCCCTTGGTCCGGCGATACGCCCCAAAGGTGTGTGGGCTTCGATGTCGTCACGATAATCCGCGTGTTCGCGCAACGTATCCTTGAGACTTGCGGACATCAGTGATCCAAACGACACGGCGTTCACCCGGATCCGTTCCGGGGCCAAGACAACCGCCATCGACCGGGTCATCTGATCCAGTGCAGCACAGGACACCGAATATCCCAGCAAGGAGGGGTGAGAGCGCCGCGCTGCGATCGAGGACAGATTGACGATTGCACCAACCTGTCCTTCTTCCTGTCCCTCAGCCTGTTTGATCATGCGTTTGCTGACTAATTGGGTCATGCGCAGGGCTGTTGTCATATTTTGGCCAAGCATGCGTTCCACGGAATCGTCTTCGATATCCAGAGGATCGGATGGCATCATCTGGCGGGAGCCGTTGACCAGAATATCCACTCGGTCAAAGGCATCCAGCGTCGCGGAAAGCAGGTTGGCCATGGTAAGCCTCTCGCGTAGGTCACCGGCAAAGTAGCGGACATTGCCTTCGTCCTGTGCCTCGCCGCATTCCTTGATCAGCTGTTCTTCGTCCATGTCGGCGAAGATGACATTGGCACCCTTGTTTACAAAATGCCGCGCGATCGCGAGACCGACGCCATTGGCGGCTCCGGTGACAATCGCGGTCTTTCCTTCGATGGAAAAGCTCATAGAGAATCCCTGTCTGGTTCGTCGTCACGCTACGACACTTCACCGCTTCGGGCGAGAGGGCCGCGCGGCGTGCAGTATCTTGAAACGATTGTTGCCAGCGATTTCGGCAACATCCCGAAAATTGGCTGCGAGCGTGGTTTCATAAGGTAAGTGGCGGTTTGCGACCATCCACAACTGTCCGTTCGGCGCCAAAAGGCGTGCTGCTGCTGTGACAAAGGCCTGCCCGATGCGTGGGTCGGCTTTGCGGCCCTGATGGAAGGGCGGGTTCATGATCACACCGTCCAGCGCTTTCGACGGTGATTTCCAGGTGGTTGCATCAGCCCAATGAAATTGCGCGCGCGGGTCCGTTACGTTCTGGCGGGCACAGTCCAATGCATGAGCTTCGGCTTCGACTAGATGCAGAGCGGTCACACCGTCTTTGCTCAGAATCTCTCGGGACAACCAGCCCCAGCCTGCACCAAGATCTGCTATTTGCCCCTTGAGTGTCTCGGGCAGCGCGGCTGCCAAGGCAACAGAGGCCGGATCGGCGGCATCCGCCGAAAAGATACCGGGTGCCGTCATATCGCCCTGCGTGTTGGCAGACATAACCGGCCGCACCCAATCTGAAAACGCGCCCTGTGCTCGGAACCAGAGGCATTTGCCGTGAGCCTTGGAAACAACGCCGTCCAGTGCCACGCGCTTTTTCAAAGCTTTGGCAATTGATTCAATACCGTCGGTCTTGGCTCCATTGATCACGATGAGGCCGTCCGGTGTTGCGGCCTCGGCCTCGGCAATCATGGTTTCGGCCAGATCACGGGCGCGGGGCAGGAACACGATGCTGGCGGCATAGGGGCCTTTGGGTGAAACCGAGACAGCCATGCCGCGGCGTGCCCAGCTGTCATAGTCTGGTGCGAAGCTGTGGATGACTTCACAACGCCCAGCATCAAGCCCAGACAGAGCCATATCGCCGGACGCGCGCCAAAGCGCGAGAGTGCCGGATTGCGGCAGTGCAAGCCCCCCGGTTTCAAGGGCAAAGAGCAATCGATCGGAACTCATGGCGGCGGCTCTCGAGCCTATTCCTTTTCCATGGTGCATTGCAGCGGGTGCTGGTGACGCCGTGCAAAATCCATCACCTGACCAACCTTGGTTTCGGCGATTTCGTGGCTGAAGACGCCGACAACGGCAACGCCTTTTTTGTGAACGGTCAACATGACCTCAAAGGCCTGAGCGTGTGTCATGCCGAAAAAGCGTTCCAGAACGTGTACGACGAACTCCATGGGGGTGTAATCGTCGTTAAGCAAAAGCACTTTATACAAAGGGGGGCGTTTGGTCTTGGGTTTGACATCCACGACCACGCTTGCATCGCCCTGCCTATCATCGGGCAGGTCCGGTCCACCTGTTGCGGCAACTATCCGATATTGCTGTGCATTGGTCATTGCGTCATTGGTGCTTTGCGTTTGCGGAATTGGCCTTTGTATATAACCTGACTGTGCGCCGCGAAAAGGGGGGCATTGCAACCAAAGGGACTTTAGGATGCGAAATCTGCAAACAATCGCTTTCGATGCGGATGATACCCTTTGGCACAATGAACGGTTCTTTTCGCTGACGCAGGCACGATTCGCAGAGTTGTTGGCAGATCACGCAGAGCCGGATCACCTGTCGAGCCGTTTGTTGGAAGCCGAGCGCAGGAACATTGGACACTATGGATTTGGTGTAAAAGGGTTTGTCCTTTCAATGATCGAAACAGCCGTGGAGGTTACCGAGGGGCGGGTTCCCGGAACCGTGATTGCAGAACTGCTTTCCGCTGGCCGCGAAATGCTGGACCATCCGGTTGAGCTGTTGCCCCATGCGCAAGAAGCGGTGGAGAGCGTTGCGCAGACCCACAGGGTTCTTTTGATCACCAAGGGCGACCTGTTGCATCAGGAACGGAAGTTGGCCCAGTCAGGTCTGGGGGATCTTTTCGACGGGGTCGAAATCGTATCGGACAAGACCATTGCGACCTACCAGCGGATTTTTGGGACGGTTCCCGGCGGGGCAGGGGCTTCGATGATGGTTGGGAACTCAATGAAATCCGATGTGAGGCCGGCAATTGAGGCGGGTTGTTGGGGCGTTTTTGTTCCGCATGATCTAGGCTGGGATCTGGAACATGCTGAAGCGCCGGAGCACCCGCGCTTCAAGGAAGTCCAGGATTTGTCCGGGCTGCCCTCTCTGGTTGCAGAAATCGGATGAAGATGGCCTGCGGGGCTGCCTTATTTCCGCCACAATTCGCCACATTCCAGTCATAATCATGGGTCTTGGGGTGGCATGCCGATGGGGCGCTATATGTAGACGCGGGCTGCGACAAAAACTTCGGAAAATCAATCGGCTGCGGGGTTTTCTGAAACCACTATCCATGCTAGCGTAAACGCAACAAAAATAAGCCCACCGAGAAAACTCGGGGGCATGAGGCAGAAAAAGGCAGAGATCGTGACGGGACGTCGCAGGCAGCAGACGGGCCGAATGGGCCTGTATCTATTCACGTTTATTTGGCTAGCGCTGATTGTACCTCTCAGCGCTGTTGCTGCGCCTTATGCGGCTATGGTCATGGACGCCCGAAACGGCAAAGTCCTGCACGCAGACAATGCAGACACGCGCCTTCATCCTGCTTCGCTTACAAAGATGATGACACTCTATGTCGCCTTTGAAGCTGTGCAAAACGGTGAGATTTCCATGGATACCCTGGTCAAGGTGTCCAAGAAGGCGGCTGCTGAGCCGCCGTCTAAACTTGGCCTGCGGGCCGGTCAGAAGATCAAGCTTCGCTATCTGGTTCGCGCCGCCGCTGTGAAGTCAGCCAACGACGCCGCAACCGCAATTGCCGAGGCAATTTCAGGGTCAGAGGCGGCGTTCGCCCGCAGAATGAACCGCACGGCCAAAGCCATGGGCATGACCCGCACGACCTTCAAGAATGCCCACGGGCTTACTGAAAAGGGGCATCTTTCAACGGCTCGCGACATGTCAATACTGGGCCGTCATGTGCTCTATGACTATCCGCAGTACTATAACCTCTTCTCGCGCCGCACCGCTGATGCGGGGGTGCGTACGGTCGCGCATACCAATCGGCGCCTGCTGGACAGCTACAAAGGGGCCGACGGGATCAAGACAGGATACACCCGCGCAGCCGGTTTCAACCTTGTCGCATCGGCTGAGCGCGGCCGCGAACGTGTGATCGCCACGGTTTTCGGCGGGCGGTCCACTGCATCGCGGAATGCCAAGGTGGCTGAGCTTCTGGATTTGGGTTTCCGTCGCGCACCGTCGCGTATGGCGCTGCGTGCACCGGGCAAGCCGCCATACATGGGTAAAGTCAGCAAAAAGACAGTGACGGTGGCATCGAACAACGCCCCTGCACCGGGCGCTCGGGCAAAATCGATCCGCGTGGCCAATGCCGCGGTCAAACGCAGCCTGCGTCCCAAGGCCCGTCCGATCCCCGCCAAAGAGGTCGCGCCCTTGGTTGCCGGTGTGCAGGACGATATCGAAAGCGTTCTTCAGCAAGTGGCAGAGGTGGCCACAAAGCCTGAAGCGAAGCCAGAAGTCGTGGCAAAGGTTGTGGAGCCTGCCCCAAAGCAAGAGGTTGTCGCAGCCGCTGCAGCAACTGAACAGCGCGCCCCGGCAAAGTCGGTCAAGCCTGTTGTACGTCCCAAACAGGTCGTCTTGGCTGCATCGGCGGCCCGCGCACCTGCGACACCGGCCCGCAAGGCCGAGGTCATCACCCGGGTATCAACATCCGGTGGCCGCCATTGGGGTGTGAATATTGGTCGATATCCAAGCCGCTTTGCTGCTGAGAAAGTCCTTCTGAAGACTGCTCTGTCCGAAACCACATCGCTGAGCGGAGCATTGCGCAAAGTGGTGCAGGGCAAACGCGGTTTTGATGCGAACTTCATGGGGCTGACCCGCGAAGGCGCTGATCTGGCCTGTCGGCGGCTGCAGGCGCGTCAGGTCACATGCTTTATGATCGGGCCAAGCTGATCGGCGTGTTCTATTGACCGCCGATCAGGATGCGGTCCAGCACCGGCATCACCAAATTCGCCCGCGCTTGCTGCGGCACAAGGGTTGGAACCATGGCCCGTATGTCGTCGGGCGCGCTTAGCCGCTGAGACTTCAAGTTGGCGATGACGCCGATCAGGTCGTTGGTGGGGCACTGGCCTTCGAGGTATTCCCAAACTGTTCCGCTGGTTGTGACGCGCGGCGTCAGACCACATCGGTGTTCCGGTGGGGCATCACGCCAAAACAGCGTCATCATATCTGCCAGCGCTGAACTGTCGTTCGAGAAGTAGTTGTGGGCCAACATGTCCTCGCCAAGGGTGCTCATGTCGATGCTGTCAAAGTGATTGTCCGCCAAAAGAACATCGCCTCCCAGCCCGGCGCGTGGGGCCGAGCCATGCAGTTTGCGCGAAGAAACCAGTGCCCAGTCTTTGGAAGATGCGTATAGTGTCATGCGCTTTGCCAATGGGCGGAACACGCGTGCCATGGCCGCGAAAAGCTGCGCATCCACATCTGGCGCTGCAAACATAACCTGTCCAAACACCGGATCGTCCTGCGGCTGAACACGCCGTTCCAGCGCCATGATCTCCAACGCATCCGTCAGGGCCCGATTGCCCATGGAATGCGCGATGATGTGAATGGTTTCCGCACCGGATTTAGCGACAAGGTCTTCCAGGAAGACAGCGAGGCGCCGGCCTGACAGACGAACGACGGCAGCATCAGCGATGTAACCAACGGTCGTGTTTCGCGATGGCCAGGAGAACAGCACAGGCACAGCGGCGCTGCCCATGTCATAGGCCAATTGCGCTGCGCGCTGGGCGGCATATTCAAAGTCATGGTTGAAGCCATGGATGTAGACAAACATGTCGCGACCGGCGTCTTCACGGAATTCGCCCTGCAAGCGACCAAAGAAGGACCCGTCGTCCAACGGTTCAATCTTTTGCAACAGAACGTGGCGCGAGGCATTGCGGCGGAAATCCAGCCTCCAGACCGACGGGCGTTCGACTGTGCCCGGCACATGTGTGTCCGGAATGGTCACGGTCGCAATGCCGAGTTCCAGTTTCTTGCCGCGACGGCCGCTGTAGAATTCTGTCGGATCCTGCCGACCACTGCGCGCGCGATCGGTTGCATAGTAGACGTCAACCTCGGCAAAGCCACCGTCTTCGGGCTTGCCTGAAAATTCAAAGCTGGGCGTTTCCAATTCTTCCAGTGCGGCGCGGGCCGCATCGGCCATTTCTGTCTCGCCTTCCAACTCCGCCAGCCTTTGCAGTGAGGCGTAGAGCCTTTGCATCGCCGCGCCATCGCGGCCGGTTTCGGCCTCGGCGGCGATGGCGGCCTCAATCGTCTGCCGGGCCGCCGTGACTGATCCGATTTGCTCAAACAAGATAGCAGCCTGTTCGTAGGCTGGCACCGGATCGTCCCGCACGTCGGCGCGCGCAAACAGGCGCGTGCGTCCGACATGCGCCCAGACCTTTGCTGCGTCTTCCAGCTGACCCGTTTGTTCAAGCAGCGCTGCCCGCAGTTCCAGCAGGTCCAACAGAATGCGCACATCCGGCGGCGTTCCCAGAACACCGGGATCGCGAAGGGCGGCATCCGTTTCCTGCAAGGCGGCATTGGGATCGGTTTCGGCCAAGACGCCCAGACTGATCAACTTTGAAATATCCTGTGCCTGCGACGTGGCGGGCAACAGGCCGGCAATCAGGGTCAAAGCAAGGGTGGCAGTGCGAAAGCAGCGGATCATGAATCACCTTGGGCGGTACAAACGGTCAAATGCCATTAGAATGCGGTAGCAGTGGGCATAAAGACAAGGCAGGAATACCTCAGTCCAAACCAGAGGCTGGTCAGCGACGTCCCCATCGTGTCCGCCGTCCCGGCAGGGGCGCCTTGCGCTTTTGTTCGCGTAGGAAAACGAACAAACCGGATCCAATGATCAGTACGCATCCGGCCCATGTTGCCGCCGATGGCCATTCGCCAAAGAACAGCCAGCCCCAAAGGATCGCCAAGGGCAGCCCGATGTATTCAAAAGGCGCGATCGTGGCGGCGTTGGCCATGCGGTAGGCTGCGCTCAGGCAATAGCCGACGCCGCCCGCGCACAGCCCCAAGCCGAGGAAGGTCAACCAATCGCCGCTGTCTGGCACGACCCAGGCGCGCAGCAGAAACACAAGGCTTTCATTCGTAACGCCTTCGGCAAATCGCCCATCGCCGGCCACGAGGTAGAATAGTGTCGATACCACCAGAAAAGTGCCCTGAATATAAACGGCCAGTGCCGAGGCGGCTGTTGTCATGCCCAAGCGGCGCGTCAAGACTTGCATCACCGCGTAAAAGGCTGCGGCGGCCACCGGCAACAGCATGACGGCGCGTGCCGTTTCGGTATCGGCGGCCCATGGCTCTTGCATGACAACCACGCCCAGAAAACCAATGATCACGGCGCCCAGCCTTAACGCACCGACCTTTTCACCCAGAACCGGGATGGCGAGAAGGGTGATGAAGAGAGGCGCAACAAAGAACAGCGCTGTGGCCTGCCCAAGCGGCAGAACCGCGACTGCCGCGTAGAACGTCATGTTTGCCAAAACGACCAGCAGCCCGCGCATCAAATGCAGGCCGGGGCGATTTGTTTTGAGAATGCGCAATCCGCCTTCCATCCTGACGAAGGCCAGCGTGAACAACAGCCCAATGGCTGAGCGCACGAAAACCATCTGGTGCAATGGATAGCCGCCAGACAGCGTTTTGATCAGCAGATCGTTGACTGAAATGGCGAGAATCCCGATGCAGATGAACAGGATACCCATTCCGGGCCGGTTGATTGGTTGGGATGACATACCGATTGGCTACGCCTTTCGTGCGGTAAAGGCATCTCCAAAAACGACATGCGAGTGGCCATTGTGTTCTGAACTGGTCCGTTTAGATTGCGGCCAAAGGAGTTTGCCTATGCCGATGGTCGAGATCAGAGACGTTTTCAAAACCTACGATGGTGGTTTTCAGGCGTTGGGGGGCGTCAATCTTGACATCAAAGAAGGCGAGATCCTCGCTTTGCTGGGGCCGAATGGTGCAGGCAAAACAACGCTTATTTCGGCTATATGTGGCATCACTTTGCCAACCTCCGGCACCATCACGGTGGGTGGGCATGATGTGGTCGAGCGGTACAGGCAGGCCCGTTCCATTGTCGGCTTGGTGCCTCAGGAGATCACGCTTGAACCCTTTGAGAAGGTGATCAACACGGTCCGCTTTTCGCGCGGCTTGTTCGGCTTGCCCCGGGACGATGCCCGCATCGAAAGTATTTTGCGAAAGCTGTCCTTGTGGGACAAACGCGACACACCAATTCGCGCACTGTCAGGCGGGATGAAACGGCGGGTACTGATTGCCAAGGCATTGTCCCATGAACCGCGCGTGTTGTTTCTGGACGAGCCGACGGCCGGTGTCGACGTCGAGTTGCGCCGGGACATGTGGGACATCGTGAATGAATTGAAGGCTGATGGCGTCACCATCATTCTGACCACGCATTATATCGAAGAGGCTGAGGCCATCGCAGACCGTGTCGGGGTAATCGACAAGGGGCAAATCCTGCTGGTCGAGGAAAAAGACAGCCTGATGAACCGGATGGGCCACAAGGAATTGAGGGTGGAGCTGGACGAGCCGCTGACCGAGGTGCCGGGCGGATTTGACGGCTTTGATTTGCGGATCGAAAGAGACGGCAAAGCCTTGGTCTATTCTTATGACACGTCTGCCGAGCGCACGGGTATCGCGCGGTTGATGGCAGGCCTGACCGATGCGGGGATCGCCGTGCGCGACGTCAGCACCGTGCAGAACTCGCTCGAAGATATTTTTGTCGGCCTGGTTTCGGCCAAACAGGAGGACGAGGCATGAACTGGGGTGCTGTCATTGCCATTTACAAGTTCGAAATGGCCCGTTTCTTTCGAACCCTAACGCAAAGTTTCGTTTCGCCGGTGATTTCCACATCGCTTTACTTTGTCGTCTTTGGTGCGGCGATTGGCAGCCGGATCGATCAGGTTGAAGGCGTCAGCTATGGCGCTTTCATCGTGCCGGGGCTGATCATGCTAAGCGTCATCACGCAGGCCATATCCAATGCGTCCTTCGGGATCTATTTCCCGAAATTCATCGGCACGATCAACGAATTGCTGTCTGCACCCCTGAGCTTTCTGGAAATTGTCCTTGGCTATGTCGGCGCCGCTGCAACCAAGGCATTGTTCATCGGCGTTGTCATTCTGGCCACGGCTGCATTGTTCGTTGATGTGGTGATTCAGAACCCTTTGGCGATGATCGCGTTTTTGCTGCTGACCTGTCTCAGCTTTGCCTTGCTGGGCTTTATCATCGGGATCTGGGCCAGCAATTTTGAACAGCTTCAGCTGGTGCCTCTTTTGGTCGTCACACCCTTGGTTTTCCTCGGTGGGGCCTTCTATTCGATTTCGATGTTGCCGCCGTTCTGGCAAACCGTCACGTTGTTCAACCCGGTGGTCTATCTGATCTCAGGATTCCGCTGGTCGTTCTACGGACTGGCGGATGTTCCCATCGGCCTTAGCCTTCTGGCGATTGGCGGTTTCACGCTGCTTTGCCTTGCCGTGATTTGGTGGATATTCAAGACCGGCTGGCGCATTCGCAACTGACACCGGGCCGTCAGGCGGGAATGGCTTGGCGTCTTCCGCCGAGTGCCAGATCAGTGGCCATACCGCCGATCCACATACAAAAAAGCGCAAGCCATGCGGTTCCGGCGAATATGGACCCACCACTGACCCCGGCACCAATGGCGCAGCCACCGGCCAGCATGCCGCCAAAGCCCATCAAGCCTGCGCCGATCATGGCATTGCGCATAGGGCTTGGTCCTTCGAAACCCTGAACTTTCAGCTCGCCAGTGAAGGCAGCGGCCAAAAAGGATCCAATGACAACGCCGGGCACCAGACCAATATCGAATTCAAGCACTGAGTTCCGATCCAGAAAGAACATCAGCGTGTTGGCCGACGGTCCTGTGAACGTCAGGCTTTCGATCTGAACCGGATCAAAGCTGACCTGACTGAGGCTGAAAGTCAGGCCCCACCCCAAGGCAGCAGCAAAACCAACACCTGAGGCAAAGACCAAACGTCTTGCCCCAATTCGGTTCCGGCGCGACAGCTCTAATGCCAACAGCGCGGTCAGCAATCCAAAAACCAATCCAGCCTGTTCCGGCAGATGCGCCGCGGCAATGAGGTCCATGTTGCGACCGCCGCCGGTTATGGAAAGCCCGGCAAGGTAGTCCCGCGCGGGAGCGAGCCAGCCGGTCAAAGTCATTTGCGCGACGACCGCGAAAATCAAACCCGAAACCACGGAACGCAGGTTGCCTGTGGCGGCCAGAACCAGCAGGCGGCCGGAGCACCCGCGCGCCAGAACCATACCTGCGCCAAACAACATTCCACCGATCACAGCCCCCGACCAACTGCCCGGAACTGCCATCATACGGGCCTCAGCAGTGTCGATCAGACCCAAAAGCTGCGCGCCCTGAACCCACACAACAGCTGTTGAAAAGGTCAGAAGCCAGACGGCAACCTTGTCTTTCATCTGCCCGCGCGCGAATTCAACGACGGCGGCGCGCAGACAAAACCGAGATCGCTGGGCCGCGACCCCGAAAATGATTCCGGTAAGCAATCCAAAGAGGGCAGCGGTCGGTGCTTCGCCGATGCGCTCGACAAGTGAAATGATGTCCATAGGGCCTCCAGCTCTTGGCTGGCTGCGGTATGGGCGTTTTTGCCCATCGAAACTTTGATCCAGATCAGGCTCTCGCCAAGTCGGGGCAAAGGGCGTAAAGGCAAAGCCGTGAAACCGGTATCGCTCTCTGCTGCCCGTGACCTGCCAATCTGGCGTAGGCCTGTGACGCTCTTGTTCTTGATGGCAATCGCCATGCCGCTCAGTTTTGCGACATGGTCGGCGCTGTTGAACAATTTTGTCATCGAGGCGGCCCAATTTGATGGCGCTGATATCGGCTGGCTGCACACAGTTCGAGAGATACCAGGCTTTTTCGCCGTTGGTGTGATCGCCGTCATTCTATTTGTGCGCGAGCAGACTCTGGCCATGATTTCGCTGGCCTTGCTGGGCGTTGCGACAGCAATCACGGCGCAGTTCCCTTCGATGGGCGGGCTGCTGTTCGTGACGCTGATCAGCTCGTTTGGGTTTCACTACTACGAAACGGTAAACCAATCGCTGCAGCTGCAATGGTTGCCCAAGGATCGGGCGCCGCAAATGCTTGGCCTGCTGATTGCGGCTGGATCGGCGGCGACTTTGGTTGCCTACGTCGCAATTGTCATGACATGGCGGACCTTCGACCTCAGCTACAACTTTGTCTACATGATCTCGGGTGGGCTGACGCTCTTGATCGTGGCCTATTGCGTTCTGGTCATCCCGAATTTCGACTCACCCCACCCTCAGGTTACGAAGTTCGTGCTGCGGCGCAGATACTGGCTCTACTATGCGCTTCAGTTCATGTCCGGGGCTCGGCGGCAAATTTTCGTTGTCTTCGCGGGTTTCATGATGGTCGAACGGTTCGGGTATTCCGTCGACGAAATCACCAAACTGATGCTGGTCACACTGGTGGCGAACATGGTGCTTGCCCCGGTGTTGGGACATGTCGTGCACCGCTTTGGTGAACGCAACGCGATGGCGTTTGAATACGTTGGGCTGGTGACGGTCTTTGCGCTTTATGGCGGCATCTATTGGTTTGGTTGGGGCGCCATGTTGGGGGCTGTCCTCTATGTCACGAACAACATTTTCTTTGCGCTTGCTCTGGCACTGAAAACCTATTTTCAGAAGATTGCCGATCCGGGCGACATTGCCCCGACAGCAGCGGTTGCCTTTACGATAAACCATATTGCGGCGGTCTTCCTACCCGCTGTGCTGGGATATCTTTGGCTGAAATCGCCCGGTGCGGTCTTTGCTATTGCGGCTGGGATGGCTTTGGTCAGCCTCGTGTTGGCGCTGATGATCCCTAGGCATCCGGAGCCCGGAAATGAGACCGTTTTTTCACGTTACATGCCTGCGGCACCCGCAGAATAAAACCGATACAAAGAGGACGACACATGGCTGCGACCTGGACTGCATTCACCAAACTTCCTGAAAAGCCGCAGGCCGAAGCGCTGGGCGAGGCATTGGAGCTTCTGGACCCGGAACCGACTGGTATCGGCGTTTTCGAGATCGAAGACGGAAGCGGGACATGGGAAGTCGGTGGATATTTCCTTGAGGCACCTGATGACGTCGAACTGGCCTTGCTGGCGGCGGCGTTCAACGCCCAGCCCTTTGTGGTTAGCGAAGTTCCTGACACCGATTGGGTCGACAAGGTCCGGCGCGAATTGACCCCGGTCGAGGCCGGACGGTTTTTTGTCTACGGCTCACATGATGCCGACAAGATCCCGGAAGGCGCTGAGCCGCTGCTCATTGAGGCGGCGATGGCCTTTGGAACTGGCCATCACGGCACCACGCTTGGATGCCTCAAGGCGCTCGACCGATTGGCGAGTGGTGGTTTCCAGGGCACCAAAGTGGCTGACATCGGTTGCGGAACTGCGGTTTTGGCCATGGCGGCCGCGCGGATTTGGCCTGATCCGGTGATTGCCTCGGACATTGACGCTGTTGCCGTTGAAGTTGCCGAAGTGAACGTTCGTGCAAACGATCTGAATGACAAGGTGACCTGTCTCGAAGCGGTTGGGTTTGATCATCCCGAAATTGGTGCCGCTGCGCCCTTCGATCTCGTCTTTGCGAATATCCTCAAACAACCGCTGATCGATCTGGCCCCACATATGGCCCGACACCTCGTGCCCGGCGGTTATGCGATTCTTTCGGGGATTCTTACGCGGCAAGCCAATGATGTCATCGAAGTTTATGCACGAAATGGCATCAATCTTGAGCTGCAGGACGACATTGGTGACTGGGTGACGCTAACGCTTCGCAAAGCGGTTTGATAAGGGGCGGTTTTAGGGAAAACTTGCGGCGTTCGCCCTAATCCCGCCACAATCTGTGCCTAGAAAAAGCCTTGTCTGGTGGGGGCCGGATATACCAGAGGCTGCCATGGATCGCGCACTTCGTGATTTTGACAAACGACAGAAAGCCATTCGCCGTAAACACACGCGGATGGCCAAGGGCTATCGCAACAAGATGACTGCCAATGGCGTCATCATGCAAAAGCCGGACAGCAAGATCGGCGGATATCTGAGCCGCATTCTGTTTCTTGCCGTTCTGGCGTTCATGGCCTTCAAGGTGCTTTTGCTGACCGGAATTGGTGAAGAGCTCTACATGGAGCGTGTCAGCGTATTGCAACTCGGAAATACCTATGAGCGGGCTGGCGCTTGGCTCATGCAGATTGATCCTGTCACAGCCTGGCTTTCGCAGCAGGCAGCGGCTTTTCTTCTCTGAATTCTCTCCTCTCACGAAATAAAGGCCCGTGTTCCGGTGAACACGGGCCTTCGTTTTTACAGGTAAGGCAATTGCCTTTAGCGGTGTGCAACACCGTCGATATCACCACGGCACAGGCCGATGTCTTCCAGTTCACGATCGGACAGCGCTTCGAGGCTCTTGCGGGTCAGGCGCGCGTCGTTCCACGCGGCAGCAGTCGCGAAGATCGAAGTGAACAGGGTGCCGATGCGGCCGGTGGAGCCGGAAGCAGCGAAGGGGCGGGACGTGTCAATAGCGGCCATTTCTGGTCTCCTTGATTTGGGTTTGGAATGTTGTCTTTCTGAATCCGCACTTAGGCCTGCTTTGAACGCGCAACAAGGCGCTAAAATCGCATGGGTTCTATGCTGAAAATGCATAGCTATGATTGGCGTTAACACCTTGTGAAATATGGCGAAAACTTGTTTTCCAAAGTTCCGAAATCGACATGAGCGACGTCGGTTTTCAACCTTGTTGTCGCTTGTGGAAAAGCGGTGGTCGTTTTTTGGCCGCGGCGCATTAACCTTGGCCTTTGTTCGCGTTTCGTGCTAGTCGTGGCGACAAAGCAACAATGGCGGGCAGCGATGCGGGTTTTGGGTATTGATCCGGGTCTTCGGAACCTCGGGTGGGGGGTGATCGATGTCGATGGCAGCCGAATCGCACATGTCGCCAACGGTATTTGTCGCTCTCAGGGTGACAGTCTGGCAGCACGGCTCTGTTCGCTACATGAACAACTGACCCAAATTTGCCAAACACACGCACCGCAGCAGGCTGCTGTGGAACAAACCTTTGTCAACAAAGACGGGGCCAGCACTCTGAAGCTGGGGCAGGCACGCGGCATTGCGATGTTGGTTCCGGCGCAGTTTGGATTGGATGTGGGCGAATACGCTCCGAATACCGTCAAGAAAACGGTGGTCGGCGTAGGGCATGCCGACAAGACACAAATCGCGCACATGGTCCGGATGCAAATGCCCGGGGTCAAGATTGAGGGCCCTGATGCTGCTGATGCGCTCGCTATTGCGATTTGTCATGCCCATCATGGATCGGTTCAGCGCATGAAGGTCAAAGCATGATTGGTCGTATAGCGGGCAGAATTGAATACAAGTCCACAGATCACGTGCTGATCGACGTCAGGGGCGTCGGTTATGTTGTTTACTGCTCTGAAAGAACCATGGCCGGATTGCCAGCCGCAGGTGAGGCTGCAGCTTTGTTCACGGATCTGCTTGTGCGGGAAGACATTTTGCAGCTGTTCGGTTTTCCGACGTTGGTGGAAAAGGAATGGCACCGCCTGTTGATGAGCGTTCAGGGCGTGGGGGCCAAGGCCTCACTTGTGATACTCGGGACGCTGGGTCCGGATGGCGTAAGCCGCGCCATCGCTCTGGGGGATTGGAACGCGGTGAAAGCGGCCAAGGGAATTGGCCCGAAAACGGCGCAGCGCGTGGTTAACGAACTTAAAGACAAGGCCCCGACAGTCATGGCGATGGGGGCAGGCGCACCGGCTCAGGCGACGGCGGATGATGCCGTGATCGAACCGATGGAACCAAAGCCGACCCCGGCGCCCGCACCGTCCCAAGCCGCTGGTGGCGCCGCTCAGGCCGAGGCGCTGTCCGCCTTGTCCAACCTTGGATATGCTCCGGGTGAGGCTGCAGCGGCCGTTGCGCAGGCGGCAGGTGAAGCCCCCGATGCCGACACTGCGGCGCTGATCCGTGCAGCACTCAAGCTGTTGGCACCGAAAGGGTAACGCGTGACCGAGCCTGACCCAACCCTGCGGCCCGAAGCGATGAAGGAAGACGTGGATCGCGCCCTGCGTCCGCAAATGCTCGATGATTTCATCGGGCAGGCCGACGCGCGGGCCAATTTGCGGGTCTTTGTGCAATCCGCCCGTGCGCGGTCCGAGGCAATGGACCACACGCTGTTTCATGGACCTCCGGGACTGGGCAAGACCACCCTGGCCCAGATCATGTCACGAGAGCTGGGTGTTGGTTTTCGGATGACCTCGGGCCCGGTCTTGGCAAAGGCCGGTGATCTTGCTGCGATCCTGACCAATCTGGAACGCAACGACGTGCTTTTCATAGACGAAATCCACCGCTTGAACCCCGCTGTCGAAGAAGTGCTTTACCCCGCGATGGAAGATTTCGAGCTGGACCTCGTCATCGGAGAAGGCCCGGCAGCGCGGACCGTCAGGATAGAATTGCAACCCTTCACTTTGGTGGGCGCAACCACGCGCTTGGGGCTCTTGACCACGCCGCTGCGGGATCGCTTTGGCATTCCGACCCGTCTAAATTTCTACACCGTGGATGAGCTTGAAACCATTGTCGCACGAAACGCTGTGAAACTGGGTGTCGAAGTGCAGGGTGACGGGGCGCTGGAAATCGCGCGCCGTGCCCGGGGTACGCCCCGTATCGCCGGTCGATTGTTGCGACGTGTCGTCGACTTTGCAGTGGTTGAGGGCGGGGGTGTGGTCAGCCGCGCGCTGGCAGACAGCGCACTGACCCGGTTGGGCGTCGATTCACTGGGATTGGATGGCGCAGACCGACGATACCTGACGCTGATCGCCGAAAACTACCAAGGCGGCCCGGTTGGGATTGAAACACTGTCGGCAGCACTGTCAGAAAGCCGCGATGCGCTAGAGGAAGTTGTGGAGCCTTATTTGTTGCAGCAAGGTTTGATCCAGCGTACCCCGCGCGGGCGCATGTTGGCACAAAAAGCCTGGACCCACTTGGGGCTTGCTCCGCCAAAAGCGCCCGGACAAACGGACCTTTTTGAGGTCTAGCCACCGCGCGTCCGGCTCCATGCCATGACTGTTACGAGAGAGCGCCATGCCACTTGCCGCATCTGAAATCGAAACTTTGTTCACCCGATCGGACGGCAGCTATTTGTGCGCACGCTGGGGTCGTCCGATCGTTCCGATCGTTTTCGGTGTCGAGGATGAGACCCTGTCGGTCATCAAGGGTGCCTTCGAAGCCGTCTGCGCGTTGGCGGGGCATCAAATGGCCGAGACCGATCCTGAGATTGGCGCGAACGTCATGGTATTCTTCTTTCGGGACTGGCACGAACTGCTGGAGGTTCCCGATCTGGGGCGGATGGTTGACGGGCTTGAGCCGCTTGTACAGCGTTTGCATCAGGCCGATGCCAATCAGTACCGCGTATTCCGGTTTGATGCGCAGGGCGCCATTCTTGCGTGTTTCGTATTCTTGCGCATGGACAAGAACCTCAGCGCCGTTCCGGCTGAAACTCTGGCGCTGAGTCAGGTTGTACAAACGATGTTGCTTTGGTCAGATCAGGCGTTCACAGATCAGTCGCCACTGGGGCAGCTTGAAAACGGGCGCGTGGTGCTGAGGCCTGACATTGCGGGCGTCATACGCGCGGCATATGACCCGCTGATGCCTGCTGTCGCTGATGATGCCAGTCATGCACTGCGCCTTGCCGCACGTCTTTCTGCGGCCTCAACGCAATAACTGATCTGATCCGGATCAAGGCGGAGCATCTCTGCAGGGTCTAGCGTTCAATCATCCAAGGAGGATTGAACTATGACGGTACGCTATACGGAAAATGAAGAAACCGGTGTCGTTGAAATTCATCTGGACGGCCGCGTGACGGTTGATGATTTCGAAGCGATCATCAAACCATTGCAGAGCTTTATCGACAGTCAGGGCGACATAAAGGTCATCGAAGTGATCGAAAGTTTTGATGGTTTTGACAAGTCGATCCTGATGCCGGGGATCCGCTTTGACCTTCGCAACATGTCCCACGTCAGCCACGTTGCAATTGTGTCGGACATTGGCTGGATCAGTCCGATGTCCAAAGCAATTGGCGCGTTGTTGCCAACACGACTGCGGACCTTCGCATTGGGCGAACTGGACGATGCCAGACAGTGGGTCGCTCAGGCGTGATGCTCAAAGCCCGTAGTTGAGCGCGTTGTGGAATGGCGCGCGGCTAGCGCACCATTCCGACGATTTCATAGGTCTTGTCGAGGATCGGAGCTGCTATCGTACGGGCCTGATCGGCGCCGTCCCGCAGGATCGCGTCAATCTCGTCTGGGGCCTGCATCAACCGTGCCATTTCCGATGAAATCGGAGAGAGCTTGCTGACAGCCAGATCAGACAGCATCGGCTTGAACTCCGAGAACTGTTTGCCGCCCACGTCGCGCAGAACGTCTTCGACTGATTGTTCGTTCAGGGCTGCATAGATGTTGACCAGATTGCGTGCCTCCGAACGGCCTTCCAGGCCTTCAATTTCGGATGGCAACCCATCAGGGTCGGTACGCGCCTTGCGGATCTTGTTCGCGATACTGTCGGCGTCGTCAGTCATATTGATCCGGCTCAGGTCCGAAGGATCAGACTTGGACATCTTCTTTGTGCCGTCGCGCAGGCTCATGACGCGCGTCGCCGCGCCCTCGATTACCGGCTCAGTCATAGGAAAGAAGTCGACGCCGAAATCGTGGTTGAACTTGGCTGCTACGTCCCGTGTCAGTTCCAGATGTTGCTTTTGGTCTTCGCCAACGGGCACATGCGTCGCGTGATAGATCAGGATATCCGCGGCCATCAGCGCAGGATAACCAAACAGCCCGAGCGAGGCGTTCTCAGCATTCTTGCCAGCCTTGTCCTTGAACTGGGTCATGCGTTTCATCCAGCCCATCCGGGCGACACAATTGAAAATCCAGCCCAGTTCCGCATGTTGGGACACTTGGCTCTGGTTGAATAGGATCGACTGCTTGGGATCAATGCCGGACGCAATATAGCCAGCGCAAAGCTCGCGCGTGTTGTTGCGCAATACTTCGGGATCCTGCCAGGTTGTGATCGCGTGCAAATCCACCATGCAATAGATGGTTTCAAAGCCTTGCCCTTGCATTTCGACAAAGCGTTTAATCGCGCCAAGATAGTTCCCAAGCGTCAGTCCGCCCGAAGGCTGGATGCCCGAAAACACGCGTGGCGTAAAAGCAGAATTATTCGAAGCCTCTGTCATGAGAGCTCTCCGTCTGGAAGTTTGCGTTCGGGTGGCTTACCCATGGCCACACATGCCGTCAAGGAAGAGCCCCGCGATGACCCATCCGCACAATGAAAATCCGGTCAATCCGATCAATCCGCTCGTGGCCACCATGTTTTTGCTCATGGTTGGGATCGAGATCGCACTGAACCTAGGCGCACGTGGCTTGATCGGTGGCCGGGGCGCCGTCGGCTGGCGCAATCAGGTCATCGAAACCTATGGGTTCTCGGACACGGTGTTCGAATGGATGGTCACCACCGGCAGTTGGCCAATGGATCATCTGGTGCGCTTTGTCACTTACCCATTTATTCATGGCAGTTTTTATCACATGCTGTTTGCCGCCGTTATCCTACTGGCGATGGGCAAGATCGTCTCGGAGGGGATGAGCGGCCTGCGTGTTGCCGTGATCTTTGTCATCTCTGGGATAGTTGGCGCATTGGTATGGGCCCTTTTGCTGGATGACCCACGCTTTCTCGTGGGTGGGTATCCGCCAGTCTATGGTCTGATCGGGGCGTTTACGTATCAGTTGTGGCTGCGCTTGGGGGAAACTGGCGCGCCGCAGACACGCGCGTTCACGCTGATTGCATTTTTGCTCGGGATCCAGTTGGTGTTCGGCGTCTTGTTTGGCGGAGGTTCGGACTGGGTGGCCGACATAGCCGGTTTCGTCACCGGCTTTGCGATGGCGGTTGTTATGGTGGATGGTGGCTGGACACGGTTCTTGCGCCGTGTGCGGCGTCAGTAAGCTTGGCGCCTGTTTGGATCAGAACAAGGCGTCAGGCAACAGACGGGCCTTCCGTGCAAGCCGCTTGGCATCCTTGTGAGCATAGGGTGCGATCGTCGCGCCAGGATCATTCAGCCCTGCTGCGGTGTCCCAAGTCACGGCAAGTCGTGGATCGTACGCTGTATCGCCCATCCATTTTGCAGCCAAACGGGACAGCAGATCAGCGGCAAACCCCGGGTCCTTGACCAGCACAGAAACTTCGCTGTCCCAAAGCATTGAACGGCCGTTCAGATTGAACGATCCCACCATCGCAAGGCGATCATCACAGATCAGGACGCCTGAACCGATACTGGGTTTGCTTTCTTGATGCGTGGCAGTGTGTTTGGGTGAGACAAAGGCGATACGCTTGCCAAAGCTGGCACGCAGCTTGTCGACCGCCTTAACCTGCAAAGCGTGACCATGCCTCGTGTTCCATCCGGCCTCGCTCGCCGGGTGGATTTGTGCTGACACAGCAGGCAACACGATGATGACCTGCAGCTCTGGTACGGTCAAGGCTGCGGCGCATAGCGCGTCGATGACTGGACCATGACGCAAAAACTGGGTTTCGATGTAGAGATATCGCCGTGCCTGTTCCACGATCCGCAGCACGTTTGTTTCGTGGTCGCGCACAACGGGTTTCGGACCAAGCTGGGCAAAGCCTTTGGCAGGCTGTGACATCGTTCGCACGAGCCGCAGATCAGCGCGGCTTTGTGGTTTTTTGGCTGTATCAAAACGGGTGGGATGTGCCGCCAGCGATTTCAAACCAGCATCGATTGCCGCGTTCCAGCATTCTGCAAAATGAGACCTGAGCGCCCCGCAATAGTCAGCATCTTCTATCAATACAGATAGGTCATGCCGCAGTTCGGTCGGCGCTGAAACATCGTCATCCGGCGTTGTTTGATGATGTTCGATGTCCACGCCACCGACCACGGATGAATGACCATCTGCGATGGCGAATTTCTGACGCACCAATGCCGGTCTCAACTCTGGTCCGGTGCTCAGGACCCGGCGCTGCACTGGGGTCAGGGCAGTGCTGTCATCCGCTTTGATTGCGCGGATTGCGCGGCGCAGCGATCTGCCCATGAACAAGGTCCAAAACGCGCCTGCGCGATGTGTGTGAGGTGCACACAGAATTTGTGTGTCCCCTTGTGCCACATCGGCAAAACCCGATGCGGCGGCCCATGCTTTGCGGTGTGATGCGCTTGCGAACTGTGGATCAAAATCTGCGATCAGCATCTGAATGCGAACGCCCCGCCGGGCCACCAAGGCAATCAAATCGGCCCATGTTTCCAATCCGCGTTCGCGCAGAGCTTGTTCGCGCAGCGGCGCATTGGGATCGAGCGCCGGGAACGACATGAGCAATTCGGTTTGCGCGCTTGCGACCAGTCTTTCCAGCGCCGGCAGGCCTTCATCAGCGGTGATCAGGGATTTCGGGGTCATTCTTTTTTACGACTTCCTCTGCGGAACGCACTGCGCATTTCTGAAAGACTGAAAGCGCCTGCGATTTGTCCGAACACACCATAGGCAAACATGCCGATCACGACCAAGAGGGTTAATGCGGCATAGCGAATGTAGTCAGCGATCAGCCAGTTCCACATCAGTTTTTGAGCGAACCATAGAACAACGCCCATAAAAGCCGAGGCCAGACAGATGCGCCAGAGCCGGGCAAAAAATCGGGCATCAAACTGTGCCACGTTCCCAAGGCCCTTGGCCCCTCTGGCCAGCATCGCAACCATGACCCAACCGGCCACCGTGGTTGCAATGGCCGGCGCGATCCATCCGATCACCGGCGCCAGTCCGATCGCCAAAATGGCGTTGATTGCCATCGCCCACACCGCATAGCGAAACGGGCTGCGGGTGTCTTCGCGCGCAAAGAAAAGCGGCTGAAGCACTTTTTGCAAAACAAAGGCTGGCAACCCCAGTCCATAGATTGCCACGGCCATCGCTATTGCCGCGCTGTCGTCTGCGCCGGTCGCACCGCGTTCAAACAGAACCGAGACCAGCGGCAAAGGAATGACAACCAGCGCCACAGCACAGGGGATCGTAAGAGCGAGGCTAAGCTCTCCTGCTCGGGAAAACGCCTCTTTGCCGCCCATATCATCCTGCGCCTTCAGTCGTCGGGACAGGTCAGGCAGCAGAACGATGCCAACGGCAATTCCAACAACACCCAGCGGCAGCTGATAAAGACGGTCTGCCGCATAGAGCCAGCCAACCGCTTTTTCGAAGTGGCTGGCCACTTGTTGACCAACCAGAAGGTTGATTTGCATCACGCCTCCGGCAAGCGCCGCCGGTATGGCGATGACCACAAGCCGCTTCATATCGGGTGTCAGGCGTGGTCGTCCGGGGCGCAACCGAATGCCTGCGCGGTCGGCGGCAATCCAGACTAGCGCAAGCTGGGCAATGCCCGCGACCGGAATGGTCCAGACCAGCCAGACGATCGCGTCGCCTCCGGTGGCCTGCGCGATCAGCATGGCGGTGATCACAAAGATGTTGAGAAAGACAGGCGCAGCGGCCGCGGCCGCGAAACGGCCCGAAGCATTCAACGCTCCTGAAAACAGGGCTGCCAAGGATATCAGCAGGATATAAGGAAAGATGATGCGCCCATAGCCAACGGTCAGGTCAAATCGGTCGTCGCTCGCAAATCCGCCTGCGGTTGCCCAGACAAGGGCGGGCATAAAGACAAGGGCCAGACCGGTCAGAACCAGCAGAACCATGGCAAGGCCGTTCATGGCATCTCGGGCAAATCCAATCGGGTCTTCGTCTGCTTCCAGTTTCTTGGAAAACATTGGAACAAAGGCAGCATTGAACGCGCCTTCCGCGAAAAAGCGGCGGAACATGTTCGGAAGTCGAAAGGCGGCGACAAAGGCATCCATGACCGGGCCGGGGCCGATCAATCCAAGGATCAGCACTTCGCGCACAACCCCCAGTATTCGGCTCATCAGGGTCCAGAACCCTACCGTCAATACGCCTGAAATTAGCCGGATGGGTTTCATTGACTGCCCAATTTTATGTGCCCGTAGTCCTTGCCTAGCTTATTGCCCCTTCGCCGTAAACGGGCAGCGTTTGCCCGGGTGGGATTTGCGGAGTAGGGTGGACATTATTTGCATGCATTTGGAAGTGTCATGATCCTGCGCATTTTGGCATTGGCCGTTTTGTTGGTGGTCAATGGTGTCGGAGTTGTCCGTGCGGACGCTCTGGAAATTCTGGACCGCAGCCAATGGGGCGCGGCGCCCGCGGTCACGCAACGTGCGCAGCCCATAGAAAACCGTGCGACTGGTTCAAGGCGCGTGGCGGCCGAGAACGCCATGCCAAAGCGCGGTGAAGCGCGGTATCTGACGGTCCATCACACCGCCAGAACAGCCAGTGCCAAACCCTTGGCTCAGAATCTGAAGTCCTTTCAAAGGCAGATGTTTTCCTATCGGATCGACTACGGAAACGGGACGGAAAAGCAGATATTTCTGGGCGACCTGCCATACCATTTCTTTATCTCGGCCGATGGCTCTATCGGGGAAGGCCGCGAATTGCGGTATGCGGCCTATTCCAACACGACGTACAGCACACCCATTTCCCAACACATCACAGTTGTACTGGATGGCAATTTCGAGCGATCGGAGCCAACCCAAGAGCAGTTGAATGCTTTGATCGCTTTGCTGGACGAATTGTCCGCGCGTTTCGATATCCCGCTCGAAAACATTGGCGGGCATCGCGACGTTGCCCAGACGCTCTGTCCAGGCAAGCTTCTAACCCGACAAATGCCGGCGATCATCGAGGCGATCAAGGCGCGGCGTGGTTAATCCAGCGCCCGTTCAACACCGGCTGTTATCGCCTCGCGCAGGCGTTTTTCGAGCGTCTTTTGTTTACCTTCCGAATGGAACTTCAGCCCGAACATGTCTTTGACGTAGAACGTATCGACCACTTGTTCGCCATATGTCGCGATCACGGCAGACGCGATGTAGACGTTTGAATTGGCCAGTGTCCGGGTCAGGTCATAGAGCAGGCCGGGGCGATCCCGCGTGTCGACTTCGATAATGGTAAAGATCTCGGAACCATCGTTGTCGAATGTAATGGACGTCGGTACACGGAATGCCTTTTCGCGTTTCTTGAGTTTATCCTTGGATTTGATGGCATCGCGCGCGATCACTTCGCCAGCCAGTGTCTTGCGGATCATGTCGCGCAAACGTGGAATGCGGATTTCGTCATAAGGGGCGCCATCCCCATCCTGAATCCAGAAAGCCGCTGTGACATAGCCGTCCTTGGTTGTGAACGACCGTGCGTCCACAACATTTGCGCCGACCAACGCCAAAGCCCCAGACAGGCGTGAAAAGATACCGGGGTGGTCCTGCAGTGCAAAACAAACCCGGGTCGCATCACGGTCTTCGTCCGGATGGATGTCGATTTGGATTTCGTCGTTGCCAATGTCGCGCAGCAAGTTTGCGAACACAACATGGGCGGTCACATGCAGACCCTGCCAATAAGGCGCATAGTGGCGTCCGGTTTCCGTGCGCAGGTCCTTGCCGTCCCAATCCTTGAGACTTTCGCGCAGCAGTTTCTTGGCTTCGGCGCCACGATTTTCCCGATTGAGCGCCTCCATCCCGTCCTCAAGGGCGCGTCTGGTTTGGCGATACAAGGCCCGGATAAGGGCCGCCTTCCAATTGTTCCAGGTGCCAGGACCAACCCCGCGAATGTCGCACACCGTGAGAACGCACAGCAGGTCCAGACGCTCGCGGGTCTGAACGAGCTTGGCAAAATCCCGGACGGTTCTGGGATCCGCGATGTCCCGTTTCTGGGCCATGTCAGACATCAAAAGGTGGTAGCGAACCAGCCATTCGACCGTCTCGCATTCCTTTTTGTTCAGCCCCAGCCGTGGCGCCACCACCCGCGCGATTTTTGCGCCGAGAACCGAGTGATCTTCGTCCCGGCCTTTGCCGATGTCATGCAAGAGCAGGGCGACATAAAGAACGCGACGATTGACGCCTTCTTTCAGAATGGTGGATGCGACCGGCAACTCTTCGAGAAGGTTCTCATGCTCGATCTCTGAAAGATGCCAAATGCACTGGATAGTGTGTTCGTCGACCGTGTAGTGATGATACATATTGAACTGCATCATGGCCACGATCGGGGCGAATTCCGGGATCAGTGCAGACAGAACGCCCAGTTCATTCATCCGGCGGATCGCGCGATCCGGGTTCCCGTGCTTCAGCAGCAGATCCAGAAAAATACGCCGCGCTTCTTTGCTTGACCGCAAATCGTCATCGATCAGATCGAGGTTTGCCTTCACCAGACGCATCGCATCCGGATGGATCAGCAATCCGGTTCTGAGCGCTTCTTCAAAAAGGCGAAGCATGTTCAGTTTGTCGGCCAGAAATTCCGCATCGTTGCTGATCGCAAGACGGCCATTTTCGATCTGATAGCCCTGTTTAACCTTGGGTTGGCGCTTGAAGAACCGAACCAGCAAGGGGGCAGCCTTGGTATGGTCTGCCTCCAGCGATGTCAGGAAAATCCGGGTTAGATCACCAACAGCTGTCGCATTGCGGAAATAGTCCTGCATGAACCATTCCACCGCGCGCCGTCCGCCTTTGTCAGAATATCCCATGCGCGAAGCCACTTCGACCTGCATATCAAAGGACAACTGTTCGACCGCTCGGTTTGCAGCCAGATGAAGATGACTGCGTACGGCCCACAAAAACCGTTCTGCCGTCTGGAATGTTTCGTATTCTTCGGGTCTGAAAACGCCCAGCCGGACCAATTCCGATGTGTCATCCGTGCCGTGGATGTACTTCGTGATCCAGTACAGAGATTGCAGATCACGGAGCCCGCCTTTGCCCTCTTTCACATTGGGCTCGACCATATAACGCTGGCCTTGTTTGTCGTGACGCGCATCGCGTTCTTCCAGCTTGGCCTCGACAAACTCGCGGGCGGTTCCGGCGAAAAGCTCTTTGTGGAGCCGCTCGTCCAGTTCTTCGGCCAAAGGCTGGTGGCCGATCACAAATCGGTTTTCCAGCATTGCCGTTCGAATGGTGAAATCCTCTGCACCCAACCTGAGGCAATCACGAACCGTGCGAGAACTGTGGCCGACCTTCAGTTTGAGGTCCCAAAGCATGTAGAGCATCGACTCGATGAGACTCTCGGCCCAAGGCGTGATTTTGTATGGCGTCAGAAACAGAAGATCGACATCCGAGAAAGGGGCCATTTCCCCTCGCCCGTAGCCGCCGACTGCAACAACGGCGATGCGTTCGCCTTCGGTAGGATTTGGCAATCTGTGCAAACGCTGCGAGGCGACTTCAAAGACCAAACGCACCATTCCGTCGGTCAGCCAGGTGTAAGCACGCGCTGTTCTGCGCGCTCCGAATGGTTCGGCTTTGAAGGCGGCCTCGATCGCAGCGCGGCCTTCCTTCTGTGCGGCAATCAGAACCTTGACCGTTGCTGATCGTACCTCAGCCTCACTCGCGTCTGGCGATATGGCCGCAAACAGGGTTTGCCGAATTTCTGGAAGATCGAAAATTTCGGCTGCCGGAGCGATTAGGTCGTCCGGCAGCTGGTCGGTTTGCGCTTTAGAAGCCGGCGCCGCCGAAGCTTTTTGGAGCTGGTTCAAGGATCACCATCTGATTGTTGCGCACGGTGGCAATTGCCAGCGCACGTTGATTGGTTCCATCTGGAAGCAGTCGGAACATGCCATTCGCGCCGTTGAAGCCATTCGGACGCGTCAGCGCCTTTGCGGTCAAAGCATCCTTGCGGCCCGCTTTGATCAGACCGGCAATGGCGGCCATACCGTCATACCCAAGGCTTGTCAGAGGGTTCGGTGCAGCGCCATGTGCTGCGCGGTACTTGGCGGTGAAAGCTGTCTGCTGTGCCTGATCCGGCAATGTGAACCATGCACCCTCTGCGCCGGGCAGACCAAACAGGTCTGGGCGTACATCCCAGCGTGACAAACCAATGTACTGAACGGCACCGGGCTGCGCTCCGTTGTCGGGCAATGTTTGCAGAAGCATCGGCAGAGCCGCATTGTTTGCATCAGTGGTGATGAACAAAGACGCATTTCCGCTGGTCGCCGCAGCAGCCGCTGACTTGGCCGTCGCGTTTACGCCCTCAATAGACAACTGGTATCCTTGGCTGGATACAACAGTGATCCCATTGCGTGTCGCTGCCTGTTGAATGGCGTTACGGCCAACCTGTCCGGGCACATCATCGGAATGCACCACAACGACACTGTTTTTGCCTTGCTTGCGTGCGAAACCCATCAGGCGATCAGCGATGTTGTTGAACGTCTGGCCCAAAACAAAGACGTTTCCGCCGGCAATTGTTGGGTTGTTCGAAAAAGCGAGAACGTTGATGCCTTCATCGACAACGGCCAGACCGGCGCTGTTCGCAGTTTCCTGACGCAGCGGTCCAAGAATGATCTTTGCGCCTTCGTCGACGGCACGCTGAGCCTGTGCGGCGGCGGTGGTCGCGTTCCCGGCAGTGTCATAAACACGCAGGTCAATCTGTGCACCCAGATCGGCAATGGCCAGCCGGGCTGCATTTTCCAGTTCCGCGCCCAGTTTGCCCGCTTGCGGGTCACTTTTGGGAACCAAAAGCGCAACCTGCACTTTGGCATTCGGGTCAATCTGTGGCCCGCCACCGGTGGTGCCGCCGAGGCTACCAAGGTCAATGGGTTCACAGGCCGTCAGCGCAAGAGCGCCAAGAGCAAAGGCAAAGGGGCGCAAAGCCTTGCGCAATGGGGACAAAACAGCAAACATGGACAAACTACTCCCTCGTTGTCAGACGCGGGGTGAGGACCCGCGCGGCATTGCGGCAATCATAAACGAGCGGGATGAGGGGTCCAGTGACGATTCACAAAAAGAGCGAATTGACGCCGGGTCTTTTTCTTTTGGCGACACCAATCGGCAACGCGCGGGACATAACACTGCGTGCATTGGATATTCTGGCGAGCGCTGATGTGCTCGCTGCAGAAGACACGCGAAGCTTGCGCCGATTGATGGAAATCCATGGTATTCCGG
>JAHDIS010000108.1 GCA_020630695.1 Paracoccaceae bacterium | reverse complement strand
AGAATCCGTCAACCAATGCGGGCTCTTGTCGAAAGGCAAGGGCCCGTTTTTGGTTACAGACCCATCGGTAGAACGACATGAGCCAGACGATCCGGCCTATTACAGAAGTCGACCGCCCCTCGGTCGAACAATTCCAGCGCGACCTATATTTCAGCGCGCAGCCTGTTGTCATGCGCGGCATTGCAAAAGACTGGGAAGCAGTCGCAGCGGCCAGACAATCTCCGCTAATTTTCGGCACTTGGTTGAAATCTGCCGTTGGTTCGAAGGAGGTGAATATTCTGACCGGCAAAGATCCGGATGACTCGACCTTCTTCTATGATGACAATCTGGTCGACATCAATTTTGAACGTGGCTCTATGCCGTTTGACCGGTTCGTCGATACGATCATCGAAAGTTACGGTGATGCCAGCGCTGCCAACCTGTATTTGCAAGGCACCGAAGCGCGCAATCTCTCCGCAGAATTGCGCAATGCCTTGCGTCTCCCATATGCGCCTGCTTCATCCGAACCCAGTGTTTGGATGGGCAATGAAACAACTGCACAAACGCACTTCGATCTTTCTCAGAATGTCGCCGTCGTCGTCAGCGGAACGCGGCGCTTCACATTGTTTCCGCCCGAACAGATTGCCAATCTGTATATGGGCCCGGTCGAATACGCGCCATGCGGTACGCCGATAAGCATGGTCAGGCTGGATTCTCCCGACTTTGCCAAGCATCCGCGCTTTGAAGAAGCCTTGTCCCATGCCCAGCAGGCAGAGCTTGAACCAGGCGATGCTGTGTTCATTCCGTATATGTGGTGGCATCAGGTCCAGGCCAAGGGCCAGATGACAATGCTGGTTAACTATTGGTGGAACGAATATGACGATTTCGGATCACCAATGTATTCGATGCTTCATACCATTCTGACAATTCGCGACATGCCCCCTGCTATGCGATCTGCGTGGAAGGCGATGTTCGATCACTTCGTTTTCGGCGATGGCGCGCAATCCATGGATCATATGCCCATGCAAATGCGCGGCGGGCTCGGTCCCGTTTCGCCTGCCATGCGCCAGAATCTCTGGCGCGGTATCGCAGCGGGGATAGCACCGCATCTCGATCCGCGCCGGAACCAGAATTAGCAGCTTAAGGCCTCGACTATGAGCATCTCAATTTCACGCTTTCTCCTCATCGCATCTATCGCAGCCTTGGGTGCATGCTCGTCTGCCGCAGACAGCAGCACCAAAATTATCGAGAAGGGTACAGTCGCACCAGTTGGGCAAGCAGTTGAACCCTTGACTGAAAATGGCTGGACACTTGCCTGGTCAGACGAGTTCGACGGTGACGCTATCGATGGCGCCAAATGGGGTTTTGACATCGACTGCTGGGGCGGCGGTAATGAAGAGCGGCAATGTTACACAGATAGACCCGAAAATGCGTCCATCGCTGATGGCAAGCTGGTTATCACTGCGCGCAAGGAAGATCACACAGGGCCAGCTCTGCCTCCGCAACAGGCTCAACTAGCCGAGAATCCAGAGGCAACAGCTACCAAACCATTTACGTCTGCGCGGCTGACAACAAAAGGCAAAGCTGCCTGGAAATATGGCTGGATCGAAGTGCGTGCCAAACTGCCTCAGGGGCAAGGCACTTGGCCAGCCATCTGGATGCTGCCGGAAGAGAACGTCTATGGCACATGGGCTGCATCCGGTGAGATAGACATCATGGAAGCGGTCAATCTCGGCATAGATTGTGCGGAATGTCCGGGTGGCAAGGAGAATACTATCCTCGGCACATTGCATTTTGGCGGACTGTGGCCGGATAACAGTTTGCATAGCACCGAGGTTACGCAACCGGGTTCGCTCGATGAATTTCACACTTACAGCATAATCTGGAGCGAGGGTAAATTCACCTGGCTGGTCGATGGTCGCGTATTCGCGGTCAAACAGGCAGGCGACTGGAATACAGTGGCCTCCGACAACCCCAATGCTCCGTTTGACGAGCGGTTTCATCTGATTCTCAATCTGGCGATTGGCGGCGGCTTGCCTGAAGAGCGCGGACTTGGCGGAATTTCTGAAGAAGGCTTCCCCAAGACCTTTGAAGTGGACTGGGTTCGTGTATGGAATTGTAACACGGAAGTAGCTACCGATGGCAGCTGCCCGATAAGGAAAGGCGAATAAGAATGGCACGCCGGCGCCAAGCCGTCACAATCAAACACGTGGCTGCCGATGCAGGGGTATCTCTGCAAACTGTCAGCCGCGTCATAAATAACGAACCCAATGTCCGGCCTTCGATGCAGGAAAAGGTCCAGCGATCTATCGACAGGCTCGGCTATATCCCTTCTATTGCTGCGCGCAGGATGAGCGGGTCGCACTCTTACCTTATCCTTGCACTCAATGACCGGGAACGGACAATTGCGGATTGGAGATCACGCCAGGGGTCCAACTGGATTGACCAGATGCTGCTCGGCGGCATGCTCAAATGTGCCGAGCATGGCTATCGTCTGATTTTCGAACTGGTCGATACACATAATGATCACGTCGAACGCGAATTGAAGGCGACTATCGCCGCGCTCCAGCCCGATGGCATTATCCTGACACCGCCGCATTCTGACAATCCATTGATCACCGGTCTTTTACAGAAGTACGGTATTCCGTTCGCCCAGATCGGCTCTGAAGGAGTAGAGGGCGGCATCCCCCTGATCATGGGAGATCGCGGTGCCGCACGCGATGCGACGGAACATCTTCTCGGACTTGGTCACAAGCGCATAGGATTTATTGCAGGGCCTGAGGAGTATAAACTCAGCGGGTGGCGCCAATCGGGTTGGCGTGACGCTATGACAGCCGCCCGCCTGCCTACCGATAGCTTGTGCGCAGATGGCGATTTCAGCTTTGAGTCCGGACTCGAAGCTGCTCGAAACCTACTTCAACTTGAAGAACGACCAACTGCGATACTGGCCAGCAACGACCAGATGGCCATGGCCACGATCTCTATCGCTGACGAGATGGGTCTGGATGTGCCGGGCGACCTTTCAGTCGTCAGTTTTGACAACACGCCGACGGCCATGCTCAGCCAGCCTGCTTTGACGTCCGTGGATCAACCGGTCGCAGACACCACGTCCTTGGCGGTTGAACTGATCATTGCCTTGCAAAAGGGCCAACCCATTCCCGATGCGCCAACCATCGTCCCAGCGCGTCTTATTGAACGGGACAGCACCGCTGCACCCAAGGGCTGATCGCCTGCTTTTTTCCGATAGCGCGATTCACCGGCTTGCTTTTGCATTTACCGAGTGTAGAACACAAATTGAGAACGTTCACAAATGGCGGTGAGAGGATACTATGCGGATCAAGACTTTTGCGTTGGCTAGCACAGCATTGCTGGCTGCATGCGGCGAGAATACACGCGTGCAATCCGCAGCCTCGGCGCCGCTTGTCACGGAAGCTTCC
>JAHDIS010000070.1 GCA_020630695.1 Paracoccaceae bacterium | reverse complement strand
AGACGCACCATCAACATGCGCGCCAGAAACAATCAATGACGATGGCGGATAGGTTTTACTCATGGGGGTGTCCTCCTCAAACTTTGGGGGCAGGGAATAGGTCCCGGCCCCCAAGATCAAGACCGATCAAGGTCGCAAGGAGGCCGGGGCGCAATCAGATTGCGAGATATTCGGCGCGCAGCTCTTCATTTTCGAGAACTTCGGCGGCGGAACCGTCAAAAACGATGGATCCGGTGTCGAGAATCACCGCGCGGTCTGCCAGTTGCAGGGCGCGCACAGCATTCTGTTCAACGAGGATCGTTGTCATGCCCTGTTCCTTGATCACGCGCAGAGTCTTTTCGATCTCGTCCACGATCACAGGTGCAAGGCCCTCGTATGGCTCGTCCAGAAGCAGAACCTTTACGTCGCGCGCAAGGGCGCGTGCAATGGACAGCATCTGCTGTTCGCCACCAGAGAGGGTGACACCTTCCTGATTGCGGCGTTCACCGAGACGCGGGAAGAGATCATAGAGGCGATCGATCGACCAGCCGATGGGCGGTGCGATCTGGGCCAGCTTCAGGTTCTCTTCCACGGTCAGGCCGGGGATGATGCGGCGGTCTTCGGGCACAAGGCCAAGTCCAACGCCGGCAGCCTCATAGGACTTCATGTTGTGAAGCGGCTTATGGTCGAGCCAGATCTCGCCCTTGTTGACCTGCGGATCATCCAGCCGGGCAATGGCGCGCAGCGTCGTGGTTTTGCCCGCACCGTTCCGGCCGAGAAGCGCGAGAATTTCGCCTTCGTGGACGTTAAAGGAGATGCCCTGCACGATATAGCTTTCGCCATAGTAGGCATGCATGTCCCAGACCGACAAAAAGGCGGGTGCCGTTTCGGCGTGGTTTGCGTTCTTGGAGAAATCCGGACGAACGTTCATGGTTCTTGCTCCTTATGCGGCTTCGCCAAGATAGGCTTCCTTGACCTTCGGATGGCCCTTGATGTTCTCGGGGCTGTCCTCGACCAGGGGTGTTCCCTGCGCCAAAACCGTGATCCGGTCAGCGAGCGAGAATACCACATGCATATCGTGTTCGATGATCGCGATGGTGATGTCGCGCTTTTCCTTGATCTCCTTGAGGAGATCGATGGTGTTGTTGGTGTCCGCCCGGGCCATGCCCGCTGTCGGTTCATCCAACAGCAACAGACGCGGGTTCTGCACAAGGCACATCGCCATTTCCAAACGGCGTTTGTCACCGCGTGACATGGCCGCCGAATGCATGTTCGCCTTGTCGAGCATGTTCACCTCTTCGAGCATCCGCTCGGCATCGGTGCGCAGCTCGGCTTCGCTAGCAACGGATTCAATGGCGTGTAGCCGGAATGCGCCGTCGCGTTTGGCGAACAGGGGGATCATCATGTTTTCCATCACCGAAAGATCGCCAAAGATCTCGGGTGTCTGGAAAACGCGGGAAATACCCATCTGACAGATCTCGAACGGGGTGCGCCCCAGAACCGAGTTGCCGTCGAACAGGACCGATCCGGTATCCGGGATCAGTTTGCCGACCAGGCAGTTCAGCAAGGTGGACTTGCCCGCCCCGTTGGGGCCGATGATCGCGTGACAGGTGTTCTCCTTGACGGAGAGGTTCACATCACCAAGCGCCTGCAGACCGCCGAAGCGCTTGTTGACGTCCTTGACTTCAAGAATGCCCATTTGGCTGTCTCCTCACTCTGCAGGTTCAGTTTTGGCGGACTTGCCGCTGTCGTCATCGCTGGCTTTCTTACGGCCAAACAGGGCCGCAATCCGCTGACCGCCTTCAACAAGGCCGCCGGGCAGGAAGATCACAACGCCCATGAAGATCAGGCCAAGTGTCAGGTGCCAGCCCTTGCCGATGAACGGGTAGATAATCGCAACCACGAAATCTTCGAGACCATCGGGCAGGAAGGCAAACCAGCCGTGCAGGATGTCCGAGTTGATCTTGGAAATGATGTTTTCCATGTACTTGATCGCACCGGCGCCCAGAACCGGCCCAATCAACGTGCCGACACCGCCAAGGATTGTCATCAGAACCACTTCGCCCGAGGCTGTCCAGAACATCCGTTCCGCACCGGCGAGTGGGTCCATCGATGCCATCAGCGCACCCGCCAGACCCGCGTACATGCCAGAGATCACAAAGGCAGCCAGCGTGTAAGGCTTGGGGTTCAGACCTGTGTAGTTCAGGCGCTGCTGGTTGGATTTGATCGCACGCAGCATCATGCCAAACGGCGAGCGGAAGATGCGGATCGACAGGTAGAAGGAGACCAGCATCACAATGGCTGCAAAGTAGTAGCCAACGTTGAAGGTGAAGACCCAAGAGCCCAGCACAAGTTCAGCGCTGTCACGCATTTCCAGACCGAACAGACCCGGGACCGGGATGTTGCCTCCGGCTGTCTGGCTCGTACCTAGGATCCGCGGATCGTCGAGCGCCAGTTGAAGCCCGGTTTCGCCACCTGTGATGGGCGTCAGAACCGAATAGGCGAGGGCAAACATCATCTGGGCGAACGCGAGTGTCAGGATCGAGAAGTAGATCCCCGAGCGACGCAGCGAAATGTAGCCGATCAGCAGAGCAAAGAGCCCGGACATCGCAACAGCGAGGATGATGGCTGGCAGCACGTTCATGCTGAGCAGCTTGAACATCCAGACCGCGGCGTAGGAACCCACACCCAGAAAGGCTGCGTGACCAAAGCTGAGGTAGCCAGTCAGGCCGAACAGGATGTTAAAGCCGATGGCAAAGATGCCAAAGATCACAAAACGCTGCATCAGGTCCGGATAGCCTGCGTTGAACTGCGCCATGGCGCTGCCTTCGGGGAAGGGGTTCAGCAGGAAGGGGGCGAAGGCGACCAGCACTGCGACCAGCAGCAGAAGGCGCGCGTCTTTCTTTTCGAGACCGAACATGGATCAGTCCTCCATCACGCCTTTGCGACCCATAAGGCCACGGGGACGTGTCAACAGAATGATGATGGCGACCAGATAGATGATGACCTGGTTGATGCCGGGAATGATGTCGATGACTTCACGCATCGAAGCAAAGCTTTCCAGAATGCCGAGAACGAAACCGGCCAGTACAGCGCCGGGCAGCGAACCCATGCCGCCGACAACGACAACCACAAAGCTCAGCACGAGAAAGTCCATTCCCATGTGGTAGTTCGGCGAGTTGATCGGCGTGTACATCACACCCGCAAGACCAGCCACCGCTGCGGCCAAGCCGAACATGATGGTGAACCGCTTGTCGATGTTGATGCCCAGAAGGCCCACGGTTTCACGGTCTGCCATGCCGGCGCGAACGACCATGCCAAAGGTGGTGAATTGCAAGAAAGCAAACACGGCACCGATGATGAGCGCGGCGAAGGCAAAGTAAACAAGTCGCCAGTACGGATAGATGATCGTGTTTGGATCAAATCCAAGCATCGCACCAAAGTCGAAGGATCCGGCGAAGGCCTGCGGGGCAGGCGTCGGGATCGGGTTCGCACCGTAGTAGTACTTGATGATTTCCTGCAAAACGATTGCCAGACCAAAAGTCACGAGGATCTGGTCCGCGTGTGGACGCTTGTAGAAGTGCTTGATCAGGCCACGCTCCATGATCACACCAACGGCGATCATGACAGGGATCGCAAACAGGATTGCGAGCGGCACGGACCAGTCGATGATCGCAGCGCCGGTGGATTCACCAAACCAGTCGTATATGTACGGAACGTCTTTCGTTTTGGGATTTCCCAGAAAGTCCGTTTCGCCCGGCACCAGCACTTCATGGCTGAGGCTGAACAGGCGGCTGAGCGTGACGGCGCAGAACGCACCGATCATGAACAGAGCACCGTGGGCGAAGTTGACGACACCCAAGGTGCCGAAGATCAGTGTCAAACCTAGCGCGATAAGCGCATAGGCCGAGCCCTTGTCGAGCCCGTTCAGGATTTGCAGGATTATTGCGTCCATTGTCCCACCCTTTGCGGTCGGATTGCGGAAAGATAAAAGGCCCAGGTCGGGCCGACAGGGAGAAGTGTGCGGGACAGGCGCATTGCCTGTCCCGCGAAACAGCGTCGCTTACGCGCCGTTGTTGCAGGTGCCCAGAGCGCCGCCCTGGAACTGCGGGTGGTCAGGTGCGTATGTAACCTGATCAACCGGCGTCACCTCGACGATTTCCAGAAGGTCGAATTCGGAGGTCGGGTTTTCTTTACCCTTCACAACGAGAACGTCCTTGAAGCACTGGTGGTCGTCTGCACGGTACAGTGTCTTGCCGTTGCCGAGACCGTCGAATTCGTAACCTTCGAGCGCTTCTGCAACCGCACATGGTGCGAACGAGCCTGCACGCTGAACAGCATCTGCATAGAGCAGGGTCTGAACGTAGCATGTGTGCGCGGCCTGCGACGGCGGGAAGCCGTACTTGGTGCCGAACGACTTGACGAATGCTTTGGAGCCTTCGTCCTGCAGCGACCAGTGCCAGTTTGTGGAACCAAAGATGCCCTTAACGTTGGCACCGGCACCCTTCGCCATCAGGCGCGAGTAGAGTGGAACAACGATCTGGAAGTCTTTGCCATTAACCTGCTTGTCGCGCAGGCCGAACTGAACAGCGTTGGTCAGCGAGTTGACCATGTTTCCGCCGTAGTGGTTCAGAACCAGTGTATCGGCACCGGACTGCAGAACAGGCGCGATGTAGGAGCTGAAGTCAGTCTGTGTCAGCGGTGTTTTCACAGCTGCAACAGTTTCCCAACCCATGGCTTCGGTCGAAGACTTAACCGCTTCTTCCGTTGTGTAGCCCCAGTTGTAGTCGGCTGTCAGGTGATATGCCTTACGGTCGGTGCCGTATGCATTCGCCAGAACGGGCGCGAGCGCCGCACCGGACATGTACGAGTTGAAGAAGTGACGGAAACCGTTGGCCCGCTTGTCTTTACCCGTTGTGTCGTTCGAGTGGGTCAGACCCGCCATGAAGATAACGCCGGCTTCCTGGCAGAGCGCCTGAACAGCAACGGCCACACCCGAGGACGAACCACCGGTGATCATGATGGCGCCGTCTTTTTCGATCATCGACTTCGCCGATGCGCGAGCAGCGTCAGATTTGGTCTGCGTGTCACCGGTTACGTACTCGACCTTGCGGCCCAGAATGCCGGTGCCGTCCAGAACTTTGGAGCTGAACGTCGACATCATGCCGCCGTCGCCGCCACCGTTCAGGTGCTCTACCGCCAGTTCGTAGGCGCGCAGTTCGTCTGCACCTTCGTCTGCGTAAGGGCCGGTCTGGGGTACGTTGAAGCCCAGTGTAACGGAGCTGTCGCCCGGTGCGTTTGTGAAGCCAGAGTGGCTCGCAGCGGACAGATACGTCGGTACGGCAAGGCCTGCACCTGCAACGGCGCCGGTCTTGAGCACGCCGCGACGTGTCAGATTGGTCTTGGACATGTAATCCTCCCATTTCGTGATAGGCGAGGCCGGGCTCCTCTTCCCGGCAACGCGCGCACTTTAGTGCAAAGTCAGTATCGCAGGCCTATGTAAAGACGCGCAACAAGCCGTTTTGTCGCAACGATTTTTTTGTCAATGACTGAAAAGAATTCTGCGGTATACTGTAAATAAATTGATACTGCATCGCAGAAAGCCTTTGATTCCGAACCCAAAGGCGGAAAGGTTGAATATGGCGCGCGACACACTGACCGGCAGTCGTATCCGTGAAAGACGTATTGCCAGTGGTGTAAAACAGGCCGAATTGGCCCGCGAGGCTGGTATTTCAGCCTCCTACCTCAATCTGATTGAGCACAATCGGCGCAGAATCGGCGGCAAGCTTTTGTTGCGCATCGCAGAGGTGCTGCAAGTCGATGCCGGACTGCTGGCGGACGGGGCTGGGGTCAGTCTGATCGAGGCGTTGCGAGAGGCGGCGTCGGACATGCCCGGCGCTGGTGCCGAGCAAGAAAGGGTCGACGAATTTGCAGGGCGCTTTCCGGGGTGGGCGCAACTGCTGGCCGACAGCCGGGGCAGGATCGCGGCGCTCGAGCGGACAATCGAAACGCTCACGGACCGGATGACCCACGATCCGCATCTGGCGGCCTCGCTGCACGAGATGCTGTCAACGGTTACAGCGATCCGTTCAGCCGCAACCATCCTCGCCGAGCCGGGAGACATTGAACCCGAGTGGCAGGCCCGGTTTCATCGCAATATCTTTGAAGACAGCGCGCGGTTGGCCGATACGAGCCGGGGCTTGGTTAGCTATCTCGAAGCAGATGAACGCGAAACCACGCGCGTCGGCAGCCCGCAGGAAGAAATGGACGATGTGCTCGAAGAGTTGAGCCATCATGTTGCCGATCTTGAGCAGCCACAGTCCGATCTGGCCGCGATCAGTAAGGAGCTGGGCAAAGGGTTGTCCGCGCAGGCTGCTGCCTTGTTGCAAGAATGGTTGTCGCAATACCAAAAGGACGCGCAGGCCATGCCGCAAGATGCGGTGCTAAGCGCGGTGCAAGACCACGGGTTAGAGGTCGGGCGTTTGGCGGTTGCGACGGGCCTTGCCCCTTCGCTACTCATGCGGAGGCTGGCTGCAATGCCTGATGACGCGCTGCCACAGCCCGTTGGATTGGCTATTTGCGATTCGTCCGGCTTTTTGCGGTATCGCAAGCCGCTTGCCGACTTTCCGATGCCCAAATTTGGCGCGGCTTGTCCGCTTTGGCCGCTATATCGGGCTCTGAGCCGGCCAATGGTTCTGCTTCAGACCCCGATCGAGCAGACCGGCCGTCAGGATGCGCGTTTTCTGGCAGAAACAGTGGCCGAGCCTATCGGGCCGATCGCCGTTGCCCGTGATCCGCTTTTCGAGGCCCATATGCTGATAACTCGGGATACCCAGTCGCGCGACGCATCGGTCGAGACGCCGCTGGGGGTCGGTGTGACCTGCCGGATTTGCGCCAAGGTGCAATGTCCAGCGCGGCGCGAACCCTCGATCCTGGCAACGTCGACTTGAACGGTTTTTGACACTGGGTATGTTCGCGCACTAGAGTTGGCAGCGCGCGGAAGGGAAAGCCAAAAAAGCCCCCGCGACGGAGGGGACCAAATGCCAGGATCAGTCTTGTTGATCGAGGATGAGCCAAACATCATCGAAGCGATCAGTTTTATTCTGTCGCGCGATGGCTGGCGCGTGGATACGCATTCTAACGGAATTGATGCGGTCGATATCGTACGGCAGAAAGCGCCGGATGTATTGATCCTTGATGTGATGCTGCCGGGGCGGTCGGGCTATGACATTCTGCGCGATCTTCGGGATGACCCGCAGACCGCGGATCTGCCGGTGCTGATGCTGACTGCGCGCGGACAGGCCAAAGATCGGGAACTTGCCGAACGCACCGGCGCAAACCAGTTCATGACCAAGCCCTTTTCCAATGCCGAAGTTCTGGACGCGGTTCGCGCGTTGTCCGCTGCATGAATGACGCGGGCCAAAGCGACCAACTGGACCGAGAGATCGAAGAGCCGGTCGGCTCTGTTTTCCTGCAAAAACAGACATATCGGAGACGCAGGCTTGCCGACAGCGCCCGCGTGCTGCCGGTGCTTGGTTTGTTGCTGTGGATGGTGCCACTGCTTTGGGGTGCATCCGGAAAAGGCCAAAGCGCGTCCAGCGCCTTGATCTACATTTTCGCGGTCTGGGGCGGTTTGGTCGTCTGCGCGGCGTTTATCATTTTGTTGCTTAACCGACGTGATCAGGGACGTGCTCCGGATGAAGGGGCAAGCCGCGAGGCCGGGCAATGAGCACACTGAATCTTTTGATTGCGATATCGCTGGGTTACGTGCTGCTGTTGTTCGCTGTGGCCTTTGTCGCCGAACGCGCTGCGCGCCAGGGCCGTGGATCGTGGTTGCGTGCGCCGATTGTCTACACGCTGTCGCTATCGATCTATTGCACGGCGTGGACATTCTATGGTGCCGTTGGCTCCGCAGCGCGTAGCGGGTTGGAATATCTGACTATCTATTTGGGACCGACGCTGGTGATGATCGGCTGGTGGTGGATTTTGCGAAAGCTGGTCAGGATTGGCCGCAGCCAGCACATCACGTCCATCGCCGACCTGCTGTCCTCGCGCTACGGCAAATCCAACCTTTTGGGGATCGGCGTGACGATCCTCGCGGTGATCGGAACGACGCCTTACATCGCGCTTCAGTTGCAGTCCGTCACGCTGAGCGTTGAGGTCTTTGCGGTCGGGGCAGAAGAAACCGGCCCGACCCAGCCACTAACCGCGTTCTGGGTTGCCACCGGTCTCGCCGTGTTTACGGTCATCTTTGGCACCCGAAATCTTGACGTTAACGAAAGACACCACGGCGTGGTTATGGCCATTGCGGTGGAAGCAGTTGTCAAACTGGCGGCTTTGCTGGCAGTCGGGATCTTTGTGGTTTGGGGTTTGTCTGGCGGGATTGGCCAGACGCTGGAGCGGATCGACAACTCTGATCTGGGGTTGTGGCAGATTGATGGTGGCCGCTGGGTTGGTCTGACCATGCTTTCCGCAGCGGCCTTTTTGTGCCTGCCCCGCATGTTTCAGGTGCTGGTGGTCGAGAACGATAACGATGCGCAGTTGCGCACCGCGGCCTGGGCCTTTCCGCTCTACTTGTTGTTGATGAGTTTGTTCATCGTGCCGATCGCCGTCGTGGGATTGGATATTCTGCCAGAAGGCTCAAACCCGGATTTGTTTGTTCTGACAGTTCCGCTCAGTCAGGGCCGGGACGGGCTGGCCTTGTTTTCATTCCTTGGCGGGCTGAGCTCTGCGACATCCATGGTCATCGTGGCGGCCATCGCCCTGTCCACGATGGTGTCCAACCATGTTGTGATGCCCATCTGGTTGCGGGTGCGGCAGGGCATGGCCAGCCAGTCAGGCGACGTGCGGCACGTGGTTATCCTGTCGCGCCGGCTGTCGATTGGTGGCGTCGTGCTGCTGGGATACCTCTACTATGCGCTCTCTGGCGGCGGTGAAGCGCTGGCGACCATCGGGTTGGTTTCCTTTGTCGGGCTCGCGCAGGTTCTGCCAGCAATGCTGGGGGGCATCTTTTGGCGCGGTGCGACCCGCGTGGGCGCTTTGGCGGGTTTGACCGTTGGATTTGCGGTTTGGCATTTCACATTGTTTTTGCCCAGCTTTGGCGAAGACATGATTATTCCGGCCAAGGTATTCGAGTCTGGGTTCTTGGGGTTGAGCTGGCTCAAGCCACAGGCGCTGTTCGGAATCGAAGGGCTCGATCCGCTGATGCATGCGGTGCTGTGGAGCCTTTCATTGAATACGGTCACGTTCTTTGCCGCATCACTTCTGAGCTTTCCGTCACCCTTGGAGCGGCTTCAGGGCGCGCAATTCGTCAATGTTCGTTATGCGCCCGGGAGTGCACGCAGCTGGTCCGGTGGGGTCGCAGAAGCCGAAGATCTGATGGTGATGGCGCAGAGAATTCTTGGCGCGACCGAGGCGCAGGAACTATTTGCCCAAGAGGCGCAGCGGCAGGGGCTGGGCGGGCATTTGCCGGATCCGACCCCCGATTTTCTGGAGTCGCTCGAGCGCGAACTGTCGGGTTCGGTCGGCGCGGCGACCGCCCACGCGATGGTGGGGCAGATCGTTGGAGGTATGGCTGTTTCAGTTCAGGACCTAATGGCCGTTGCGGATGAAACTGCGCAAATGATGGAATATTCCGCCCGGCTGGAGGCACAGCAAGGCGAATTGACCCGCACGGCACGGCAATTGCGGCAGGCCAATGACAAGTTGACCCGGCTGTCCGTGCAAAAGGACGGGTTCCTGTCTCAGATCAGTCATGAGTTGCGTACGCCGATGACCTCGATCCGGGCGTTCTCGGAAATCCTGCGCGACAATACGGGCATGTCCGAGGTCGATCAGATCAAATATGCGAGCATCATTCATGATGAGGCGGTGCGCCTGACCCGTTTGCTGGATGATTTGCTGGATCTCAGCGTGTTGGAAAACGGACAGGTCAATCTGAACCTGAACGACACGACGCTGGCTGAACTGCTTGACCGGTCGCTGGCGTCGGCTATGGCTGATGGGTCAGGACGCGCGATGACCATTGTGCGCACCAAAGCGCGGGAAAAAATGTCACTGCATACGGATGCAGATCGCCTGACACAGGTTTTCATCAACCTGATCGCCAATGCCCGGAAATACTGTGACGCCGACACGCCACGACTGGAAATCCGCGTCAGCGAAATTCAGGGGCGTCATGTGGTCGACTTTGTCGACAACGGCTCAGGAATCGCACCAGAGGCGCAGGACGTGATCTTTGAAAAATTCGCGCGCGTAAGTGACCAGAAGGCCGGGGGTGCCGGGCTTGGTCTTGCGATTTCGCGGGAAATCATGACGCGGCTTGGGGGCGAAATCACCTATCTGCCGGGGCAGGGCGGGGCCGCATTTCGCGTGGTTCTGCCACGCCCAATGGCCTTGGCTGCCCAATAGTATTTATCATTTGCGCCAATAAACCGTTCCGCAGTCAAGCGCTTGGTAACCAAATCCGCGCATAGTCCCGTGCAACAGCATGATCGACAGGCATGGGTTTATTGATGGCAGAAGCCAGCTCAGGCGACGTTTTGGGCCGAAAGGCTCAGGCGGCACAGCGCGCAATGGAGGCGCATGGCATGTCGCCGTCCAAGGCGATCCGCCGGGCGTTGTCACGGGCGGCTGATGTGCTTTGGGATCTGGCGTTGGTTTGTCAGTCTGTCACGGTTGAATTGCGCGATCAGGATGGAGTCGTGGCTTGCCTTACGGATGATGATCTGCTGCTCTTGCTGGACGGGCCAGATGGCGCGTTGGGACTGGCGGCAATAGACCGGTCGGTTTTGACCGGCGTGATCGAGGTTCAGACCATAGCGCAAGTCACGACCATGGAGCCGGAAGAGCGTTCTGTAACATCGACCGATGCGGCAATGGTTGCCCCCTTGATCGACGCGGCACTGGCCCGGTTTGCTGAAAATTTGCACGCAGACCCGATGCATCCTCAGGTAAAGGGATTTCAGTTTGGCGCGATGGTTGAGGACCGGCGCGCAGCCGGTTTGTTGCTGGATGCGCCGCAGTATCACAGTTTCGAGGTGCAGGTTGATCTTGCACTGGGTCGGCGTAAGGGGACCATACGAATTATTCTGCCTCAGGGCCATCAGCCTGCCGCGCTTGAGACCGCTGAAGCGTTACAGGAGGGCGAGCCAAACCCACACGCGCATATGCTGGAGCAACTTCAAGTCAGGCTGGCTGCGGTGCTGGGGCGTATTTCGCTGCCCTTGGGCAAGGCCCAATCCCTTAAGCCGGGCGATGTTCTGACCATTCACCCTGACAGTCTGGAAGATGTGCATCTGCAGGCGGCTCAGGGTCATTTGGTGGCCCGTGGGAAATTAGGCCAGCTCAATGGAATGAAGGCTGTACGCCTGACCTGGCCGATCGCAAGCGCTCCGGCCGGTGCTGAAGAGGCCACTGATGTTGATACTGCGGCGGCGAAAACCAAGCGGCCCAAGGCGGCTTCGAAAAAGTCGCGGAAATCCGTGACTAAAGAACCCACTGTGCCGAGCGAGCAATCACAAGCGGACGCGGAGTCGCTACCAGATTTGCCACAGGAAACTCCCGGTTCTTTGAATTTCGACGAAGCGAGCGCGGACCGCGAATTTGCGGATCTGGCCGATCCGCTGCTGGATTTTGAGCAAAGCCTGTTGGACTGATCAGCGCTCTGTGCGCCTGTTCTCAGCCCGCTTGCGCGGCGAGAGCCTCAAGTGTTGGGCGCAATCCTGCCAGATCATACCCACCCTTGGCTGCTGAGGCGATGATTTCATCGCTGGGCGTGTCGCCTGCTGCGCCCAAGGCCCAGATGATCGTGCTGCGGGTACCGGAGGCGCAATAGGCCAGCACCGGACCCTCGGCACCGGTGATTAGCGCAGATTGCGCAGCGATGTTGTCCGGTGTCAGCGTTTGATGTGTGATGGGAAGGATTTCGAAAGCAATGCCCGCTTCGCGCACGGCAGCGCCGATGGCCTCGGCGCTGTGGGATGGCGGCACTTCTACATCAGGCCGGTTCGCAATGACCAATGTGATGCCCGCCTTTTTGATTGCTTCGATATCAGCAAAGTCAATCTGAGGGCTGACGAAATAGCTGTCGGTAATCTGTCGCATATCCATGTCCCGGGATTACTCTGCTGCCACGGTCCTGTCCAGACGGCTTCGCACCACCGGCAGGAGCGCCATGCCGGCCAGCATCGCCGCGAGGAAGATATAAAGCGAGCCACCGCCGTAGGACAACGAAGCGATAACGGGACCAGGGCAAAGGCCAACCAATCCCCAGCCCATGCCGAACATCACCGAACCGGCGATCAGCGATCGGTCGATGCGGGTTGGCGGCTTGGGCGGGAACGACGTGCCCAGCAGGGCTGAGCTGCGGCGCTTTGTGATCATCCAAGCGACGGCCATCGGAAGCATTGCGCCGCCCATGACAAAGGCAAGGGTTGGGTCCCAGTCGCCGAAGACGTCCAGCCATCCCTGAACTTTGCGGGTGTCGGTCATGCCCGAAATAAACAGGCCTGCGCCAAAGAACCCCCCGGCGATCAGTGCAAAAATCAAACGCATGTCAGATTACTCCAAGCAGGTGGCGGAAAATGATGACACCGATGCCACCAGCCAGAATGTACGTAACCGAGGCTATGATCCCACGCAGAGACAGCCGTGACATTCCGCAAACGCCGTGCCCCGATGTGCACCCGTTGGCGAGGCGTGTCCCAAAACCAACCAGAAGTCCGGCGGCGATCAGGACCGGGATGTTGTCTGTGACATGGGTGTCCACGCTGCCGAACAGCGGCATCAGCAAAACAGGAAGCGCTGCAACGCCGGCGAGAAACACCAAACGTTCCGCGGCATCCGAATGGCCGGAGCCGTCCACCAATCCGCCAATGATCCCGCTGGCGCCCATGATGCGGCCATTCGCGAGCAGAAAGATTGCCCCCCCTGTGCCGATCAGCAATCCGCCGAGCAGGCCAAATATCCAGTCCTGTTCCATAGACCCATTTCCTTTTTGTCCGTTTCCCCGGTTCGCGTCGGGGGAGTGACGCGCAATCTGCAATCATCGTGCGCGTCATCGTGATTGAATTGCTTCAGAGCTTGTCGACAGGCACTTTCAGATAGACGTTGCCATCGTCGTCCGCTGGCGGCATTTGGCCCGCGCGCATGTTGACCTGCAAAGAGGGGATGATCAGCTTGGGCATTGCGAGCGTCGCATCCCGGCCATCGCGCATTTTGACAAAATCCGCCTTGGACTTGCCTTCGCCGACATGCACGTTGAGCGCTTTTTGCGCGCCGACTGTTGTTTCCCAAGCGTATTCTTCGCGACCCGGGGCCTTGTAGTCGTGGCCAACGAAAATCCGGGTTTCCTCGGGAAGCGCCAGAATTTTCTGTACGGAGTCGAACAACAGCTCGGACGAGCCGCCAGGGAAATCGCAGCGTGCGGTTCCAAAGTCAGGCATAAAGAGCGTGTCGCCCACAAAAGCCGCATCGCCAATCACATAGGTCAGGCAGGCCGGTGTGTGGCCGGGGGTGTGCAGGACATCGCCGCGCATTTGACCGATGTGGAAACTGTCCCCTTCTTCGAAGAGTTGATCGAACTGGCTGCCATCACGCTGGAACTCTGTTCCTTCGTTAAAGACCTTGCCAAAGGTGTCCTGAACAACGGTGATCCGGTCGCCGATGCCGATTTTCCCACCCAGTTTTTCCTGAATGTAGGGCGCCGCCGAAAGATGGTCGGCATGGACATGGCTTTCCAGAAGCCATTGCACTTCATAGCCTTTTTCTTGCACGAAGGCGATGACAGCATCCGCCGAACGCGTGTCTGTCCGGCCCGAGCTATAGTCGAAATCCAGCACTGAATCGATGATTGCGCAGGCGCTGCCCTCGGGGTCACGCACCACATAGGAAATGGTGTTGGTGGCGTCGTCGAAAAATCCGGTCACTTCAGGTGTCATGTCGCATCCTTTCGCGTGTTGAAAACACATATACATTTTTGCGAATATGTTTCAAGCGCTTTTGGTGGTGAATGAAATATTTTTGTGAGTTTGACCTGTGTCATGGGCCAACGGCTCTGGCGGTTCGATGATCGCGGCAATTGAACGGAGGTCATCATGGCGCAGGAACTTTTGGCAAGGCTTGACGCATTGCGCGAACAGATAAACGCAGCGTCCGAGTCTGAGCGTGCGGAACTCTTTGAGCATCTGGATGAAATTGTTCTGACCCTCGAAAGTAGTGGGACCACGGTTCCTGTCTGGGCCCGGCAACGCCTAGCGGATCGGATCGACGAAAGCGTCGAAGCGCAATTTGACAATATGCCTTTCTAAACGCGCCATCTTTGGCGGGGGCGGTTTGAGTCCTGCAAGTCACGTTTGCGGGCTTGTTTCGGGCTTGGATGGCCAAACGCTTGCCTGACGCCCTGCATTGCCCACATACTTGCGCCAAAGGGCGCATCAAGCGCTGCGCAGAATGGGGCCGGACGCGTTCGACATCCGGTATGACAGGCAAATGGCAGACAAAATCGGCTATTCCGTTGACGCCGGGGTTGCAGTTCTGAGCATCCGCAATCCGCCGGGTAATGCTTTGTCGCAGGCGGTGCGCGAGAGCTTGATGGATGCCTTGGACAGTGCCGAGGAAGACGAGGCCGTTCGGCAGATCTTGCTGATTGGCGAGGGGCAGACATTTCCCGCTGGCGCAGACCTGAACGAGTTTGACAAGGGCATCGGAGAGCCGACGCTTCGCGATCTGTGTGAGCGTGTTGAATACTGCGAAAAGCCAGTCGTCGCTGCCTTGCACGGAACGGTCTATGGCGCCGGATTTGAACTGGCTTTGTCCGCTCACTATCGTTTGGCGGCAAAGGGCACCCGGCTCAGCCTGCCGGATGTACGTCTTGGCTTGCCGCCTTCGGCTGGTGGTTCGCAACGGCTGCCGCGCCTGATTGGCGCAAAGCACGCGTTGGGCCTTTTGCTTGAAGGCAAGATCTGGACCAGCGAGATGCCCGAGGCTCGTCCGCTGATCGACGGGAACGCAGACGGTGATCTGCGTCAGGCGGGGCTGCGGTTTTGCGCGGTGCTTGGCGACAAAGATCAAGGCCCACGCCGGCTCAGCGATGAGACGCGTGGCTTCATGGATATGCAGGGCTTTGTCGCGGCTGTGGCCGCAGCGCGGGAAGACTTGCCCACGGGCTTGGGCGAAGCGCCTGCGCGGATCGTGGAGTTGGTCGAGGCTGCAGCCTTGCTTCCGTTCGAGGCCGGGCTGGCCATGGAAGAAGACGCGTTCGAAACCTGTCTGTCGGCTGAGACTGCTCGGGGGTTGCGCCATTCGTTTGTTGCCGAATGGCGGGCGGCCCGGTTCGAGCTGAAAGGCGCACATGTCGCTAAGAAAGTCTCTTGCATCGCCGTGCTGGGCGGCGGGCCATTGGCGCTGCAGATTGCCCTTGTGGCGCTCAATTCCGGTTTGAATGTGCATTGGGGGACACGAGACCAAAAGCGCGCCGGAGAGGGTGCCGACCAGATCCGCCAAATTTTCGATCAGAACGTTGCAAATGGCGCGCTGTCGCGAAAAGCGGCTGACGGACATATGAGACGCCTCAAGACCGGGGAAAGTGAAGATATGGTCAGCGGCGCCGACCTGATCGTGCATGCGGCACCGGGGCAGGGCAACGTGCCAGCCCCTGCCGAGATGGTCCGTGTGGTCGCGATGCCGGGGCGGGTGGATGAGGTTGGTCTCAGATTTGCGCCGCCGGTGTTCCACGCGCGCATGGCCGAGGTCGTTCAGGGCCCTGACGGAACCGCAACGCAGGTCGCCATGGCGCAGTCTTTGGTTCAGCGTCTCGGAAAGGTGCCGGTCCAGGTGCGGTCGCAGGGGGACAGCCTTGTTGGACGGCTGAGCATTGCGTTGCATCGGGCCGTCGATGGATTGGTGGACAAAGGCGCAGACCCCTACGCAATTGATGATGCTCTTCGTGATTGGGGCTGGCCAATCATGCCGTTTCAGAACCGCGATTTGATCGGGTTGGCCCAACCATCCAAGGCTGACCGCGGCGACGGTGGGGTCAACTGGTCGGCGATTTTGTTGAAAGAAGGCCGCAAAGGGCAGGCGGCAGGAATGGGATTTTATCGCTGGGTTGATGGCAAAGCTGAAACCGACCCGCAGCTTGCCAGCCTGCTCGAAGCCAAGCGTCCGTCCAAAACATGGAAGCCAGACGATCTGGTTGCCGCCGTCACCGGTGCTGTGGTTAACGAAGGCCTGCGTGCGCTGGACAGCGGCATGGCGCAACGTGCGTCCGATCTGGATGTGGTCAGTGTCTTGGGCATGCAGTTCCCGGCATGGCGGGGCGGCATCATGAAGGCGGTTTCATTGCGCGGTTTGCTCGCCACACAATCTGCGCTCCGGGCCGTGGATCACCCCGATCAGGCGTTTTGGACGCCGATTGATCTCTGGTCAGAGCTCATCAAGAACGGCAAATCGTTCGATCAGCTCTGAACGGGAATTCCCCCGAACAGTGTCAGCCCAGAAAGATCCCCAGCACCACCATCATCAGGCCAATGACGGACGCAAACAGCGCGCCCATGTTGATCGGAACAACGCCGCGCACGACATCGCGCAGCTCTTCATCGCTCAGATCGGCCTTGCGCGCACGCCATACACGCAAAATGCACCAGACAAGACCAGCCAAGCCTGCCAGCGAAATGGCCGTTCCAGCCCAAACCATCCAATCCATTGTGCTATCCTTTGCGCATGTGGTTTCAGCGCTTTGCGCTACAAGAGCATGACCCGTCCCGCAAGCCCTTGATGGTTTGGCGTGGTCGGTGTAGCCAAACCCCTCCATAGGCAGGAGAGACCCATGCAGGATTCATCTGAAGGCAGCTACGGCGTCGCCGCTGGCGAATTGCGCAGCTTCATCGAACGGTTTGAGCGTTTGGAAGCCGAGAAGAAAGACATCGCGGATCAGCAAAAAGAAGTCATGGCCGAAGCCAAGGGTCGCGGCTACGACACCAAGGTGATGCGCAAGGTGATTGCGCTTCGCAAGCGCGATCAGGACGACATTGCCGAAGAAGAGGCGGTGTTGGAGATGTACAAAAGCGCGCTGGGCATGGCCTGAGCCAATGCGGCGTGTCAGGGCGCGATAACGGTCACGCCCGGCATGCTCGCAATGAGATCCATGTCCTGATCGTATAAATCGGTCAGGGCATCGACATAGGCTTCGTCCCAGCCGGGCAGGTCCAGTTCTTCTTCGATTGCCTCATCCAGCGCGTATTTGTCGAGAAACGCCGACATGACCCGGCGTTTCTGCATTTCGTTGATGTTTGGATGTTCTTTCAGAAATGCGCGGAACCGTTTCATGCCTTCGGTGCTGATGATGTCGGAAAAGACATCGAACGCCCCGATGATTTTCCGGGTCAGTTCAATACCAGCCATCTCGCGAATGACTTCACCCCAGATCAGGGGGGTGTCTTCGTTGCACCAAACCGTGATTGGGACTTGGGGCACATCTGTACGGATGCGGCGGATCAAATCCGACCATCTGACATAGGCGGGATCAACACCGTTCAGGAAGCTTTCCAAGGTTTCGTGCGGTGTCGCTGCAAAGACGGCAGGCAGAAATGTGGCCGGATCGCGCAACCCCATAAAGAGTTCGACTTCATCGCCCTGAAACAGGTCGCAGATCATTTGCAGGCGGCTTTCAGCCTTGCGATAGAGCCGCCCGCCGCCGAGCAGCAGCTTGGGCACCGAAAACAGGTTTTCGTGGCTCAGTACCAGCCGGTCGACGTTCTCAGGATCTACGGTAAGAATGGTGTCCAGCAACACGTCGCGCGCGTCCGGGGCCGGTTCGGCATTCGCCATTGAATTGACCGCGTCGGTCAGAAGCTGGCGGTACTTGCCCGGTCCGGGCACAGCGATCCCCTCATGGCGCCAGGTGTCGGCGTTGCGCAACAGGCACTTGAGCACCCGGTCTTCGTCCGTGCAATGCGCGCCAGTATGAAGAATTACCTGCATGTGTCCGGTTTTCCCGTTTGCTTTGCGCCGCAGTATAAGCGCTTTTGCAGTTACGAACAGGGCACAGGCACAGAGCAGCCCAATACGTGCCAGCGATCACACACTTCGTTTGTCATTGGCCTGCCGGGTCACCGGGCCCCTCAACAAACGGCTGTTTGCAGTGGTACTGGAGGGGATAAAGAAAAATGGAAAAAACCCGAAGATTTACGCTTGCAACAGCGCGCCAGAATGCCTTATCAGGTGCGCGCAGTGCCCCTATAGCTCAGCTGGTAGAGCAACTGATTTGTAATCAGTAGGTCCGCGGTTCGAGTCCGTGTGGGGGCACCATCGAAATCAATGAATTGTGTGCGCTCTCGGCATGAGTTTGGATCTGGGTCACCAAGTCGGAGCGATTGGTCGAGCCATATCGACCCAGATCCGCCGCGCCATAAACAATTCGTCTCGACTTAACATGTGCAAGTCAAAGGCTTCTGTTCTTGGCGAGGTGGCCACACTTTCCAATAGCAACGTTCAAATTCATTTCGGTTGCGTCAATGCAGAGGCTGGGAAGCGGTCGTTTGGTACGAGCGCTCAATGGTTTGCGGACATCTTCACGGTAGACGTCTTCAAAGTGGCGGTTTGATGAATCGAGAGCTTAGCAGAATGCTTCGACACCAGATCTGTAGATATCGCCGGTCAGCCATGCTGGCCAATCGCGTTCAAAAAAGGATTTGTCGCCATCGTAGCATCGGTTCGCGACATCCGTGATGACGAAATTCGTGCCATCAAGACGGACTTTCAACTGGCTGTTCTTGTCGGCCTCTCGTTCGGTGCGAAATCGAACTTCGGGCAGCGGTCCTTGCACTGACATCGGCAATGATTCACCCAGTGGGTCGCAAATCGCCCGGGCGCCACGGCTGCCGCCGCCTTTTGCGATATAGTGATCGAGGGCAGCAAGCACGGCTTCTGACGCAAGCGCCATCTGCTGCCATTGAACCGCGCGGACCATCTCGGCATTACGCGCCACAGCGATACCTAAATCACGGATTCGGGTGTTCAGGGCGCGGGCGTCGGTCAAGGCGTCTGACACATCGGCGGGGTTGCACAGAATGCCGGCATGGTCGCTCATGCGGGCCTGCACATCGGCCCGGATGTCCTTCCAGGTCAATGGGCTGTCGCTTTTTCGGTGGCGCGTGACGTCGGATATGGCCGTTGCGGCAGCACCCGACACATCGGATTGCGAGGGCGTGCGCGCGGTACCCGCTGCGCCGATGTGTTCGGCGACCCGCGTGCCAAAGACCTGACCTGCATTCAGTGCTGAACCACCGGGTCGGGTCGCACCATGTGTGCCCGAGGCCTCACCCACCGCGTAGATGCCTGGAATATTCGTACGTCCCCAAGTATCGACCGCGATCCCGCCATTCATATGCTGGTTGTTGACCGCGAATTCCAAAGGATCTGCCGAAATATCAACCTTGTATCGCTTGTACAGTTCGATCGCGAGCGGGTTCATGTGGCGCAAGCGGTCAATCGGCAGCGCGTGATCCGCACCGGCGCTGCGCAAATAGTCAGCCACATCGATGTCCAGCCGCTCCAGACTGAACGGGGCGTCAATCGGTTCTGGATTGCGATTGAAATCCATAAAGACGCGGCGGCCTTTCTGGCCTTCACGGAAGATTGCAAGATCAATAAGGCTTGATTGAAAATCCAGCATACGGCTTGCGTGAAAGGGCCATTGGTATCCCTTGCGGAAAATGTTCGAGGCCATTTCCTGCGTAGTCCGATAGTAGTCAGCCAGGAAATGATGTTCTGTGCCGTCGCCGTCGACCGAGTAGATGTGCGGGATGACCTGCACATAGGTTCCCGACAGGTTCCACGGGAATCCCTCTCGTCGGGTGCTGATGCCAAACTGGCTTTCGGTGATATTCGTCAGTTCCAGCCCGGCCTCGAGTGCCATGCCCAACGTGCCAAAACAGCCATTCGGAAACACGCTGTCACGATACATCTCGCCCGGGCCACCAGCGGCAAATACCAATGCGGAGCAGGGAAAAACAGCCAACCCATAAGGGTTCGCGTCGGTGCTTTCCTTGGGGCGGATGGCCAGCAGCCCGGTCACACCCTGCGTGTTCTTCAGCACCTTGATCGCTGTCGTCTGGTTGAAAAACGGGATATCGAGGCGGATTGCCTCTTCGGCCAGAACCTTGACCATCAAGCGCGATGTACGGGGGCCGCATGATGTAGCGCGCCCAACCTCATCGTGGTCGGTCTGATAGCGCAACGTGCCGCCCAGATGATCCTGAGGCAAAGGCAGGCCCAGATACTGTAGCGAGGCCATCGCGCGGACCGAGCCGACAGCCTCGATATACGCGGTGTCCTCATCCATGGCCCCGCCTGCGCGGATCGCTTCGGCCATGGCCTGAAAGTTGTCACCCTGATCCTTGGTATTGGCGGTGTGCAGGGTCTGTTTGTCCGAGCCGGAACAGGCTGACGTCCCGCCCCATGCGCTTTGACTGATGATCGTCACATCAACGCCGCGCCGCTTCATTTCGACGGCCGCGCGCAAGCCCGCTGCGCCGCTGCCAATGACAAGGGCGCCGGTCCGATAGACCGGCAGATCAAAATCACCGATCCGGATCGTCTCAGCGGCCTTTGGCGCGGGTTTCAGGCGCGGCATCACCACATCTGTCAGCGCATCCAAAATCTTTTGTGGGACGGTTAAGGACATGATCGTTCCTTCGGTTCAGGTAATATCGACCCAGGCACGCTTGTCCGAGGAGGCCATGCAGGCATCCACGATCTGACAAATGTGGTGGCCGTTTTCGAAGGTCGGCCACATGGGGGCATTTGACGTGATCGATTTGATCACTTCGGCAATCTCGATGATCTTGCCTTCGTTGTAGCCAAGCGCGAAGTTCGGCAGCGGCAGAAAGGCTGCATAGGTCGGATGCTCGGGGCCGACGTCGATCTCGCGAAAACCGCGTCGTCCGGCTGCATCGTCGTTGGTGTAAAACCGCAGGCGGTTCACCTCGTCGAACGTATAAGAAAGGCTGCCTTTGGTGCCATAAATCTCGTAGGTCTGCATGAACTTGCGGCCCGTGGCGATACGGCTGAAATCAATCAGCCCTTTGGCCCCGTTTTCAAAGGTGCACAGGATGTTGGTGCCATCGGCGTTCGTGACGTCGCCCCATTCCGTGTCTTCGGTGATGTCGGGTGCCGCATCGCCATAGCCAAGACCTTCGATCTTGGGCCGTTTTGGTGCCGTGATGTAGCTGTCTGCGATCAGGGAAGACACCCTGCCGACCAGAAACTCCATGAAGCTGAACACATGGCTGCCCGTATCCCCGATAATACCAGTGGGCGCCAGACTGCCATCGGCCCGCCACATGTATGGGGCCAGTGGATCGCCGTAGATGTCGATGTGCTGGCAGGCCTTGAACAGTTTGATCTCTCCGATC
>JAHDIS010000069.1:2774-22147 GCA_020630695.1 Paracoccaceae bacterium | reverse complement strand
GTATCACGAAAAACAAGCAGCATAATCAATCACACTAACGAGCCAGAGCCTCCAAGGCTCAAGCCGCTCTGATGTCCAACTTTATATGACGACGGACAATCCTATTGGCCACCCGCACTTGTTAACTTGTGTCAATTACCAATCGACTTCGAACTTACGTACGACCGCCCGGATGGCAGCCTCGTCCAGCGCCCTCGGCTCCAGCCCCCGAGTCAGCAAGGCGAGCTTAGCGGTCTCTTCAAACTCCTCCATCGCGAAGACAGTCGCCCAAAGGTCCTTGCCCGCCACCACCGGCCCGTGGTTCGCGAGCAGCACAGCGGCGCGTTTTCCTGCAAGGCCCCGTACCGCGTCGCCCATGGCCGGATCGCCGGGCACGAAGAACGGCAACAGTTTCACCTTCCCCACCCGCATGATCGAATAGGGGGTCAGGGGCGGCAGCACGTCATCAGGATCGGTGTCCGGCAACATCGACAAGGCGACAGAATGGGTCGAATGCAGATGGACAACGGCGCCGGTGCCCGTTCGCGTCTCGTAGAAGGCGGAATGCAGCGGCGTTTCCTTGGTCGGCGGATCCCCGGACAGCAGGTTGAAATCCGCGTCGAGGTGACTGATCTGCGCGGGATCGAGGAACCCCATGGCCCGCCCGGTCGGTGTGACCAGGACCGACCCGTCCGACAACCGCACAGAGATATTTCCCGAGGACCCGCCGGTAAGACCCCGATCGAACAGGGACTTGGCCAGGACGCAGATATCCTCCCTGAGCCTGGATGCCTCGCTCATGCGTCCTGCTCCATCGCGGTCAATGTCTCCTGAAAGAACCGGGGTCCGCCGAAGTTACCGGATTTTAGCGCCAGTGCGAGGCCGCCCGTCGATACCAGCGGCACGCCGGCTGCGGCCCGGGGTCCGATCCTCAGCTGCCGCGCCCCGAGGCCGCGCACTACCGACCCGGAGGTTTCCCCGCCAGCCACGACGATCCGCCGCACTCCGCGCGTCTCCAGTTCGGCCGCAAGACGTTCGAACAGGCTTTCGATCGTAGCGGCGGCCCGCCCGGCTCCGAACCGCGTTTGCGCCGCCGCCACCACGTCCGGGTCGGCGGAGGAATAGATCAGGCCCGGTTGCGTCTGGGCCAACGCCCACTCGGCCAGCTGGGCCGGGTCATAGCCGTTGCGCATCGCGGTCTCGGCGTCGATCTGAAGGCTCGGGGCCCCGGCCGCGAATGCGGCGACCTGCGCCCGGGTTGCCCGGCTGCATGACCCCGACAGGACCACGCCGGGGCCGCGGATACCGGTCCAGCCCGGGGTCCTCGGGGTCAGGCCATGGTTGGCGGGCAGGCCAAGTGCGATGCCCGAACCTCCGCACAGCAGCGGCAGATCTCGGGCGGCGGCACCGATCTCGATCAGGTCGGTATCGGTGATGGCATCGGTGATCAGATGGCGATTCCCCATCAGCGCAGCCCCAATCGCCGTGCGCCCTTGACCCACGGTCAGTGACGGAACATGGCCGATCTCGCGGGTGGATTGGGCGCCCAGGACGCGCCGCAGGTCGGGGTCGATCATAGGGGTCAGCGGATGATCTTGCATCCCGCTTTCGTTCAACAGCCGGTCCGCCACGAATAGGTGCCCCTGATAAACGCTGCGCCCGTTTTCCGGGAATGCTGGACAGACGATCACCGGCCCGGCAGAAAGCCGCCCTGTCAGCGCATCCAGAACTGGCCCAATATTGCCTTTGGGCGTGCTGTCGAAGGTCGAACAGACCTTCAGGATGACTTGTCGCGCCCCCTGGGCCAGAAGCCAGTCACAGGCGGCCAGGGACTCGGCCACGGCTTCGGCGACTGGCGCCGTGCGCGATTTCAGGGCCACGACCCCGGCGCCGAGGCCGGGGTCAGGGGCTTCGGTTGGCACGCCAATGAACTGCGCGACGGACATCCCCGCCTCTGCCAGGGTCAGTCCGATATCGGAGGCCCCGGTAAAGTCATCCGCGATTACGCCGATCTTCATGAGGCAATGTCCCTCTCTGGCCCCGCATCCAATCGGAAGATGTCAGGGCTCAGGCTGCTTGGGAAATAGGATCGAACCATTGGATCATGGCCCGGCACGATCAGGCCTGGCGAGGAAGCAAGCCGTTCCAGCGTCTCAAAGCCGTCCAGCATGTCCTGCAGATCGACGACGATCGGAAACGGTTTGCGTGCCATGAAATTCTCGTAGAAATGGGCCGCGTCCGAGGCCAGCACCAGCCATCCCGCCTGCGTCCGAACACGGACACATTGCAGCCCGCGGCTATGGCCGCCGATGCAGTGAACCGTCACGCCCTCGGCCACTTCCGCCTCGCCGTCATAGAAAGTGACCTTGCCGGAGTAGAGCCGCCTGATCGCCTCGCAGACATGGCCGACGGTGAAAGGCATGCGAAACGTATCGTGACACATGCAGGGTCCGGTGGCATAGGCCATCTCGGCCGCTTGCAGGTGCAGACGCGCATTAGGGAAAAGGTGCAGCCCGCCCGCGTGATCGTAATGCAGATGCGTTACGATGATATCGCTCACGTCCTCTGGGCTGATCCCGAACGGGACAAGGGAGGCTACCGGATCCAGCCGGATCGGCCGCCCCCGCGCGGCGGCTTCACCAGCGTCATAGCCCGTATCGACAAGGATCACCTCCGCCCCGCGTCGCAGCAGCCACATGAAATAGTCCATCGCATGCGGCGCATCGTGGTTGTCGTCGAAGATGAAACTGTCCGCACGGGTGCGCGTGTTGCGATCCGCGTATTTGACCGCGTAGACCTCCCACTCGCTCATGAGGCGACCTCCGCGTAGGTCCGGATATCCTTCGTGGCGATCATCTCGGCCACATGGGAATCGAAGGTCCGGAAGTGGGCCGAGGCCAGGTGCGCGTCGAAGGCGGCGCGGTCGGTGTAGAGTTCGTAGAGGAATACCTCGGTCGGTTGGCCCGGGTCGGTGCAGACATCGAAACGTCGGCATCCCGGTTCCTCAGACAGAGAGGTCCGCGCGTTCTGGAGCATCGCAGGCATGAACGCCCCGATCCGGTCTTCCTTGATCTCGAAGGTCACAACGACCGCATACATCACACTTTCCTCCCGCGCAGCCGCCCGAAGGCCCGTTTCACCACCGGGACCTGTGCGGCGATCAGGGCCAAGTTAAGTGCCAGCAGAATGGCAGCAATCGGCCGCGAGGCAAAGACCGCCAGATCACCCCCCGAAATCAGCAGCGACCGCCGGAAGGTTTCATCGAACAAACCGCCCAGGATAACGCCGATCACCAGCGGCGCGATCGGATACTTCATCAGGTTCATGAAGTAGGCCACGAACCCCACGCCAAGCATCAGATAGAGGTCGTTGATGCCGCCGCCCACACTGAACGACCCGATCGTCGTCAGCACCATGACGATGGGCAGGAAGACCACCTGCGGGATGGCAAGGATCTTGATGAAGATGCGGGCCGTGAACAGCCCCATGATGAACATCGTGAGCGATGCCAGAACCATGATCGCGACGACACGCAGGATAATCGCCGGATCGATCGTCGGACCCGGAATGATGTTGTTTATCTTGAAGGCCCCCATCAGCGCCGCCGCCGGGGGCGAGCCGGGAATGCCCAGGACCAGAAGCGGGATCAGTGCACCGCCGATGCAGGCGTTATTTGCCGTCTCCGAAGACAACAGCCCTTCCAGAGAGCCCTTTCCGAACTTGTTCCCTTCCTTGCTGACAGTCTTCCCCACGCCGTAGCTGACCCAGCCAGCCACGTCCTCGCCCACACCGGGCAGGGCGCCAACGCCGGTGCCTATCACGCCTGACCGGGTGATCGTTGGCAGGTAGCGCCGGACGGATTTGAGGTTTGGAAGGATCCGGCCCTTCAACTGAACCACCTTCCCCATCTCCATATGCCGCATCCCCTCAATGATTTGCGGCACCGCGAAAGCGCCCATCAGGACGGGAACCACCTGAAAGCCGCTCAGCATGTAGGACCAACCGAAGGTGTAGCGCGGCTCCGACAGCAGCGGGTCGAGCCCCACCATGGCCATCGCCAGCCCGATCAGGCCGGATATCCAACCCTTGATCACAAGGTCCTCGGACATCAGCGTTCCGGACAGGAGGATCCCGAAAAGCGCCAGAAGGGCCTTTTCCGGGCTGGCGATGTTCTGCGACAGCAGGAGTAGGAGCCAGACGAAAACCAGCAGTGCGATGGTCCCGATCAGCGTGCCGATGAAGCTGGCCGTCGTGGTCAGGCCAAGCGCCTCTCCGCCGCGCCCCGCCTTGGCAAGCGGATAGCCATCCATGGCCGTTGCGGCACTTGCCGCCGTGCCGGGAATGTTCAGCAGGATTGACGGATAGGACCCGCCATAGATTGCGCCGACATAGGCGCCCAGCAGGGCGATCAGTGAGTAATCCAGCGGGATCTTGTTGCCAAAAAAGCCCGTCAGGATCGTCACCGCCAATGTCGCGGTCAGGCCTGGGAGGGCACCGAACGTGATCCCCAGAAAGACCGAAATGATCAGGTAGGCATAGGTCAGTGGATCCAGCACGAGGTCCATGAAGGCCCCGCCGAAGCCCGACAGCTGCATCAGCACAAAGTCCATATCAGGTTCTCCAGATCGGACGGATCGTCACGAAGTAGTGGTATTCGATCTGCTTGAAGAGAAGCCCGCCCCGGTTCGGGACGTTCTGCCGGAACCCGAAGGCCATTGCGCAGACCAGCAAAAGCGGGGCCAGAACCGAAATGACCGGAAGGATTTTCAGGAACCGGTCACGCCTCGAATGCGTCAGGGCTACTCCGCTCAGGGCCAGCCAGATTAGCAGTGTCAGCCAATCGTCATCATGTGCGGCCCATTGGGCCTGTGGCAGGTGGCGCAGCAACGCATAAGCCCCGCACAAGGCCACTGCAGCGGCGGCAATCGACATGCGCGACCGATGCCCACGGTGATATCCATATGTCAGAGCCGTTATCAGCAGGCCGCTGCACAGGATGAAATCCACGCGGGGAACCAGTCCGGCAACATAGAAGAACAGGATGATCGCTAGTGTAACGAAACGCCAGGCCTCGTCCCCGTTCCAGCCGATCCCGACTGCGGACAATGCGGCCCGTGCCCCACCGGATCGAACCGAAATCACCAAAAGGACGATAGAAAGGACCAGTAGCCCAGCGAATATTCCGAGTGGAACGATCGCCGCCGAATTATACCAAGCCGCAGCACTGACACCGGCGCGATTGCCACCCCAAAGCGGGATATCCATCGTCCGCCAGAGGAAGAACAGCGACAGCCCGATTAGGACGAGGGCCCCCCAGAAATCACGGGCCCGCAAGGTCGCAGTCTGATCGTCCTGTTTGCTGTCCATTCCGTCCCCTCCCCCAAAAGAGCCTCGGGCGCGGGGGCTGGCCCCACGCCCGAGGCTTTGACTTACGTGGTTACGGCTTTTCGATGCCAAGGCTGGCCGGATCGACCGTGGTCGCGCCAAGCTCTTGCAACGTATAGGCAAAGTTGCTCTCCAGCGTCGTGAAGATCGCTTGAGCCTTCTCACCATAGGCACCGCTGACGGCGTAGTTGTTGGCCTCGGCCCACTCGGCAACCACGTCAGAAGCAATCGCCTGCTCGAAGGCCGCGCCAAGGGTCGCCTTGACGTCGTCAGGTGCGCTGTTGTGCACCGCAAAGCCGATCGCCTGCATCAGCGGCAGGTACTGGTCCAGCCCGTCATAGATGTCGAAGGCTGACGGGACGGTCATGCCGGCAATCTCGGCGCTGTCAGGTGTCAGCATGGCCAGCGGCTTCAGCTGTCCACCCTCGATCAGCGCGGCCTGCTCGGCCAGGGACGTGACGACCAGCTGAACTTCACCGGCAATCGCCGCTTCCTGCCCCGGGGCAGACCCCTGGTAGGGAACGAACAGGAACTCGGCCCCCGCGCCGTTCTGGATGGCAAGCAGGTTCAGGTGGTGGATTGACCCGGCTCCGGATGCAGCCGCCGGAATGGTGCCGGGGGACGCCTTGGCCGCGTCGATCAGCTCTTGCAGCGTATTGTAAGGGCTGTCTGCCGGAACCGAGATCAGGTCCGGAGAGCCACCCACGATGAACGGATACCAGAAGTCGAATTTCTGGTCCCAGCCGCCCTGAACCGCTGCTGTCACGTTGGATTCGGAAAGGCCCACCAGCGTGTAACCATCGTCGGGCTGGTTCATCACGTAGACCATCCCGTTGGAGCCAGCGACCCCGCCGGTCTGGTTGATCACACTGATGCTGACCGGCAGGTGCTTTTCCATCTCGGCCATGATCATGCGGTTGATGCTGTCGGTGCCTCCGCCCGCTCCCCACACCACGGCGGTAGTGATGTCACGATAGGGATAGTCCTGCGCCGAAGCGGCACTACCAAGCCCGGCGGCAAGGGCCGCAATGGCGGCCAATTTGGCAAATCCAAGTTTCATTTTCTGATCCTCCCTGGGTCATTGCATTGCTTATTGCATTTATTTGCGTATGCATTAAATTATGTGTTGTCAACTTTTCGTTTGAACGGGACCGAAAAACTCGTTCACATCCACCCGCAGAAAGGGCCCCGATATGACCAAGACATTCAGCATTGCGGTGTTTCACGGCGACGGGATCGGCCCGGAAATCATGGCCCCAACGCTCGAAATCCTGCAGCGTATGTCTGATGCCTCCACGGCTTACGCTCTGCGCTTCGAGGATGCGCCAGCCGGTGCGGCGCATTATGCGCGAACCGGCGAATCGCTCCCCGAGACATCGATGGAGACGGCACGAAATGCAGATGCGATCCTGCTTTCCGCCATGGGCCTGCCCGATGTGCGCTATGCCGATGGCACCGAGATTTCCCCGCAGATTGACCTTCGAAAGGCCCTCAAGCTCTTTGCCGGCGTGCGACCTGTCCGGGTGAAAGCCGGGCAGAAAGGCCCACTGACACTCCCCCCCGGACGCGAAATCGACTTCGTGCTGATCCGGGAAAGCACCGAGGGCCTCTTCCATACGCAGGGCCGCGGCGAGGTATCCGAGAACGAAGCCCGCGAAACCCTCCTCGTCACCCGCGAGGTGTCCGAGAAGCTCTTCGCCTTCGCCTTTGCCCTCGCCAGAACCCGCAAGGAAACCGGGCGCGGGCCCGGCCGGGTCACCTGTGTCGACAAGGCCAACGTCTTCCGGGCCTTTGCCTTCTTCCGCAAATTGTTCGACGCCGAGGCAAGCCGGCACCCGGATCTGGCGGCGGATCATGTCTATGTGGACGCCACCGCCCTTTGGATGGTGCAGAAACCATGGGACTTCGACGTGCTGGTGACCGAAAATATGTTCGGAGACATCCTTTCGGATCTCGGGGCTGGACTGATGGGCGGCCTTGGACTGGCGCCTTCCGCCGATATCGGCCTCGAACATGCGGTGTTCCAACCCTGCCATGGCTCCGCGCCCGATATCGCCGGACAGGGCCTCGCAAATCCACTCGCGATGATCCTGTCGGGGGCAATGATGCTCGATTGGCTGGGGATCAAGCATGACATCCCGGCCATGACACGGGACGGAACCCGCTTGCGTGAAGCGGTGGAGGATGTCGTCGCGCGCGGCGATGCCACCACCCGCGATATTGGTGGGACAGCCTCGACAGACACCGCCGCGAGGGCCGTGCTCGACACCATGTTCGTGGCATGACGAACGGTTCGGACTTGAAGGTCGCCTGCGTCGGTGCCGGCTATTTCAGCCAGTTTCACTACGGCAGTTGGGCACGCATGGATCGCGTTGCCCTGGTCGCGTCATGCAACCGGGACATCGGCAAGGCCAAGGCCACCGGCCTGCCCGCCTATTCGGATCTGGGCACCATGCTGGCCGAACAGAACCCGGACCTTCTAGATATCATACTGCCCCCGGAGGCCCATGCCGAAACGATCCGGACCGCGCTCGATGCCGGCATCAAATGGCTGATTTGCCAGAAACCGTTTTGTCGCGACCTCGTCGAAGCCGAGCAGATCACGGCAGAGGCCGAGGCGGCCGGCGCGGTCATCGTCGTGCACGAGAATTTCAGGTTCCAGCCCTGGTATCGCGCAATCAAGCGCGCGCTGGACCGGGGCGATATCGGCCAGGTTCAGCAGGTCACATTTCGGCTACGGCCCGGGGACGGGCAGGGCCACGACGCCTATCTGGCCCGCCAGCCCTATTTCCAGAAGATGACCCGATTCCTCGTCCACGAGACCGCCGTCCACTGGGTCGATACCTTCCGCTTCCTTCTGGGCGATCCTCTGGCCGTCTATGCGGACCTGCGCCAGATCAATCCCGCGATCGCGGGCGAAGATGCCGGTTATATCCTCTTTGACCATCCCAACGGCGCAAAGGCCCTGTTCGATGGCAACCGGCACCTCGATCATGCTGCGGACAACCTCAGGCGGACCATGGGGGAGGCCCTGTTCGAAGGGACCGACGGCACTTTAACACTGGGTGGGGACGGTGCCGTCCGCCTGCGCCCCTTTGGCTCGTCAGAGCCGCAGGTTCTGCTGGGTCCGGACACATGGGACGGGTTCGGCGGCGATTGTGTCCACGCCCTGCAATTGCACGTGACCCGCGGTATCCTTGACGGCACGCCGCTGGAAAATACCGCACCCGAATACCTGACAGTTGAACGTATCGAAGCTACCATCTACGATTCCTCGGATAAGGGCTGCAAACTGCCTGTCGGAGCCTAGAGACCATGTCGGAGAAAGCCCTTTCCAGCTCACAACGCGCCATCCAGGAATTGCGCGAACGGATCTTTTCCGGAGAGCTGAGCGCGGGGTCCGACCATCTGGAATCCGAATTGGCCAGCCTTCTGGAAATGTCCCGGACCCCCGTTCGCGAAGCCGTTCTGACCCTCGAGAGCCAGGGTTTGCTGGAGCTTCGCCCGCGTAAGGGCGTGCGTATTCTGCCTCTGTCGCCTGATGACATGGCAGAGATTTACGACGTTTTGACAGAGCTGGAAGGTCTTGCCGCCGAACAGGCTGCTCTGGCCGGATACGGTGAAAAGGACCTCGCGTTTCTGGCAGGCGCGATTGACGATATGGACAAGGCCATTGCCGCCTCTGATCTCGACGCCTGGGCGGATGCGGATGACCGATTCCATGCCGAACTCGTCCGGCTGGGCCGCAACAGCCGCATCGAAACCATCGTCGGAATGATGAGCGACCAGGTCCGAAGGGCGCGCATGACGACCCTGTTCATGCGCCCCCTGCCCACGAAGTCGAACGAAGACCATCGCAAGGTTTATGACGCTATTCGTAATGGCGAAGCTCGCATGGCACGAGAGACCCACAGGGACCACCGCCAACACGCCAAATCAATCATCGTCGAGCTGCTTCAAAGGCATCGCCTGAAGTATCTTTGATTGCCTGCGGCCCCGGGGCCAAGCCGCTACGCGGCATTGATGCCTGCCGCCAATGAAGTGATCAAAACAAGGCCACCTAGCCGTTTGTAGTTGACTTGCATAAGCTCGTTATGCTCGCGTCTATCATCCACGCGTGGCTTGCAAATGGTCTTAAGGCGCGCAATCTGCACCTCGGTCAGCCAGAAAACCATTGACACTCTACGACTGGTTCTTTCGCGCAGTGAACCCATTTCGTCAAACGTAATGCGTTTAGCCCTTTCCGTATCGCAAATTTACGTTGAATCTCCTTGGACGAGAACAGATTCTAACGTGGTCATGACGTTCGCGCGGGATGCTAACTCGCCGTTCAGCAGCGCTTCGATCAACTTCCCGGTCCGTTCGCCGATCTGATCGGCCCATACATTGACCGTCGTCAGCGAAGGATTTGATATGGAGGCAATCTCGAAGGCACCGAACCCGGTCACGGCGATATCGCCTGGAATGTCCAAGCCCATCCGTTGCAGGGCCATGATCGCACCGAATGCGACCGGGTCAGAGACGCAGACCAAGGCATCGAGCTCTCGAATGGACTCGATCTGGGCGCGGACCGCACTCGCACCATTGGACATGGATACTGGGGCTGGCCCGCCGTCGATCAAGACTACATCGGGCAAGCCATGCCGCTGTGCCGCCTCCAGGACACCTTTGCGGCGTTTTGCACCGCGCTTGTCCGTGTCACCTGTCGCGCCCAGAAATCCTCCGTTATTCAAATCCTCAAATCTGTCCAGCAGGCGCTGACATCAGACACTATTGACTCTCAAGCAATGGGAAGTGTTCCTACGCATTGTCGCGGCGATACTCATCCTGTGGAAAGCGCCTGTTGTGATTGGGGTGGGTGTGGCGCTCTCTATTCTGCTGATATCAGTACATAATATTGCGAAATCGAAAGCCGACAAGGAATCGCAGAACAGCGCTTAGCTGACGTTCGTACAAATTGCAGCATCTGTTGTTTTTGGCTCGTTCCTGCGGTTCTCCGCCTTGCAGCATCTATCCGGATCAATCCAGCCTGGGTCGTGGCTCACGGCCCTTGGCTGCCGTTTACGCTCTGCAATCGTTGCTTCAAGGCAGCACGCCAAACCGGACTTTCGCTGCAGGCGCTCAATCCGGGCAAGGCTGGATGACTGCAACACGGGACGAAGCTGCCGTTCGGCTGCTACCAACAAAGGTCTGCTTAGTGCACTTTCTGGCGTCGAGGGCGGCCGTGCGTTATCAATCAAGAAAATCACTGAGGGCGCAGCATTCCTAGTTTACATTTTCGTAAAGCGGGCGTTCGATTGGCAGAGTCTCAAAAATTGTTCGATGGTTCGATCTAGTCCGCGGCAATGGGCATTCCGGCACTGCCCGCTCAGCATAACCTATTCTTCAAGATATGCGATTTTCAAAGAGTCGGTCCCTCCCGTCAGTCCGTGACTCGATCCAGATGTGACAATGACTGGTCTTTGGCGCCGAATGAGGTTGCTTTGGCCAAGGCCTTCAGGAATTTGTCCATCACGGGCTGAATTGAACTCGGCCAGATCGTTACTGACCATCGGCGTCACTCCCCAAGCAAGAGTCAAAACGCCAGCGATCTTTCTGTCCGGGCAAACTGCAAGTATGGGCACGGGGCCGCGCCCCTTTGCAACGCGAAGCGCAGAGGCGCCTGTCTCGGTATAGGTTGTGATACAGCAAGCGCCTCTCAATCCCGCGAGGATCCCAGCGGCACTCGCAATGGAAGCTGAGTCGTCAAGCGCCTCGATCAACTGCGCCCCGATCTGTGGTGGCTTGCAATCAAGTGACTTCTCAGTCGACACGACGATAGATGACATCGCAGTTACGGCCTCGACAGGGTAGTTACCTGCGGCACTTTCAGCAGAAAGCATCACCGCGTCCGCACCCTGCATGACCGCATTGGCGACATCTGAGGTTTCTGCCCGTGTCGGCAACGGTGCTGCAATCATGCTTTCGAGCATCTGTGTGGCTATGATAACAGGCTTACCAACAGCACGGGCGCTCGACACGAGTTGCCGCTGGATGGACGGGAGTTCGTGCCATGCGCATTCGACACCTAAGTCGCCACGCGCGACCATAATGGCGTCTGCTTCTTCAAGAATTGCGTCGATGTTCTTAACAGCTGTCGGTTTTTCAATCTTTGCAACGATCTTGGCTTGCTTTCCAATAAGCTTCCTGAGGTTGCGAATGTCGTCCGCTGTCTGCACAAATGACATCGCGACCCAATCTACACCAAGCTTTAAGGCGAACTGGAGATCTTCACGGTCCTTTTGCGTGATGGGATCAACGGCCAATGAGCTATCAGGAAAGCTCACGCCTTTTCGATCCTTGAGCATACCAGAATTCAAGACCTCAGCTTCAATACGCGACGGGGCAATGTGTGTAGCTCGCAGGCGCAGTCGCCCGTCGTCCACCAACACGCTGTGACCCACTTCGACACTCGAAAGGGCATCGTGGTGAGGGAACAGGACAGCATCGCCGTCCAGCAAGCGTTGGTCTGACACCAGAACAACCTTTTCTCCTATGTCCAGCTTTCTTTCGCCACCCGGAATTGTTCCGATCCGCAGCTTTGGCCCTTGCAGATCAGCCAGAACGCCCAGCAACCAACCGACTTCGCCCTCAACTGCACGAATATTTGCGTGCACTTGCCTGTGTTCTGAATGAGAGCCGTGGCTGAAGTTCATGCGAAAGACATTCGCACCTGCTTCGGCCAGTTCCTTGATGGTTTGTGTCGTGTTCGATGCGGGCCCAACCGTGGCTAGAATCTTTGTTTTTCTGTGTTCGCGCGAGTTCGATGTCATTGACGTTCTCTAGGCTTTAATGGGGTCAGACGTGATATCGACTTACACCATTGTTGATTTCCAGGATGCTGCCTTGGGGGGGAGCCAAGTTGCTTGACAGCTCGGAACCGGAAAGAAGCGCTCGCATCACCACGAGGGCAATCTTGTGTGAAAAGATGATTGTTGGGGCCTCAAGAGTTTCCAGAAAAGCAACAAGCCGATTTGACAGCCTGTCCAATCCTTCGCCGCCGGGTGCATTGACATAGATGTCAAAATCTTCGCTCAGGTAGGGCGCAAGGTCAGGGTCAGTGACAAGCCGGTCTTCGTGACACGTTCCTTCCCATTTACCGCAACCAATTTCGCTAAGGCGCTTCTCTGTAAGGAAGCTATCGTTCCCAAGCGCCCGTCGGGCAGTCTGCTGTGCTCTGCCAAGAGGACTGCAAAGCACTTGATGATCCCCAAGGTCATTGCGCAATCGTCCCAGTGTATGGCCCTGTCTTAAGGCCTGATCTCGCCCTTGTGCCGTCAAAGCAGAGTCCATTTGCCCTTGAATTCGGCCTTCACGATTCCACTCGGTCTCGCCGTGCCGTAGCAAGAAAAGCTGATGCGGCACGGCGACCTTTCTGAGTTCACCCATTCCCACTTACAGCACAACAGCGCCGCTGGTGTTCGCCTGCAAGTGAACCAGCGCACCTGTGTCAAAGCCGTCAACTCCAGAACTGTGACTTTGATCCACAACGATCTCAGTGCCCCCGGCTGCCACGAGATATCGGATCTGGCTACCCAAAAACTCTTTGTGGAGGATTTTCCCTTCCAAGGCGTTTTGACCGGCCTTTTTCGTGATGGATATGTTTTGGGGACGGAGCACGATATTAGAGCCAGAACTCATGGCGCCGCGGGGCAGGCTCAGCGGATCGCCTGTTTTGGTGACAAATCGTGCATCGGCACCGTCTACCTCAACCCGGCCTTCAAGAATGTTGGCTGTGCCAAGGAAGTTGGCCACGAATAAGTTGGCTGGCGTGTCGTAAAGCTCTTGAGGGGTGCCCACCTGTTGGATCACACCACCGTCAAGAACCGCCATCCGGTCCGATGTCGTGTTTGCCTCTTCTTGATCATGAGTAACGAAGATCGTCGTTAGTCCCAGCTGGCGCTGAAGGCGCAACAACTCACGCCGCATTTGTACGCGCAAGGACGCGTCGAGATTCGACAAAGGTTCGTCCAGCAGAAGCACCTCGGGTTCGACGACAACTGTTCGGGCAAGCGCGATCCGCTGTTGCTGACCACCTGATAACTGGTTCGGCATACGGTCGGCCAAATGCGACAGACCAACCAGTTCAAGAGCGGCATCCACCTTCGGGCGGATTTGCGATGCGGACATTTTTCGTTCTTTCAAACCAAAGCCCACGTTGTCCCTTACCGACATGTGCGGCCAAAGCGCGTAGGACTGAAACACCATGCCCACGTTGCGCGTCCAAGGGGACATACCGACCACGTCGCGATCTCCGATCAGGATGCGCCCTCGCGGGTCAGGACCGAAGCCCGCAATCGCCCGAAGTAGCGTAGACTTGCCCGATCCTGACGGCCCGAGGAAGGCAAAGAACTCCCCCGGTTTGATGTCGAGGTTCACTCCTTTGAGGACCTTCGTGCTGCCAAAGGACAGATGTACATCCTCGATCTTGATACCTTTTTTTTCCATGGTTTTATTCCTTCAATATGCTCAATGGTCGCCGCTGGAGGCTTTGAGCTTTTTGTCTCTTTCGATGATGAATTGAGAGGCGATGGTGCCGATGGCGACAACGATTACGGCGACGATCCCAAGTGCAGCACCCGCACCGCGACCCGAGGGCGTCTGCATGAACAGATAGATGCCGTATGCCAGTGGGGCGTCGTTGTTGGAGCTGACCAGCATGATGGTTGCCGAAAGCTCAACCGCGGCGGTGGCAAAGCTGGTCACGAAGCCTGCAAGTATGCCCCCTGTCATGAGCGGAACTACGATCTTCTGAATCGTACGCCGCTTTGTGGCACCAAGGCTTTCGGCAGCCTCTTCCAGGGCAAGGCTGACCTGCTGCAAGGCGGCAGTGCAGGCGCGCAGAGCGTAGGGAAGTCGCCTTATCATGAGAGCAAGTGCAATGATCACCCACCAGCTTGCCATCGGCTCTCCTGTGAAGGGGACGTCGAATTGGTGGAACGTCCGCAGATAACCAATGCCCAGCACCACGCCTGGTACGGCCAGCGCAGCTGTGGCCAGATAGTCGAGCGCTTTTCGTCCGAAGATATTGGTGCGGATCACGATATAGGCGATTGCCGTCCCGATGATCACATCCAGCGTTGCCGCGATGCCTGCATAGAGCACCGTGTTCATGATGAAGGTTTTGGAGCCTTCCCACATGGTGATGTAGTTCTGCAGCGTGTAGCCATCGGGCAGCGGTGCGAAGGACCAGATAGTACCGAAGGACAGCAACAACAGGCCGATATGCGGGCTAAGGACCAGCAGCAGGATGAAGATCACCGTGCCATAGGCCAGCGCTTTCTCGGCGGGCTTAAGCGTGCGTTTCGCCATTCCGCCACCACCTTTCTGGACGGTCGCGTAATCCTTGCCGCGCATGAACAGGAACGATGCCCAAAGCGACAGCACCGAGAAGACAACGAGGATGACTGAGATCACGTATCCCATCGGGTCACTGATCCCGATGGACGAGATCCGCAGGAAGGCCTGAGGCGCGAGCATATTGTTGACGTTCAGCAAGAGCGGCGTGCCGAGGTCATCGAAGACTTTGATGAACACCAACGCCGCACCAGCGATATAGCCCGGCATCGCCAGCGGAAATACGATCCGGCGGAACAAGCGCATCCCGTGGCTACCTAGGTTCTGTGCTGCTTCCTCCATTGACCGGTCAATATTGCGCAACGAGGCCGAGAGGTTGATCAGGATAAACGGGAAGTAGTGGATGGATTGGACAAGGATCACACCATTCAACCCATCCATAAAGGGAATGGATATCCCAAAGGTGTCTCGCAGCCACAGGTTCACCGTGCCGTTTCGCCCGAAGATCAACTGCATTGCAACCGCGCCCACGAAGGGCGGCATGATCAGTGGAATGAAGCCAAGGCTTTGGATCAGGATCGACCCTGAGAAATGAAAGCGCGTGGTGATGTAAGCCAGTGGAAGCGCAATGGCTGTGGCGACAACAACCGACATGGCCGAGACATAGAAAGAGTTCCAGAAACTTTCGCGAAACAATGCAGAGCCAAAGAAATCCATAAAGTTCTGCAATGTGGCGGCGCCTGTGGCCGGGTCCTGAAACGCCACGATCATGACTTGGGCAACCGGCACCAGCAAAAGACCGATCAACAAGAGTGCGATCATGACAGCGACGAGATGCAGGCCAGAGAGGTTGGGAACCAGCCAAGATGGCAAGCGATCGGCAAGCCCGGGCCGTTGCCCATCGGGTGATGAGGTGAGTGACATTGAAACTGTCCTGAAAATTGATGTGGTTGATGCTGTCACCGTTCACGAAGATCGGCGACAGCAGGGTCAGTCAGACAGGTCCAACTGACAGGGAGGATCGCTACATCGCTGCGGCTTTGTTCGCCAACTCAGTAGCTTTGGCGTAGTTTTCCAGTACGAACGCGTCCCAGCGCTGTTCGATCTCGGCCTGACGTTCGCCGACTTCGTCCGTCGCCTTTTTGCGTTTCTTGGTGAAGATGCCCGCAAAATCCGCATCAAGGCTTTTCGCCTCGTCAATCGGGTTGGCGTCGATCAGAGCCCAGGCTTCGTCGATCAGCGCCTTGGCCTCTGCATTGCCAGTCTCGGCATAACGGGCCTCGGCCTTGTGCAAGGCGCCCACGGCCTCGCGCAGATCATCCAGACGGTAGGTGATCATCACGTCGAACATCGAGTTGACCAGATTGTAGCGCGCACCGGATTTGGCGACATCAAATTGCACAGTGGCGCCAATTGTGGAGTCCTCAAACGGGTTGGGAAAGCCTTCTGGCGCATTGGCGTAGGTGGCTGGATTGATCGGAAGCCGCATGATCGCGGGATCAAGCAACACCGTCTGACCTTCCGGTGTCAGCAGGTATTCGATGAAGGCCACGGCACCTTCTTCGTTCGGAGCGTTCGATACAACGCCCACGTTAGCCGGGACCAACGCCGTTACAGTTGGGTACGCAAAATCGACCGGGAAGCCGGAGGCCTTGGATGAAAATCCAAAGAAATCGATGACGATACCAAGACCGAAGTTGCCGGTGTTCACACCGTCAGGCACGCCAAAGCTGCGTTCGGTCACGGTGCGGAAATTGCCCGCGATCCGCTTCCATTCAGCCCAGCCGTTGTCCCACCCTTCTCCTTGCAGCAAGGTCTCGACGGTCAGGTGCGTCGTGCCCGACCGGGAAGGGGCCGACATACCCACGTGGCCATGGTATTCAGCAGAAGCAAGATCGGCCCATTCGGTCGCGGGCTGCAGGTCGTTGGCTTGCAGATACCGTTCGTTCCACATGATGCCATAGCCTGCACCGGCAAACCCATAGTATTTCCCGTCTGGATCATTCAGTGGATAGGCCCCGATCTTGTCGGGGATCCCTTCGGACTGGATGGAGACATCTGCCAGCAATCCATCCGCTTTCAAAACCTCAAAGGCATCCGGTGCAGAGGCCCAGAAGATATCTGCCGTGTTTTCGCCCGAGATTTCCTGGATGAACTTCACACCCGCCGACGTTTTCTTGTTCAGGACTTCCAAGTCGTATTCCGGGTGGGCGGCCTCGAAAGCTGCTTCAATGGGTCCGGTCATGGAATCCGGGAATGACGTAATGATGGTGATGGTGCCATCCGCCAAGGCGCCCGTCGCGGACAACGCAACGGCGGCGACAGATGATAAAATGGTATTCCGCATGGAATATCCTCCCTTTGTTGCATGCGCTCCTCCGCGCACGACAGGGATCATTCCTAAACAAGCGCCTTGGCCCAAATTTTTGTGGCTTCTTGCCAAGTATGCCGAGTGCGGGTCATTTATGACCCGTGTTTGGGGTCAGTCTTGACCCGAAGTCGTCAACCCCACTGCCTTCAGCCGAAGATAAAGACGCTTGCGGGGAATCGATAATAGTTCTGCGGCATCACCTTTCCGGCCACCAGTTTCCCGCAGGCTTTGCGCCAGAAGCTTGCGTTCGAAGTCGTGCATGGCCTCATCATAAGATGCAGGGCCTATTGTGCGGCTCTCGTCGCGTTTACTCAGCTCAACGGGAAGCCGCATCACGAGGCGTTCTGCGACGTTTTGCAACTCGCGCAAGTTTCCGGGCCAATCATGACGCTCCAGTGTTTTGATCAGATCTTTGGTAATCCTTGGCAGGGGCTGTCCAAATCGCGCAGAAGCGGACCTCAAAAAGACTTCCAGCAAGACAAATATATCCCGACCTCTATTACGCAGTGGTGGCAGATCAATTCGTGCCACGTTGGCCAAAAAGTACAGCTCATCCGACAGATTTTTGTCAGGCCGGCTGTCTGTATCGCCGGTCATTGACGCGATGATCCGAAGGGAGGTCTGGGTCTTCAAGAAATCGGCGAGAACCGCTTGGGATGTTGTGTCCAACCGATCAAGCGAACGTAGGAATAGTGTCGCGGTGTCGGTGCCAATGTCGGTCAAAGCGACGCGCAGACCCTCAGGCGTAGTTGCTGCACACCCTAATGAGACGAACTCCCCTTCACCTGTTCCGTGGTCATGCAGAGCTTGAGCAACCAGTGACTTGCCCGTTCCAGTCTCGCCAAAAATGCAAACAGACAAAGGCAGATCTGCTAGACGAAGAACCTGAGATCGAATGTCACGCATCGTCGCTGATCGACCAACAATTACACCCTTGAGACCGAGCTTAGTCTGGACTCGACGTCGGAGCCTGCGGTTTTCAACAAGCAGTTTTCGGGCCGCTACGGCGCGAGTCATAGTACTGATCAGGAAATCTGGCTGGACAGGTTTTTCAATGAAATCAAAGGCACCGGATTTGATGGATGCGATGGCAAGCCGAATGTCACCATGCCCTGTAATCATGATGAAAGGGATGTCCTTTGCCACCTCGCGCGCGGCGTTGAGCACCGCAAACCCATCCAATCCGGCCATACGCACATCACAAAGGATCGCACCCGGCCATTCAGGATCCAACTGGTCCAACATGGTCTGCCCAGACGAGAAGGCTGCAACACGTAGCCCACTACCTTCAAGCAATTCGCAAGTGGCTTCCCGAAAATCGGTGTCGTCATCGACGAGGTAAACGTCAGCGTCCTTCTTCATGATGCCTCCTCCGCCGCTGGTAAAATGATCGACACCCGAAGCCCATTTGTCTTGCGTCTAGCGATGCTCATATCGCCACCCAAGCCGGTTAGGATGTTGTAGGAAATTGACAACCCAAGCCCGAGCCCTTTGCCTGGGTCTTTGCTTGTAACAAATGGCTCGACGATCGTGGCAGGATCCAATTCACCAAGTCCGATGCCAGTATCCGTCACCGAGAAGGCTATCATGCCCGCCGGCGCCTCCTCGAGCATGAAGGCTATCTCGCCCGGCTTCCCAGTTTCCGAGATAGCATCGCTCGCGTTGGTGAGCAGGTTTACGATAACCTGCTCAACCAGAACCGGATCACCGATGAAGGCGACATTATCAAGTTCAGGGTCAGTTCTTAACGTGATCTGACGCTCCGCCATGCTCGATTTCATCAACGCGGCTGCCGACGCCACCAAAGGCATAAGGGTCACTTGCTCCTTTAGGTGTTCAGACCGTCTGGCAAACCGTTTGAGATGTTGGATGATGAGTTCCATGCGCGAAACAAGGTCTTCGATCTTCCCTGTCTGACGCGCAGACGCGAGGTCATCCCCTTCCGAAATCGCCGCCTGCAACATGTGAAGCCGCTGCCTCATTGCTCCAAGGGGTTGGTTGAGTTCGTGTCCGATCCCGGCGGACAAATTCCCTAAAGCAGCCATCTTGCCTGCCTGAACGAGTTCGTTTTGGGTCGACTCCAGTTTTGCGATGGCCAGATCGCGATCCGAAACAGAGGTCTGGAAACTTCGAACTGCGTTTGTCAGCTGGCCAATTTCGTCATTGCGCGTCTCACCAAGCGCGCCCAAATCCACTGATTCACCAGCTGCAATAGCGTTCATGGCATCTGTTAGTTTTTGCATGGGCCGCATAATCGCCGGGCGGATATAAACAAAGAGAATGGCCAACCCGCCCGCCAGCG
>JAHDIS010000069.1:0-2674 GCA_020630695.1 Paracoccaceae bacterium | reverse complement strand
CGCATAATCGCCGGGCGGATATAAACAAAGAGAATGGCCAACCCGCCCGCCAGCGCGAGGATGGTTGCTGTCAACATGACGATACGTTTGCGCGCGGAGTCCCCGTTGAATTCAGCAACGGTTGCCGAGATTGCACCACGCTGGTCTGCGGCCTCGGCCTGAAGCTGTTCTTGCAGGGCAGACAAGCCGCGCAGCGAGGTCTCAAGCTGTTGCTGGACATCGGCTCGCAGCGCAATCCATTCTTGGCGCAGCGCAATCAGGCCATCTGGCCCAGAGGTGACGGCGGACAAGGCGGTCACGGATTGGCGGATCGTTAGGAACTCCGATCCAGTCGAAAGGCGTGCCAAGATCGCCTCAACCTCGGTCAGGGCATCGGACAGGATATCTTCGAGCTGTTCGAGTTGCTCTCGCGATGTGGCACTGGCGGCCTGAACGGCCACAGAGCCCAATTTTGTCAGAACGGCAGACAAGCCCAGAAAATCGTCTCTGAACTGGGTCTCTTGTTGAAGAAAAGCGGCCCTATAGTTCCGTTCGATCGGATCATCTTCTGCGACTAGAAGACGGGTTTGTGATTGAATGTTAAACGTAAAGTCAGCGACCAACGCTGCAGATTCTTCATCCAGCTCGAGGTTGAGCCAACGGACCTGGGCAATCTCATCTCGGATCTGCTCTTCCAGGTTGCGCAGCTGCGTAAGTCCGCGGGCCACAGATCCCAGTTGGCTGACGATCTCATTCGTTTCTTCCTCAATCACCGGTGTATCGTGGCGTTCCGACAGAAGACGGTTAAGCATATCAGTGATACCGTCCAAGGAGCTTTCAGAGGTGCTTGTCGCTAGAAGCAATTCATTGCTGCGAATGGCGAGCTCGGCCACGTTCGCGGCCAACTGAGAGGTTTCTGTTAGAGCAGGGACATGTGTTGTATCGATCTCGGCTATAACATCGTCCGCATCCTGAAGCGCGCGCACGGCCAGCGCAATGACAGTCCAGGTCAAAAAGACGGCTAGAAACGTTAGCAAAAAAAGACGCGTCCAGATGCGAGGCATCCACCATTCGAAAAGACGCTTCATTGCAGCGCAGCCCGTTCCAGACCGGTAAGAATACCATCCGCCGTCCGCAATTGTGTTTCAACGTCTTCGCGCCACCGACCAATGATTTCCAGCTCAAACGACCCCGCGAGCGGTTGAACGGCAGGGCGAAGCCCCGTGTCCGATCTGCTAGATGTGTCTATTGCATCGATTTCAGAGGCGGGAACGGTTGTGAGCAGGCGTTTGACATCTGCTAGGCGATCTACAGGTAACTGTTCGGCGAGTTCATAGTACCGCCGCCAAAGCGCGCGTCGTTCGATTAGCACGTCGGTGATCATGAGGTCGAACAAGGTATTCACAGCCCAGTATCTGTTTGCGGACGTTTGCGCGTCATATTCCAGCCAAGCGAGCTGTAGCCCAATTCTAATATCTTCCGGGATGCGGCTGACCACCTGTTCGCGGATTGCAGGATCGATGGGGATGCGTCCCACTCGCGGGTCCGTAAGCAATATCTGACCATCGCGGGACAGCAGTAATTCGACAAATTGGCATGCGGCTTCTGTGTTCCCGCCCCCGTCAAGAATACCGATCTGCGCCGCGAAAATCATCGTCGGCCTCCCGTAGCGGAACTGCAGCGCCTCTCCTTGGGACATCGCCAGAAAATCGATCATCAAACCGATGTCGAAACGATCATTCAGCAAACCACTTGGAACACCATGGCTACGTGCGGTCAAAGTGGACAGGTTGCCGGACAATTCCAGCAGGTAGGCCCAGCCTTCATCCCATCCCCTCATTTGCAGGATTTGCTCGACCAACAGATGTGTCGTCCCAGAACGGGCGGGGCGCGCCATTGCAATCTGGTCGCGGTAGATCGGCAGAAGGAGATCATTCCACTCGCCGGGCATAAAGAGCTCGCTTTCGGTTCGACGCGCCCAACCTACGGAAGATATCGCGAAGCCTTCAACGGAACCTGGTCCCTCAATGTCGCAAGTTGAGGGTGGCGCAAATACTTCCGTCTGGTCCAATAAGACAAAGGCCTCGGGCGAGGATGCCCAAAACAAGTCAAAGCCTCTCAGGTTGCCGCGCTGCACCTCTTCAACTGCTGAAATGGTATTCTTGTTCAAGAAACGAACTTCGGTCTGAGGAAAACGTTCTACCCAAAGCTCTTCGAAAGCAGTCGTCATGCCTGACGGAAACGATGTCAGAATGCGAAGCTCATCGGCGCGCGAAACCGACGGACATGCGAATACTAGTACCAATGCAACAACAAGCTTCATGAGCAAAGGCTACACTCAATACAGCGATCCGCGAATAGCCCTGCGCGGTCTTGCCAGTTATGGGTCAAAAGTGACACACAGCCGGCAAGCCTTTCATCAGACTTAACCCAAATGCGTAGGTCCAATTGGCGACGACATACCGTGAAACTGGAAAGCGGGCAGAAAATACGTCTCCGCGTTTGTGGCAAAGCTCTCTCTTGACCCATCCCCTTGGGGGCGGCGGTGCTCAATTGCAGAAAATTGGGGCGTTCCCCAGGATCGGCAATGTCGGTTTTTAGCATATTCTCCCAATTGATGCGCCGCGCAGCATCGGTCAACGTGGGCTCGAAGCCGACCTCGGATGCAGCGCGGCATTTTATGATATTATGCAGT
>JAHDIS010000068.1 GCA_020630695.1 Paracoccaceae bacterium | reverse complement strand
AATGCGGAAGACGAAAACCACGACCAGCACAAACATCCCAAAGCGTCTGACCGGCTTCAGCCTCGACCATTTCGCCATCCAGCTCAAAACGGATTCGTTCCGACATCTGCGTCTCCCATTTGCTTGGACCAGACTAAACCATGATGCCTTCGATCCGCGTAGACCAATCCCGACGCCAAGGCGCGCATTTGCGCCCTGCCCGGTTTCCGATGCGCGCCATCGCGCCTCAAAAGAACGATATTGCCTGTTTCTTTGTGCCCCAAATATCCTCGGGGGTCTGGGGGGCGAGCCCCCCAGCAGCGACACAAAACGCCCCGGAGCATCACGCTGATTGCTTGCCGCGGGCAGACCAGACGCCCATAAAGCCGTCATGAACCGCCTGCCAATCGAAGCTGCCCTACCTGATCTGATCGCCCATCTGCGCTCGGCCGGGCGTGCCGTTTTGCAGGCCCCGCCCGGTGCGGGCAAGACGACACGCGTTCCGCTTGCCATGCTTGAGGCCCAGTTGACCGATGGGCGTATTCTGATGCTGGAGCCGCGACGGCTGGCGGCCCGCGCCGCAGCGACACGCATGGCGCAAACCCTGGGTGAAAACCCGGGCGAAACTGTCGGCTATCGCATTCGTGGTGAAGCAAAGGTTTCGTCCGGAACCCGGATCGAAGTGGTCACCGAAGGCATTCTGACACGCATGATCCAATCCGACCCGGAACTGACTGGTGTTGGCGCTGTTCTTTTTGATGAATTTCACGAACGCTCTTTGAATGCCGATCTCGGACTAGCGCTGTGCCTTGAGATCGCGGGCGCGTTGCGGGATGATCTGATCCTTTTGGCCATGTCGGCAACACTGGATGCACAGCCCGTCGCTGATCTGATGCAAGCCCCGGTCGTGACCTCAGAAGGACGCAGTTTTGCGGTTGAAAACCGGTGGCTTTCGGTGCCCGTGCCCAAAACGCAACGGTTCGAGAATGCCATGGTTGATCTGATCGTTCGGGCCGCTTCTGAAACTCAAGGCGGCATCCTCGCCTTTTTGCCCGGCGAAGGTGAAATCCGCAGGGTTGAAGCCGCGCTCAAGAACCGTCTCACTCCGGAAATAACAATTCACCCTCTGTTCGGGGCCATGCCCTTTGACGCCCAGCGCGCTGCGATCCGGCCAGCCAAGGACGGACGCAAACTCGTGCTGGCCACTTCAATTGCAGAAACATCGCTGACGATTGAAGATATCTGCGTTGTCGTCGATGGCGGCAGGGCGCGGCGCGCGCGTTTTGATCCCGGCTCTGGCATGTCGCGCCTTGTAACCGAAAGGGTCACCCGCGCCGAGGCCACTCAGCGCGCCGGCCGCGCGGGCCGGGTTGCGCCGGGCGTGGCCTATCATCTTTGGACCAAGGGCGAGGAAGGTAGTCTGTTGCCTTTTCCTCCGGCCGAGATCGAATCCGCCGACCTTTCGGCATTGGCCCTCGAATTGGCTGTGTGGGGTGCCGGCCCTGAACAACTGCCTTTTCTGACCCAGCCAAACCAAGGCGCATTTTCCGAAGCTCAGAGCCTTTTGCAGATGCTCGGCGCTCTGGACCCGCATAAACGCATCACCGATCATGGACGCGTGCTTGCCAAACTGCCGCTGCATCCAAGGTTGGCGCATATGCTGGCGACCGCTGGGCCAGAGGCCGCGCCACTGGCGGCCCTTTTGTCCGACCGTGATCCGCTTCAGGCAGCACCGGTTGATATTTCCCTCAGGCTAGAAGCGCTGAGGGACCCCAAGGCTTTTGTCCGCAATCGTCCCTATCAGATCAATCGGGCCGCCTTGGAACGTATTCGGGGTGAAACGGCACGGCTGCGCAAACTGGCAAATGCCCCTAAGGCATCCGCTCCGCTCAGCCCGGCAGAGGCCGCCGCACTCGCCTATCCCGACAGGATCGGATTGCACCGCAAGGGTAACGCCCCCCGGTTTCAACTGTCCGGGGGCAAAGGCGCCGTTCTCGACGAATCCGATCCATTGGCAGCCACCCGTTTGATTGTCGTCACCGATACCGACGGCGATCCACGCGAAGCCCGGGTCAGACAAGCCATCGCAATTTCAGAAGCCGAACTGCGTGATCTGTTCAAAGATCAACTGCATTGGTCGGAACACTGCGAATGGTCGAAGCGCGAACGCCGCGTAGTCGCACGGCGTCAGGAAATGCTGGGGCAGATCGCGCTTGATGACCGGATTTGGAAGGATGCCCCAACCGAGGCCGTGGCCAAAGCCATGCTGGACGGCGTTCGGGATATCGGTATGCCCATCAGTGACGCCGCCCACCGGTTCATTGCCCGGGTCACCATTGGCCGAAACGGAGGCCTGGACTTGCCGAATATGTCCATCGACAGCCTGATGGATACGCTCGATGATTGGGTATTGCCCTATCTGGAAGGGATCAAAACAGCCGACGCCCTACGCAAATTCGACGTGCTGCCCGCATTGCGCGCACGGCTGGATTGGTCCAAGCAGCAGGCTTTGGATACGATGGTTCCCGCTCATTTCACGACGCCATTGGACCGAAAGGTGCCCATCGACTATTCCGGCGATCATCCGGAAATTTCCATTCGTCTTCAGGAATTGTTCGGACAGACAAGCCACCCCTCTGTCGCCGGGCAACCGCTGAAAGTTACGCTTCTTTCGCCCGCACAACGCCCTGTCCAGACAACTATGGATTTGCCGGGGTTTTGGGATGGTTCTTATTCCGACGTGCGCAAAGATATGCGTGCGCGATATCCCAAACACCCCTGGCCAGAGGATCCACGTCAAGCCGACCCGACACTACGGGCCAAACGGCGCGGAACCTAAGGCCCTGCCGGGACCTTCACATGCCCATGGCCTTGTCGCGTCACGCGTGATCTACTGGCGTTAAACAAACCACCGCCGCGTGCCTGCCAGAGGACATTCATGGACCGCGTACAGATTGTTCACGACAATTTTCTTTCCCGTACTACCTCGGGCAATTTGCCAGACGGTCCAGCGCCATCGGGCCCGTTGCCACCGGAATTGGCGCTGGAGATCTTTCAGTCCGGCATCGAGTGCCGCGCGCTGGACCGGCAAAGCCGAAGGATGCAGGCAGCCGGTCAGGGGTTTTACACCATTGGCTCTTCGGGACACGAAGGCATGGCCGCCGTGGCCGCAGCGCTCAGGCCAACGGACATGGCCTTTTTGCATTACCGGGACGGTGCGTTTCAGCTACAGCGCGCCCGTCAGGTCGCGGATCAGGACATGGTTCGCGATATGCTCTTGTCCTTTGCCTGTTCGTCCGACGATCCGATTTCGGGCGGGCGGCATAAGGTTCTGGGATCGAAGTCCCTTAATATTCCACCTCAGACGTCGACCATTGCCAGCCATCTGCCCAAAGCCGTCGGCGCCGCCTATGCCATTGGCGCAGCGCGGCGTCATCGCCCGGAACATGCAAGTCTTCCAGACGACAGCATTGTCTTTTGCAGCTTTGGCGACGCATCCGCGAACCATTCCACAGCGCAGGGTGCTTTCAACACAGCCAGTTGGACCTCTGTTCAGGCCGCACCCTTGCCGCTGCTTTTTTGCTGCGAAGACAATGGTATTGGCATCTCGACCAAAACCCCCGAAGGCTGGATACGGGCCAGTTTCGAACACCGCCCCGGGCTCAGGTATTTTGCCTGCAACGGCTTGGACATCTACGACACGTACGCAACGGCTAAAGCCGCGTCAGACTATGTGCGCCGGCACCGAAAACCCGCGTTTTTGCACGTCCGAACCATTCGTCTGTACGGACATGCCGGCGCGGATGTGGCCACCAGCTATCTGCCGCTCACAGAGGTCGAAGCAGAAGAGGCGAACGACCCGCTGCTGCACTCGGCCCGTTTGCTAGACGCTGCAGGAGTTCTCAAACCAAACGACGCCCGAACGCTTTACCAGGAGGCCGAAGCGCAAACCGCAAAAATCGCGCAATCAATCGTGGACCAGCCAAAACTGCGAACCGCGACCGATGTCATGGCTAGCCTGATCCCGCCTAAACGGGACTGCGCGCCCACCAATGGCCCGACCCCCGCAGACCGGGCCCGCCTGTTTGGCAAGGATCTGGACGCACAGCAGCAACCCCAGATCATGTCGCGCCTTATCAACTGGGCCATGACCGATCTGATGTTGCAACACGGTGAAATCGTGTTGATGGGCGAGGATGTCGGCAAAAAAGGCGGCGTGTATGGCGTTACGCAAAAGCTGCAGGCGCGTTTCGGTCAGGACCGGGTCATCGACACCCTTCTGGACGAGCAATCCATCCTCGGACTGGCCATCGGCATGGCGCACAACGGGTTCGTGCCCATGCCCGAAATTCAGTTTCTGGCCTATCTGCACAATGCCGAAGACCAATTGCGCGGCGAAGCCGCCACCCTACCATTTTTCAGTAACGGTCAATACACGAACCCCATGGTGCTGCGTATTGCCGGGCTGGGTTATCAAAAAGGGTTTGGCGGACATTTTCACAACGACAATTCAGTGGCCGTTCTTCGCGATATTCCCGGACTGATCCTTGCTGTCCCGTCAAACGGAGCGGACGCGGTCATGATGCTGCGCGAAGCGGTTCGGCTGGCCAGAGAAGAACAGCGCATCGTGGCGTTTCTGGAGCCGATCGCGCTCTATCCAATGCGGGATCTGCATTCCTCCGGAGATGGCCTTTGGATGCACAGCTACCCCGACCCGGGTGAGAATATCAGCTTGGGGACCGTCGGACAGCACGGCGACGGCACAGATCTGGCCATCGTAACCTTTGGCAATGGAACCTACCTGACGCATCAGGCCCTTCCCGACCTTGAAGAACAAGGCATTCGGGCCCGCGTCATCGATCTGCGTTGGCTGTCACCCTTGCCCAAGGACGCCCTGACCAAAGCCACAAGTGGCTGTCAGAATATCCTGATTGTCGATGAAACCCGGCATTCCGGTGGCGTCGCCGAAGCTCTGATGGCTCATTTTTCCGAGACATCGCCTGCCCGGCTGCATCGATTGACCGCCGATGACAGTTTTATTGCCACGGGTCCGGCATATGCCGCCACGATGCCATCCAAAGACAGCATCGCACGTGCTGCCCTCGACATGATTGTAGGAGCCACTGAATGAGCATCAAAATCGAATGCGTTGCCGACACCAAAAGCGGCATCGGCGAAGGCGCAGTTTGGGACGTGCGCACGCAATCTTTGTGGTGGGTCGATATTCCCGCTGGGCTCATTCATCGATTTGATCCGGACACGTCGCAAAACCAGACATGGGAATGGGGCGAGCCGGTGGGGTGTCTTGCCCTGCGTGAAAACGGCGGTTTGGTTTTGGCCACCAAGACAGGCTTTTGGTTGTTTGATCCCGAAAGCGGTGAGCGCCAGCACATAACAAATCCTGAGCCGGATCTGCCCGGCAATCGATTCAACGATGGCACAACCGACGCTCAGGGCCGGTTTTGGGCCGGGTCCATGCAGGACGACGGCACGCCCCCAAAGCGCCAAGGCACGGTATACTGTCTGGACACGGACCTGACGGTCAAACCGTGGCGCACAGGAATGTTCACACCCAATGGCATGGCGTTTTCGCCAGATGGATCGCGGATGTATCTGTCAGACAGCTATCCCGAGGTGCGCCAAATCTGGTCCTTTGATTATAATCAGCAAACCGGAGAGCCGGGCGTGGAACAGACGTTTTTCGACACCCGTGCTGTAAACGGGCGACCGGATGGCGGAACTGTGGACGAAGACGGCTGCTACTGGCAGGCCGGTGTGAGTGGCTGGCAATTGTACCGCCTGTCACCTGAGGGAGAGGTTTTGGCCACCATCGACATGCCCGTTGAAAAGCCGACCAAACCCATGTTCGGTGGGGCCAATCTTGACGTGCTCTACGTCACCTCAATCGGGATGGGACTGACAAAAGGATCAAATCAACCATTTGCTGGCGGGCTATTCGCAGTCACCGGGCATGGCACACGCGGCGTGCCGCAAACACGATTTGCCGGTTAGATCCACGGCACCAAAAATGGAGAAGCGTTCATGCTGAAAAAACTGTTGATCACCGGCGCAAACGGAACTCTGGGCCGCCTGTGCCGAGAGCGGATGCACCCATTTGCGGAAACACTGCGCATCAGTGATTTGGGCGATTTGGGTGACGCCGCACCTCATGAAGAGTTGGTTGCCTGCGATCTGGGCGACAAAGCCGGGGTCGAGGCACTGGTGGAGGGGTGCGATGGCATCATCCATTTGGGCGGACAGTCGACCGAAGGAACTTGGGATGCGGTTCGGCATGCCAACATCGAAGGCGTTGCCAATCTCTATGAGGCGGCCCGCAAATCCAGCGCGCCGCCAAGGATCATATTTGCGAGCTCCAATCATGCCATCGGGTTCTACAAGCAGGATGAAAATCTGGACGCCCACGCCACAACCCGTCCGGATTCGCTCTATGGTGTCTCGAAGGTTTTTGGCGAAGCCATGGCCAGTCTTTATCACGACAAATTCGGGATCGAGACCGCAAGCATTCGCATCGGATCATGCTTTCCAGAGCCCATCGATCACCGCATGCTGGCCACATGGCTCAGCTTTGACGACTTTATCCGGTTGATCGAGCGCATTTTTATCGTGCCGCGTTTGGGCTGCCCCATCATCTATGGTGCATCGAACAATGTCGGGACTTGGTGGGACAACACTGCTGTGCAGTACATAGGCTGGACCCCTCAGGACAGCTCGGAAGGTTTCCGTGCAAAACTGGACGCGGCCATGGAACGGCCTGACAAGAACGACCCAAGAGCACTGTACCAAGGCGGCACCTTCTGCTCGGACGGCATCCACGAGTGATCCCGTCGGCTTGAATCTGCGGGTTTTTGGGCGGCGAACGCGATCGATGATTGATCGCACGCCCTCTTTGCTGCAAGATGCACCTTGAGGGCAGACAGCCGATCAGACGGGAAAACCCGCGACGGCGTTTGAAAGACAGGTGACATGAAAGTTTTTGGTTTTCTCATTCTCAGCGCGTTCGCGCTGGCGGCTTGTGGTGGCGGCGGTGGCAATCGCGTCGAACGCAGCTATGGCGGTGCGGCAGCACAGTTTTCCTCAGGTCCGATTTCATCGGCCTGTTTGCGCGCGAACCGAAAAGCCGCCAACAGGCGTCTTTGTGGCTGCATTCAAAGTGCGGCAAACCGGGATCTGTCTGGTGCCGATCAACGCATGGCTGCCCGGTTCTTTGCGGAACCACATCAGGCACAGGTTATTCGCCAGTCGGATCGCGGAACGCATGAAGCGTTCTGGAAACGGTACAAGGCTTTCGTTGCCCGCTCTGAACGCATCTGTAAGGGGCTCTGAGAGCCCTGATCAGCCCTCTGGCTGCTCGGCTTCAAGCGCCAAGGGCGCAGGGGTTCCACTCAGATCATCCACACGCAGCATTCCCGTGGGTCGCGCAAGACGATTGCGCACCACCCAATGCAGACGTTCCTGCGCGCGCGTGATCGCGACATAGGCAAGCCGTTTCCACAAAGGCTGGCCAGCTTCGCTGCGCCCCATACGCGCCGCGGCATACAAATCCGGCGCAAAAACCTGCACGTCTTCCCACTGGCTGCCCTGCGCCTTGTGAATGGTCACCGCTGCGCCATGCAGGAACGTTGCACCCATACGGGCAGCAAAGGGAATAAACGGCTCTTCTTCGTCCGGCTTTTCGATTTTGACAATCGAGGCAGCAGAGACCTGCGGCTCTTCCGCACCAATGACATGCAATCGGGAAAACCCTGTTTTGCGTCCGGGGCCTAGATAGACGACCTGCGCGCCCTTGATCAGTCCGCGTGCTTCAAGATCCAGCCGCTTCTTCCGATGTTTCAAGGGCAGCTCTATTCCGTCACAGATCAGCGGCTCTCCGGGCAACAGTTCTGTTTCAGGCGCAGAATGCACTGCCCGAAACGCATTGATCAGCCTGATACGAGTTGCGTTGCGCCAAACCAGCACCGGACTACGCGCCATCAGGTCCACTTCTACCCGTTGCGCATAGCGGACCCTGTCATCCTGCGCGGCACGTTCTTCGATCATGCGTTCGAAATCATCAAACTGCAGCGCAGGGTCTGCCAAGGCATGTGCCAAATCAAGAATTGGATTGTCCGCCTCCTGGCGGTGAATGCGGTGCAGCTCCAGTTTCTGCGTGGTTTTCAGCGTATCGAAAACCATTTTCCCAGACTGGTTGACCGGCGCCAACTGGGCCGGGTCACCAAAGATGACGAGGTTTGGGAAAATCTCCTGAAGGTCTTCGAACTGGCGCTCGTCCAACATGGATGCTTCGTCGACCAGCCCAATATCCAATGGGTCTTCGCGCCGCTTCCAACCGGTAATGAAATCACTTCCGCGCAACCCCGCTGCCGCCAGAGCGGCCGGAATTGACTTGTGCCCTTCGTAAGACAGGCGCGCACGTTCCAACAGCTCGTCGGTCAGACCTTCGATCTCGGGTTTTTCGGCCTGCCCCATCAACCATTCCGCAATCCGTTCGTATTCGGGATCGTAGACCGGCGTGTAAAGTATGCGGTGAATGGTGGTCGCTGGCACGCCGCGCATACGCAGAACAAAGGCCGCCTTGTTGGTGGGTGCCAAAATCGCCAGCGTCCGGCGATCCTTGCGTTTTCGGCCTTCCCAATCGCCCGAAACGGTTTCAACACCCGCCGCCTCCAGCGCTTTGACCAATTCGGCCAGCAGGAGGGTTTTGCCACTACCGGCTTTGCCCATAAGTGCCATGACCTTGCCCCGCCCCTCTTGGGCCGGAAGGCACAGACCATCCTCCAGATTGACACCGGCATCACGCAAAAGATCGGCCACCGCATCGAATGCAGCGGCCTGATCGTCGGAAAATGTCAACGCAGGAACGGTCATGCGCGCGACAGTATCTGCGCCACCCGGCGGCCACCAGCCGAAAACGCGCCCTGAATTCATGCTCGTGTTACCCCGGGTGCTTCGCTGCGCCGTCATGCATCGGCGCGATCCACCTGCGGCTGAATATCAGGCCACAGCGCGCACTATTTTCCGTTTCCTGCCAAAGGACAATTCGAACCACCGGCGCGACAATTCAGGTGAAATGTCGGCACTTTTCGAAACGCGCGCCTGCGCTTGGGGCGAAAAGCCCCACAGGCCGACACTGATCTTTTCACGCCCCATACCCTGCGCGCCGACCACATCGGGGCTGGCACCGATACGGCGGTAGATCCGAACCATGCGCGCATCGAAAACACCGACGAAATGCTCTACGCCAAAGTGGCGCATGACTTCTCCGCCCGCCAGCAGTAGGGCAGCCGCAACGCCCGGCGCCGCGCCGCGCGCCAAACAAAACCGTGTACACTCCCAGATCAGCGGGCTTTGGATGCGTACACCCTCTGTCAGATGCAAAAAATGATCGTTCACCATGGTCCGGCCCGTAGTCGGCAACAGCCGCATCGAGCCACCGTGGCGACCATCGGGCTGTTCCCAGATCACATAAAGCGGGTTCAGGGCGTCGTAGGCGTCGACCTCCCGGCCCTGTTCGTCCAGATCAACTTGCCACCCCAATCGGGTGTGAAACTGGTCAGCCCGGTCTTCAAACATGCTGCGTGAAAGGTCTGGAAACTTGTGCAGTTCTTTTCCGTAGATGTAGCGTATCACTGGCCTTCTCCATGCTGGACGCGATGGAGAAAAGGCTGGGCATGCCCGCTTAACACGATGTGAACCGGTCGGTCGGCGGCCTTAATGCTAGCAGAAGCGGCCCGACCGCCCGTTTGGCAACAGCCCGGTTAGCCGATGATCCCGCGCAGAACGGGCAAAAGTGTCACCGCAACGACACCGACGATTGCACCGACAATCAACCTGACTGGCGCAGATCCCAAACGAGGACCAGCCAATCCCAGCAAGCCGCAAACCGCCGCATAAAAAATCAAGGCGAATGGATCCATGATCGGTTTTCCAATTCTCGTTAGCATCCCAGCCATGGCCAGAACGCTATGAACTCAGCTCAGTGTATCAAAAAACCGATCGTTCGGCCACGTTTGTGCTCAGAGCGTCATGTCGAGAAAGGCGCGGACCGACTCTTCGAAAGCGCGCGGTCTTTCTGCATGGAGCCAGTGCCCGGCATTCGCCATGCGGGCAAACCGTGCCTTTGGGAACAATTCGCGGATTTTTGGGCGGTAGTCTCGCTTTACATAGTCAGACTCAGCCCCCGACAAAAACAAGGTGGGCCCATCAAAACGGCCGCTGACCTCTGGAAAGCCCAAAATATGTGGCATCTGTTCAGCCAACGCATCGAGGTTCAATCGCCAGCGCTTGTTCTTGATATCCAGAGACTGCGTGAAAAATGACTGTAGGGTCTTGTCGTCCACGCTCTTCGCGAGCTGATCCGTCGCATCCGAGCGCCGCTCAACCTGCGACAGATCCACAGATTTCATCGCCGCGATGAACTGTGACTGGTCGTGGCTGTAGGCAACAGGGGCAATGTCGGCCACGATCAACCGCTGGATCAACTCTGGCCGTTTCAGAGCCATCACCATGGCCGCCTTGCCGCCCATTGAATGCCCGACAACATCTGCCTTACCGCCGTGTGCGTCGATCACGTCGGCCAGATCATCGGCCATGGAAGGATAGTCATGCGTATCAGACCAAAAACTGTCGCCGTGATTGCGCATGTCCGGTGTCAGAACCAGCCTGTCGCCACCCAACCGTTTGGCGATCACACCCCAATTCCGACCCGAACCATAGAGCCCGTGAACGATCAAAAGCGGCGGGCGCGCGCTTTCGGTTCCTTGCGTCAAGACATTCAACATGTGTCGAGTGATACGGCCAATGCCAAGGAGGTTCCAGTCCCGCAAGGCCCCGCAAAGGATCAATTGTTTCGCTCCTGGAAACACTCTGGGCGCAAGCCAGCGCTGTCTAACGCCTGTAAATGGCCATAAGATGCAACCATGGGGCTGAATAATAGTGTGTCCAAACGGAACGACCGTTTGGAGCGTATGTTGCACAAACGATTGGGATTGTCGCGCGGCGATCTGGCGACGCGGACAGCGCGCGCTCGTGGGCTTTTGCCCAAGGCGGTCAAGCGTGATTTGCTGACCGTTGCCGAGGCCGCACGCCTGTCAGGCAACCCTAGGATTGCACCTCAGATTGATGGAACGCGGGTCGACGCGGCCTATAGACGCGCTGTGGCGCATCTGTATGGTCCAGACGTGACGGCCAAACGCAGCAGATGGCGGATCGGAGTTGTTGCTGGCCTGATGACGAACCTTGCCATTGCAATGGCCATGGTCGGTGCCGTGCTGGTCTGGCGCGGCATTATCTGATTTCCGGCTAGCCCGGGTCTCTCTTGCCGCGCAGCCTCAGGAACAGGCTCTCTTCGTCATCGTTACGGAAGAAAGGCACGGAATCCGGCGGGGACATGTCTGTGACACGTGCCGCGATCTCAGCCAACACCACTTCGGTGATAAACGGCATGTCAATTCGGCGAACCTGATCCAGTTCAACCCACTGCAGGTGGCTCAGCTCGTCCGACGCTGCCGAAAAATCATCGGGGTCTGTTGCAAGATCATCTGCATCCACGAGGAAAAAGCGGGCATCAAAGCGGCGCGGACGGCCCGGAGGTGTGATTGCCCGAAACACGAATTGCAGCATGTCAGCCGCCGGGCGATGGCCTGTGCCAGCAAAATCCAGCCAATCGGTAGGAACCTTGCCCGGCCATGGCCCGGGCTGACCCAAAACCTGACCGGTTTCTTCGAATAGTTCCCGAACTGCCGCCACACCCAAAGCGCGTGCAATGCCCGGTTCTGCATCCTGGGCGAGCCGGTCAGAACACAGTGGCGGCAACGGCCGGGCCAACGGGACTTTTGCATCATCCGCATCCACCGCACCGCCCGGAAAGACGAATTTGTTCGGCATAAACGCCGCCTTTGCGCCGCGCTGCCCCATCAAGACCTTGGGTTGACGTGTTCTGTCGCGCAAAACGATCACGGTCGCAGCATTGCGAATGGCCGTCTTGTCGATCATCGGCTGTGTCATGCCTGTTTCGTGCCCCTGTTGTTTGACGCCGCGCACGGAGCAATCCCGGCACGGTCTTCGGCGTCACAATGGCACGCTATGACGTTTGGGAAAACCCGTGCAAACCGCGCGCCCACTGAAAGGCAATCATCGCTCCTTTCAGTCTTGGCAACAAATAAAGCGACAAGCCCACACAGAGCACGGCAAAGATCGTGAACAGGATCAGTGGCTCCGGACGCCATGTGGTGAAGGCAATGTGCAAGCCCGGCGCCATGAGGTGGCCGACAATCAGAATAGTCAGATAGGCCGGACCGTCATCGGCCCGATGATGATGCAACTCTTCGCGGCACACAGGGCAGGCATCACGCACCTTTAGGTAGCCCCGCATCATCGGACCCGTGCCGCAGTTCGGGCACTTGCGACGCCACCCCTTCCAGACTGCTGGCCAGGTTTCGCGCTGCTCTATGGTATTGACTGAATCGCTCATCACGTCCTCAACGTTTGTGGCAGCAAGATGAGGGGCCAGCGCCGTTTGTGTAAGTGTTCAGATTGTCCTTGCGTCTGGATGTCGCGCAAGACAGCCCAAAAATCTTTTTTCATTTTTTTCGACGGGAACCCTGATCAGCCGCGTGAAACCTGTATCGACGCCCAGAACAGGGCATTCAGAAACGCGAAACACAGGAGATCGCGAGATGAAAAAAGCATATTTGATGACAGGCACTCTGATCGTAGCAATGGGCGCAGCCAGCTTGGCGATGGCGCACGGCGGCAAGGAACGCGGTGGCGAACGGGGTCAAATGCGCGGCGCAGCGATGTTCGAGGCAATGGACACAAACGGCGACGGCAAACTGACCCAAGCCGAAATTGATGCTTACAAGGCCAAGCGCTTTTCAGAAGCGGACGCGGATGGCGACGGATTTCTGAGCCCCGAAGAAATGGCCGCACAGGGCGAAAAGAAAAATGACGAGCGCCGGGCTAAACGCGCCACGCGTATGATCGAACGCCTTGATGCCAACGAAGACGGCAAACTGTCTGCAGAAGAACTAGACGCCCGTGGTCCGGGTAACCTGATCGAAAAAGCGGACAAAGATGGTGACGGCGCCGTAACGCTCGAGGAACTGCGCGAAGCCCGCATGGACATGCGTGATAAGCGCGGCAAAGGCTGGAAAAAGCGCGGCGACAACTAATGCGTCTGGGCTGCCCGAGGCGCCAGCCAACGGGCAGCCCATTGCGCAACTTCGCCTGAAAGGCTAGCGCTTGGGAATGCAGCGGATGCCCTTTGACGCCATGAGTGATCGCGATGACGAGGACCTGTTGGCGCTCTATGCCACAGGTGACGCCGCTGCGGCGCGCGTGTTGACGCAAAGGCTGGCCGGGCCAGTCTATGCGCACGCCGTCAGAATGCTGTGCGGTGACCGGTCCGAAGCAGAAGACGTCACACAGGATGCGTTGCTGCGGCTGTGGCGTGCAGCGCCCAGCTGGCGCAAAGGAGAAGCCAAGGTCAGCACCTGGCTGTATCGTGTGACTGCAAACCTCTGCATTGACCGGTTGCGGAAGCGCAAGGATGGGCCCGCGCTGGACGCCATACCCGAGCCGGAAGACGGCACACCGTCGGTGAACGCGAGAATGCAAACGAAGGCGCGAAACGACGCGCTGCAGGATGCGCTCATGCAATTGCCGGACCGGCAGCGTCAGGCGGTTGTGCTGAGACATATCGAAGGTTTGGGCAATCAGGAAATTGCACAGATCATGGACATTGGCCCGCGCGCAGTCGAAAGTCTGACCGCGCGGGGGAAAAAGGCACTGCAGGACCTGCTGGCAGGCCGCCGCGATGAATTGGGGTTTGAAGATGAAGACGCCACCTGACACATCCTTGACCGCTCAGCCGAGCGCTGAGTTCGATGCCGAACTGGACGATCTGTTTGCCGCGGCGAAACAGACCCCGGCCATGCCCGACCAGGGATTCCTTGCCCGGCTCGAAGCGGACGCGTTGGCGCAAATGCCCGCGCCTGCCGTGCGGGTCCGGCAAAGTTTGTGGCAGCAGATTTCCGAGGTAATTGGGGGCTGGAAGGGTATCGGCGGACTTGCCACAGCCTGTGCCGCAGGGCTCTGGTTGGGCATCAGCCCGCCCTCAGGCATCGAAACACTCATAATCGAGGCGATGGGCGGCGAAACGCTGAACGTCGATCCGCTCAGCAGCTTCGACTTTGCAATGATGGAAGGCTGACGTCATGGCCCCAACTGAAACCGACACACCGAAACGTGGAACGCGGCCTTGGGTCAAGGGTTTGCTGTTCGCCTCGCTTGCCTTGAACCTTCTGGTGGTGGGCCTCGTGGCGGGCGCGGTGATAAACGGCGGCCCTCCGGGCAAGCGCGATGCCGGATACCGCGATGCAGCCGGCCCCTATATGCGTGCCTTTTCCGACGATCAGAGACGAACGCTGCGCAAGAACCTGCGCGACGGCTTCAAGACCGGTCGTGATGGTCGTCCGGCGATCATGGCCGGTTATCAGCAGGGCATCGCCGTGCTGCGTGCCGACCCGTTCGACCCCAAGCCACTCGAAGAGATCCTGACCGAACAGGCACGCTCTGGCGAAGAACGTCGCCTGATCGCTCAGGGCGTCATGATCAAGTTTATCGCTCAGATGGATGCTGCCGAGCGTCAGGCGCTTGCCGACAGGCTCGAAGAACAGATCAAACGCTTCAAGGGGCGCAAAAAGCGCGACTAACGGTCAAAGCCCGGCGGTTTTGGTCGCTATGATCGAATTGCGAACATGTTTGGATTGAGGCCTCGTCCCTTCGGAGGGCAGCAGGACCGGTCTACCAAGATCCGAAACCACAACCCCATTCCGCCCCTGCGCCTTGGCGCGATACAATGCGCGATCGGCGTATTCGATCAAACCGTCCGGATCCAATGCATCGTTTGGCGACCCCAACGCGACCCCAATGCTCAGCGTTACTTGCAATGATCGCCCATCCTGAATCGTGACCGTCCGTTCGCTGATCGACCGGCACATACGCTCTGCCGCAGCTTGCGCAGCGCGCCGGTCCGTATCCGGCAACACGATCAGAAATTCTTCGCCCCCATAACGTGCCAGCATGTCAGGCGTGCGCAGGTTTGCGTGCAGACGCATGGCCAGTTCCTTCAGCACTTCATCCCCGCAGGCATGGCCATAGTGATCGTTGACCTGCTTGAAATGATCCACATCGGCCAGCATGACCGCAAAGGAGCGGCGCTTTGAATGTGCGTTCTCAGAAAGACGTTTCAGATGCGGCATCGCATAGCGGCGGTTGTAAAGCCCGGTCAGCGGGTCAATGACAGCTGCACGCAGACCATCCTGCATATCAGACCGCAACCGGTCGCTCACGCGTTTGCGCATGATTTGCCGGTCTATGCGCAACGCCAGTTCCAAAGGTTCAGGCCCGGTTAGCAACAGATCATTTGCCCCCATGTCCAGCGCACTGGCTGCCTCGCGCCGCTGATCCGGCTGCGCCACGTAAATCATCGCCGCATTTCGCGTACCGCTGTTGGCGCGCAGTTGTGGCAGCAGGGTCAGGCCGGCACCGCCGCTGTCCTTGGACTCGAAAAGTACCACAACGTCCGGTTTGTCCTCTCCATTGCGCAGAAAGTCGTCAGCGGACCGCACCGAGACATGATGCGGCAATCGCTGTGCCAATGCTTCACAAATTTTCCGCAAGGATTTCCGGCGCTCTGTCGCGGCCACCAGAAATACCCGGCCCGGTGATGCAAAGGGTTCAGCCGTTTCCGCCATCCCCAATGCCCGCCTCGTGTCGTCGCGCAATTGCAACTCGGTCTCAGCATCGCGGGCACGCAGCAACGACCGCAAACGTGCCAGCAAAATCATATCATCAATCGGACGGGGTAAAACATCGTCTGCGCCCGCGGAAACCACGGCCAGCCTGTCTTCCGGTTTTGCACCAGCACCAACCACGATAACGGGAATCGATTTTCCAAGAGGGTGATTTCGCAGCGCTTGGCAAAAGGTCTGACCATCCATGTCACCGGGATCGCAAGCACAGACGATCACGTCCGGGCGTGTGGTTGCCAAACTGCCAAGCGCAGCCTTTCCAGAGGACGCTTGCAAAACCTCGTAGAACGCAGAGGCCAGTTTGACCCGCATCACGATGCGGTTCGTCGGGATCGGATCAATGATCAGGATGCGCCCTGACATGCTTACCTCACTGACTATTGCGAGCGCTGCAAGACCGCATGCCCGTCTTTACTAAGATCGAGAATTGGTGAATTTAGGTTAAGAAACCGTTTCGGAAGCACTGAAAAATGTCCCTATCGCAGGAATCTGCCGAAATGATCGGCCTCAAGGCGGTTGCATGGCTGGCCAGCAATGATGAACTTTTGCCCGTTTTCATGGGCTCGACCGGAGCCACAGAAGATAATTTCCGGGCCGGATTGGAAGACCCGGATTTCCAAGGGTCCGTTCTGGATTTTCTGATGATGGATGATGCCTGGGTGGTCGCCTTTTGCGACGAAAATGGCTTGGCCTATGACCAACTCATGATGGCGCGCCATGCTTTGCCGGGCGGCGGTCAGGTGCATTGGACATGAACCGTTCCTCGATCCGGGCGGTCCTTTTCGACAAGGACGGCACTCTGTTCGACTTTGGAGCCACGTGGAACGGATGGGCTGGGCGGCTGATATCCAAAATGTCGGATGGCGATGCGGAACTGGCCCAACAATTGGCGCAGGCGTGCCGCTATAATCTGGAAACCAAATCCTTTTTCCCGGACAGCCCGGTGATCGCAGGCACTAATCGAGAAGCAGCGCAGTGTTTCACCGATATCCTGCCCCAGTTCACGCTGGAAGAGCTAGAGACCCGTCTCGCGGACGAAGCAGCCCATGCCGATCTTGTGCCAGCCGTACCCTTGGCCCCCCTCTTGAACCGGCTTCGAGCCGCTGATCTGCGCCTCGGTGTGATGACCAACGATACCGAACGTGCTGCGCGGGCCCATTTGAACAAGGCCGGGATTACTGAACTTTTCGACTTTGTAGCCGGTTTCGACAGTGGCTATGGCGCCAAACCGGACCCGGACCCACTGCTGGCGTTCGCCACTCACTGTGGCCTCAAACCCAGTCAGGTTCTGATGGTCGGGGACAGCAGCCATGATTTGATCGCGGCGCGCGCCGCAAGGATGCATTCCGTTGGTGTGCTGACCGGTCTGGCCACCAGAGCCGATCTTGACCCGTTTGCCGATGCCGTGCTTCCGGACATCGGGCATTTGCCGGACTGGCTGTCCATCACGGTCTGAAAAGCAAACCCGCACAACCAAAGAAAACGACGATCTTTGTCGTTTTCGAACAGGCAAGTGCCGCATCCCAAGTGTCTGCTATTTGCAAGACAAGGAGCACCCGGTATGACGCAAACGCCTGCATCTCCACCCGCAAGAAAAGAACGCAAGCGCCGCAGCGGCGGCCGGGCCGGCAATGCGGAACGTCGCGGCGGTGCCGCTATTGAACAAATGCCTTGGCGGCAAATCGTCAATCGGGATCGCCCGACAGAACCGATGCCGCCCGAAGGTGTTGAGCGGATGCACAATGCCGCCATGCACATCCTCGAAGAAATCGGCATTGAATTCCTCAACGAAGAAGCCGCGGACATCCTGCGAAAGGCCGGCTGTACGGTGAACGGCGAAAACGTCCGGATGGGGCGCGAAATGGTGATGGAATATGTTGCCAAAGCCCCAAACAAGTTCACCATCACGCCGCGCAACCCTGATCGTGAAATTACGATTGGCGGCGGGCACATTGCTTTTGGCAACGTCTCGTCGCCCCCCAACTATTGGGATCTCGAAATCGGTAAAAAGGTGTCCGGCACGCGCGAGCAATGCCAGAATCTTTTGAAGCTGACCCAGTATTTCAACTGCATCCACTTCGCGGGCGGATACCCGGTCGAACCGGTGGATGTGCACGCCAGCGTCCGTCACCTTGATGTGCTCTATGACAAGCTGACACTGACCGACAAGGCCATGCACGCCTATTCACTGGGCGCCGAGCGAGTCGACGATGTAATGGAAATGGTTCGCATCGCGGGCGGGCTGAGCCACGAGGAATTCGAGGCAACGCCGCGAATGTACACCAACATCAATTCCACCTCACCGCTCAAACACGACCATCCGATGATGGATGGCTGGATGAGACTGGCGCGGCGTGGTCAGGCGCTCGTGGTGACGCCCTTCACGCTCGCCGGTGCCATGGCTCCAGTGACAATGGCGGGTGCCGTCGCGCAATCTCTTGCCGAAGGGCTTGCTGCGATTGTGTTGGCCCAGATCATCCGACCGGGCGTGCCATGTGTAATCGGCACCTTTACATCGAACGTAGACATGAAATCCGGCGCACCAGCCTTTGGTACGCCGGAATACATGCGCGCAACCCAGATGACTGGCCAGATGGCGCGCTATTATGGTTTGCCGATGCGATCCTCGGGTGTCTGCGCAGCCAACGTGCCTGACGGACAAGCCATGTGGGAAACCGAGCACAGCCTTTGGGCGTCGATCCAGTCGGGCACCAATATGGTCTACCATGCCGCGGGCTGGCTCGAAGGCGGCCTGATCGCGAGCCCAGAAAAATTCGTGATGGATTGCGAAGTCCTTGGCCAGATGCAGCGCTATATGGATCCCGAAATCTGGGACACCTCGGACACATCTCTGGCGCTCGATACGATTGAAGAGGTCGGGCCTTATGGCCACTTCTTTGGTTGCCAGCATACACAAGACCGCTACACCACCGCATTCCACCAACCCTTTGTTTCCGATTGGAAAAACTACGAAGCATGGGAAGCCGCCGGCGGCGTTTGGACTGCAGAGCGCGCGCATCACATCTACAAACGCATCATCGCCGAATACGAACCACCCGCCATGGATGACGCGATCCGCGAAGAACTGGCCAGCTTTGTAGAACGGCGCAAGCGTGAAGGTGGTGCGCCCACTGACTTTTGATCTGACGCAAAAATCAGGCGCAGGTCCGCTGGTTCGCACCTTGCAATAGTTCCTGACCTTGCAGAGCATGCCCCCGCGCGCAAAGCTGGTGCTGTAACGCGATGTGAAAGGTTGACTAAGGTGGACAAGGCAACTTCAACCGGCTCTTTGTGGGCCATCCTGATGGCCATTGGCGCTTTGGCCGGTGTGTCCGGTTGGTGGCTGATCGACCAATCCATGGATGCGGGGCTGCAAGAACGCACAGTTCTGGCTGCCAGCGCTTTTTGTTTTGCTTTCTTTTTCTGTGTCGCCGCCCTGACAGGACCAATCAATGTCTTGCGCACGCTAATCCCGGCGGCCTGTCTGGCCGTAATGTTAGCCGGGTTGCTCTGGAACGCGTCTTTTCGGCACGAGAGCATCGATGACTTTCTGTCCATGGTCTATCCGGGGGTGGGCTATGGGATGGCCTTGCTCATTCTCACACCGTTTCTGTCTGCCGGGTTACAACGGGCCGGCGGTTGGCGGGACTATCCCGCCCTGTTTGGAACCAGTTGGCAGATTGTCGTTCGGTTTGTAGCAGCCCTGATTTTCACGGCCTTGTTCTGGGGACTGCTGTCACTGTCGGACGCATTGCTCAGCATTGTCGGCTTGGAGCTGCTGGATTTCGTTACCAGATTCGACGCGGTAGTCTGGGCTTTGACCGGGGCCGCATTCGGCTTGGCATTGGCCGTGGTGTTCGAGCTTTCCGACTACATTTCGCCTTATCTGATCCTGCGGTTACTGCGCCTGTTTCTTCCTTTGGTTTTTGCGGTCAGCCTGATCTTCACAATTATGCTGGCGATCCGCGGATGGGATGGATTGCTTGGTGGGCTGTCCCCTGCTGCAACGCTGACCGCATTTGCCATCGCTGCAATCGTTTTGGTGACAATCACCGTAGAGCGCGACCAACAGGACGCGGTTCGCGCACCCTTTATGCGTGGGTGCGTTCAGGGGATGGCGCTGCTCGTCCCAATCCTGGGAGGGCTGGCCCTCTGGGCAATCTGGTTGCGGGTTGTGCAATATGGCCTGACCCCGACCCGGCTGATGGCACTGACGATTGCAGGCGTGGTTCTGGCGTATGGTCTGGCATTCGGGCTTGCGGTGCTGTTGCGCGCGGGATGGATGTCACGCATCCGCGACGCGAATATCTGGCTTGCACTGCTGTGCGCCGCGACCTGCCTTGTCTGGATCAGTCCCTTGCTAAAGGCCGAGACACTCTCTGCCCGGTCACAACTGGACCGAGGTCTGGCTGGTGCAGATATCGATCAGCTGCCGATCGCGCAGCTCGCGCATGATTGGGGCACAGCGGGCAAAGACGCATTGACGCAGCTGAAACAGGCAAAACCCGAAATGGTCGCGGCTATTGATAGAGCCGCGGAACGAAACAACGACCAAGCAACCGTCACACAATCCGATCTTGCGACAATAGCCGCAGCGATACCCGTTTATCCGCTAGGCGACCCTCTGCCTCCCGCAAGCTTTTCCGAGTTGAGTGCATTTGTCGTGACCCAGTGGATCGCCTCATGCGAAAACGCTCTTCCCAGCGGGGATCCCGGATGCGCCCTGTATCTGGCCGCCTTCACAGACAGCGGCGAGGCGGAACAAGCGTTGCTGTTCATTCGCTCCAGTAGTGGAAATTTCTCGACCCGCGCCTTGCGGCTACGCGCCGGCAAACTGGTTTTCGCAGGAGACGTCGTCACCCGCGGAGGGTTTGGAGCGCGCAACATCACGGAAGCTGACTTGCAGGCCCTTCACGATGGCGCAGCGAAAATGGTGACCCCGGACTGGAAAGTGCTGAGACTGGGAGAGCATGAAATCTTTCCGAACAATTGAGAACGTTTCACCATTCTTAACCCCTTTGCCGGATGGTCAGGCCATCCATCACGAGGTTTCGGTATGCATGGTTTGGTGTTGCGAACGATCCAGGTTTTTATAACGGACACTTACGGGCCGCAGGCCTGGAAAGACACGGCTGCGCTGGCGGAACTGGACAGCGCAGACATCGAGGCGATGTTGCAATACCCGCCCGACATACCGGAACGATTGTTATCCGCCGCATATGCCGTTCTTGCAAAACCCGGGGATGCATTGCTGGAAGATGTGGGCACCTACCTCGTGACACATCCCAACAGTCAGGCATTGCGCCGGTTGCTGCGTTTCGGCGGCACAGACTTTATCGAATTCCTGCATTCGCTCGACGATCTGCCGGACCGCGCCAGATTGGCAGTGGCCGATCTCGTCCTTCCGGATCTGGAACTTTTGGATCATGACAACGGCAGTTTCGATTTGCGGATCGGGGCGAGCTTGCCCGGATTTGGCGCCGTGATGCTTGGCGTATTGCGTGCCATTGCTGACGACTACGGCTCATTGGCATTGCTGGACCACTCCCGCCTCGCACAAGGGGAGGAAATGATCCACATAACAGTCGTCGACACCTCATACGCAGAGGGCAGGGAATTCGATCTATCCGCCAAGGTGCCGGGATGACGATTTCACGTGATACTCTGCACACGCTGTGCCCGCTTCATGCCTTGCTTGACCGCCATGGAAGGATTGTTCAGGCCGGACCAACCTTGATCAAACTCTTCGACAGCCCCGTGCAAGGTGAACGATTCCTGGACCTGTTCGAGGTTTATCGCCCACGCGCCGTGACGGCGATGGCCGGACTGCTGCAAACCGAAGGACGCAAACTGCATCTGCGGATCAGGCTAGGAAAACGCACCTCTCTCAAGGGTGTTCTGTTTCCAGCGGCAGACGGCGGCGCTTTGATCAACCTATCCTTCGGGATCGCCGTGGTTGACGCAGTGCGCGATTTTTCCCTGACCGGTAATGATTTTGCGATCACCGATCTGGCGATAGAAATGCTTTACCTTGTCGAAGCAAAGTCAGCCGCCATGGATTCGTCCCGCCGCCTGAATACCCGCCTGCAAGGGGCCCGCTTGGCGGCAGAAGAACAGGCCTTCACCGATACCTTGACCGGATTGAAGAACCGCCGCGCGCTTGACCATATTCTGGAACGCCTCAAACGCACCGGTTCTGATTTCACGGTCATTCATCTCGATCTCGATTTTTTCAAACAGGTCAACGACACCGATGGCCATGCAGCCGGTGATCGGGTTTTACAGTGTGTCGCGCGCACCATGGTGGAACTGACGCGCAAGGATGACACCGTTGCCCGGGTCGGCGGCGATGAATTTGTGATCGTTTTGCCAAACGCAATGGAACGCGAACGTCTGCAGGCTCTGTGCAGTCAACTCATCCAACGAATCGAGGCCCCGATCCTGCACGACGGCAAAGCCTGCCATGTTTCCGCAAGCATCGGAATTGCCCGCACGATGGGCAAACCTGTTGAGCTGGAAACCCTTTCGGAACA
>JAHDIS010000005.1 GCA_020630695.1 Paracoccaceae bacterium | reverse complement strand
CAAGTACAAAATTGACCGCCGGATGGGTGAAAACATCTGGGGTCGTCCGAAATCCCCAGTCAATCGTCGTGAGTATGGCCCCGGCCAGCACGGTCAGCGCCGCAAGGGCAAGCTGTCTGACTTTGGTCTGCAGCTGCGCGCCAAGCAGAAGCTGAAGGGTTACTACGGTGATCTGACTGAAAAGCAGTTCCGCCGCATTTTCCGCGACGCCGAGCGTATGCGCGGTGACACCGGCGACCAGCTGGTTGGTCTGCTGGAAAGCCGTCTGGACGCTGTTGTTTACCGCGCCAAGTTCGTTCCGACCGTCTTCGCGGCGCGTCAGTTCGTGAACCACGGCCACGTGACCGTGAATGGTCAGCGCGTGAACATTCCGTCCTACCGCGTCAAAGAAGGCGACGTGATCGAGGTTCGCGAAAAGTCCAAGCAACTGGCAGTGGTCATTGAAGCCACCCAGCTGCCCGAGCGTGACGTGCCTGACTACATCGAAGCGGATCACTCCAAAATGACAGCGACGTTTGTCCGCACACCTGGTCTGGGCGACGTTCCATACGCTGTTCAGATGGAGCCAAACCTCGTCATCGAATACTACGCGCAGAACTAAGCGCGACGACACACGAATATGTGGAAAGGCCGCTCCGGTTTGGGGCGGCCTTTTTCGTTGGCAGATCCGCTTTGGTCAAAACAAAAAAGCCGCTCCCAAAGGGAGCGGCTATTGCTGCATCTGAAGTTGGGGAGGGATATCAGATGTGCAGCATATCGCGGAAAACGTGGCGTGCGATGTCTTCACGACGCAGGCCGCGCTGGGCCAGCTCCTGATCAGACATTGCTTGCAGACGCTCGGCTTCGCGAACGCGCCAGTTGGATTCTGTGATGGCAACAAAGAAGTCGCCAATGCCTTGAAGAACGGCGCCAAAGAAGGAACGGCCGCGGGGTTCGGAGTATGTGACGTTTGCCATGGGTCGGGTCTCTTTCAGAGTGGAATGCTGCGTTGCGGCATACATGTAGACCCATGACCCTCATCGCACTAGGCACAGAATTCGATAGCCGTCATGCCATTGCTGCATGGCAATTGTGGAAACCGGTGAAAATCGTGTGGCCCGGTCTTGGTGGCTATTGCGGCTCGCGCAGCCAGCCCGGTGTCCATTCCAGCTGTTCAAGCCCTGCAAAACGCAAAACGCGGGCAAGCTCGGCTTCGAGCCTTTGTTGCCGGCCCTGTCCCCATCGCACCCCATGTTCGGGCCATAGCGCAGTGATCACCAAGGTGCCGCTGTCCTGATTGCGTTTCATGTCGACGCGCCCAACCATCCGATCCCCTTCCAGAAGAGGAAAGACATAGTAGCCATATTTGCGCTTTGCTGCGGGTGTGAAAATTTCGATGCGATAGTTAAACCCGAACAGTCTTTCTGCCCTTGCCCTGTCTCGCAGTGCGGGATCAAAGGGACTGAGAACACGCATGCGGCCTGTTGGCTCCGGGCATTCCGTGATCTCTGCTGCGATGTCGGGAAATGCGACGCAGGCACGATGTGAACCATCTGCCCCTGTCACCTCTACCGATTGAAGGAAGCCATCCTTAAGGCCCTGCTCGATCCAAGGCTTTACTTCCGCTGGGCGCAAGGTGTCCCAGAAACCTGCGATTTCGCCAGCCGTGGCAAAGCCGAGACGGGTCAGCGCGTTTCGGCACAGCCAATCGGTTGTTTCCTGTTCGTCTGGCTGAATATCCAAAATTGCCGAAGGAATGACCCGATCCGTCAGGTCGTAGAATTTGCGAAACCCCTCTCGGTGGCAGACCGACAATTGGCCAGAACGCCACAGATATTCGAGGGCCGTCTTTGATGGGTGCCAATCCCACCACCCGCCAGAGCCGCGTTTTTCGCCTTCGCCAACATCAGCGGAACAGACCGGCCCATTTTCGCGGATTTGAGTCAATATGTGGTCAAACCGTTCGACGAATCCATCGCGCCGGTCTTTGGCCCAGCGTTGCTGAAGGCCCATGGCATCGCGTTCGAACCGCATTCGCCAATAGGGATAAAAGGCCATGGGGATCGCGGCAGCATCATGAGTCCAATGCTCAAAAACGGCCCTGTCGCGGGCCAGTGCCTTGGGCAGGTGGGTCGGGCGATAAGCGGGGCGGCGTGAAAACAGGATCATATCATGCGCGCGTTCGACCGTGCGCACGCTGTCCAACTGGACAAAGCCCAATTGCTCAATCAGATCATGCAGATCAGGGCCTTTGCCAGGGCCGGAAGGCGGTTCAGCCAACAGGTGCTTGTGCAGAAAGAGACGCCGCGCGGCTTCGTTGTCCAGCCGCAGCATTGATTACCGCCGTTTCAGCGTATCGCCAAAGCTGAGTTTCGGGGCCAGTTCGACGACCCGTTCAAATTCGGCATTCGGATCCTGCGTTCGGTCTGCGATGATTTTAGCGGCCGTGCGACCAATTTCATCGCGGCACGCATCCATCGTGGCCAATTGGCGCGGAAGCCCCTGCAACAGTTCCACACCGTTGAACCCGGCAAGACCAACCTGACCGGGCACATCGACGCCCGCATCCAGCAAATGCAGCAAGCCACCCGCTGCAATCATGTCATTCGAATAATAGAGGAAATCCAGTTCCGGATCGCGGTCCAGCATGGCTTGTGTCATTTCCCGGCCTTTCGCGAGCGCCGAGCCACCGGAATAGAATTCCTGATCGACAACCTCGACGCCTTCCTTGGCCAGAGCCTCCGTGAATCCTTCAAAGCGTTTGCGGGCCCGGTGATCCAAAGGCATTTTCGTGCCCATAAACCCGATCCGCTGATACCCCTGTTTCAGAATCGCCCGGGCCATTTTGCGGCCAGCCCGGCGGTGACTGATCCCGACCGCGCAGTCCACGGGTGTTCCATCCGTATCCATGATCTCCACCACCGGGATACCGCTGGCCTTGAGCATGGCGCGGGACGCGTCCGAATGTTCGAGTCCGGCAATGATGACCCCGGAAGGCCGCCAGGACAGCATTTCGTAGAGCACCCGTTCTTCTTTTTCGGGCAAGTAGTCAGTCACACCGACAACAGGCTGCAGATCGGTTTCCTCCAGAACGGCGGAAATGCCGGACATCACCTCTGGAAAGACCATGTTGCGCAGCGAAGGAATGATGACCGCCACCAGATTGACCCGTTGGCTGGCCAGCGCGCCGGCAATCTTGTTGGGCACATAGCCAAGGGACTTGGCCGCTTCGAGCACCTTTTCACGTGTCGCCGCCGAAACGTCCCCGCGATTGCGCAACACCCGGCTGACCGTCATTTCCGACACGCCAGAGGCTTCGGATACATCACGGAGTGTCAGGGGGCGGGAGTCAGGATTGGTCAAGGGGATCGTCCTTTTTGTTCTTGTTTAAAGTGTTACCGCAATCAACGCTGTACGCAAGATGGCCTGTTGCCGCGATCCTTGGGATGACAAGGCCTGAAGGGCACGCTAATCAAGAAACACGCGGCCCCGTGGCTCAACTGGATAGAGCAGCCCCCTCCTAAGGGGCAGGTTGCAGGTTCGAATCCTGCCGGGGTCGCCATGATTTCTTTGTTGGAATGCAAATCGAGGTTGGCCCGGTGCCGAGGGGCTGGATCGGCGCCATGCTCTATCTAGGCATTGATCGGATCGGATGCGCGAACTATCCTTTTGTTACGCAAGGCGAAAAGTTTAGCCTTCGGGAGACGGGATTTTATGTCGGGAAAAGCGCTTTCCAGTTCTCAGCGGGCTATACAGGAATTACGCAACAGAATTTTTTCTGGCGATCTTGCGGCAGGTTCTGACCATCTGGAAACCGAACTGGCTGAAATGCTCGATATGTCTCGGACCCCGGTGCGTGAGGCGGTGCTGACGCTTGAAACTCAGGGTTTGCTGGAATTGCGGCCGCGCAAGGGCGTGCGAATATTGCCGTTGTCCCCGGATGACATGGCCGAGATTTATGATGTACTGACCGAACTGGAAAGTCTCGCGGCGGAGCGGGCTGCGTCTGCAAACTATTCCATCGATGACCTGTGCGCCCTGGCGCAAGCGATTGATGACATGGAGCAGGCGACCATCGCGCCCGATCTTGAGGCCTGGGCCGCCGCAGATGAGCGCTTTCATATGGAACTGGTTCGACTTGGCGGCAACAGCCGGATCGAGGCAATTGTGAACATGATGAGCGATCAGGTGCGCCGCGCCCGGATGCTTACGCTGTTCATGCGTCCCTTGCCGACGCAATCCAATGAAGATCACCGGCTTGTCTATCAAGCCATCCGCAACAACGAGCCGACTGCCGCACGCGAACACCACAGGCGTCATCGCCAATACGCCAAGTCAGTGCTTGTTGGTCTATTGGCCAAACTGCGTCTGCGCCACGTCTGAACCGTTCAAAGCCTCAGGTTTTGGTTTGCCTGTGCTCGAGGGCCTGGTTGCTTTGCAGATAGGTGCGCACCAACGCGGTCGCCTGCGCTATGAATTTGGCGTTTCGGTTACCAGAACTGTCTTCGTCGGCACGGGTGATGTTCCAGCCCACATAAGTCACGGCGCGCAGGGCCAGAAATAACCCGAGTCGGCTGGTGTCCAAGTCACGTTTGGAGCGATAACCGTTGATAAGGGCCGTCTCCAGAGCGGGGTAGTCTGCGTTGGACCTGTGTTTCAGCAAAGCCGTTGCCACATCGAACAGCCGAAACCCAAAGCCCCCGTCATCGAAGTCGATCAGATGAAGATCCTGGCCATCAACCATCACGTTCGCAGGCACGAGATCGGCATGGATCAGCCCGTAATCCAAGGTTGGTGCCAAGACGGATAAATCAGCCGCGGCCTTATGGCGGAACTGTTTGAGCAGGCTGTGCTGATTTGGTGAAAGCGCCGAATTTTCCCAAAACCGGTCCCACAAAGGCGTGTCACCGAGCAAACCCTCCATATCCCACGCAGGCCGATCACAGGTGGCTGCCTCAGGCCAAGCGTCGCTCGCATCGTGCAGCTTGGCCATTTCGATGCCGAGCGCATGAAAAACGGCGATCCGCGCGGCGGGTTGTTGGCTGCCAAGAATGGCATCCAGTGTATCGCCATCAAGCCAGCTGAGAACATCAATCTGAAAGCCGTCCACAGATTGCAGATAGGGGCCTTGCAGGCTCGGCCGTGGTGCTGGGACCGACAGGCCAGACTTGGAAACCCAATGCATCCAGCCAAGTTCGGCTGCCAATTGAGCATCGGTTCTGTAGCCTCGCCGATGCAGGCGCAGGGCATAAGATTGCCCCGAATGATTGACCCGGTAGACCTGATTTTCCCTTGCGGCGATCAGGGCAATATCGGCTTGTTCCAAACCCCACAAAGCCAAGGACTTGGTGATGGTTTTCATGGCTGCGGCGGTGTTTCTGCCAATACCTCGTCCAGCGTGTCGAGCAAAAGATCAGCATTGGCGATTGAGAAGGGCATAGGCGGCCGGATTTTGAGCGTGTTCTTGTCACGGCCCAAGTGCGAATGCAGCACGCCGCGATCGCGCATCGCGTTGATCACGCGGTTGGTATAGGCGCGGGCCGGTGCCTTGGTTTCCCGCGACGTCACCATCTCGGCCCCAAAAATCAATCCAGACCCGCGTACGTCGCCGATCACATCGTATTTTTCGGCAAGCGATTGCAACCTTCTGCGCGCGTGGTCGCCAACGGCCTTTGCATTGGCAAGTAGATTACGGTCTTCGATCTCTTCGAGGACGGCCATGGCCGCTGCGCAGGACACAGGGTTTCCGCCAAACGTGTTGAAGTAGCGATACCCATTGCGGAACGCGCCAACCATATCCCTGTTGGCAACCACGCCGCCAATCGGATGACCGTTGCCCATGGGTTTTCCCAGAACCAATACGTCAGGCACGACCCCCATTTTTTCATGAGCCCACATATGAGTGCCCGTGCGCCCAAAGCCGGATTGCACTTCGTCGCAGATCAGCAGACCACCAGCACGCCGCACGGCCTCTGCGACGGGGCGCAGCCAACCGTCCGGATGGTCCGGAAAGCCTTCGTTCAGAAAATATGGACAAACGACCAACGCGGCAAAGCCGGTTCCGTCTTTTTCCAAAGCGTCGATCTGGGCGGCCACTGTTTCTGCGAACAAGGCGCCATCGGGATCGGGGCTGCGATAGCTGTCGGGTGCGGGAACAAAGCGAAAATACTGCCCCAGCCCGAAGCCGACCGTTGGCACGTTTGATTGGCTCAGTTGGCTGACCAGTGAAGTGTTCCCGTGGTAGGTTGCATCGGTCGCGATAATCCCGCGTTTGCCCGTCACCGCTTCGGCCATACGCAGGGCAATGTCATTGGCCTCGGATCCGGTGCAAGTCAGAATGGCCGTGTCCAGCGAAGGATCGAGCGTGGCCGTCAATCGATCGACATAGGCAAGGATGCCTTCGTGAAGGTATCGCGTGTGGGTGTTGAGTGTACTGGCCTGACGGCAGATGGCCTCGACCACCCTTGGATTGCAGTGACCGACATGTGGGACATTGTTGTAGCAATCCAGATATCTGCGGCCATCAGCGTCCCACAGCCAAACGCCATCGCCTTTGACGATGTGGACGGGGTCTTCATAAAAGGTGGGAATGTTTGGGCCCAAAAGCCGGCTGCGGTCCGCAAGGATTTCTGCGTTCGTGCGGGTCACAGTTCGATCCTCACTCCGTCGTATCCAACAATCAAAGGACCATCCCAGTGATCCTTGACCGCGCGTTTCCAGTCCTCAGGTCCATAGTTTGGATCGTCTGCCGGAATGAGATGGGACAGAGCCAGTCGCTTTACACCGGCGTTGGTCGCGGCCTTGGCCGCATCATGGGCAAAGCTATGAGACCGTAACCAATGTTCCATCAATTTTTCACTGCCATTGCCGACACGGGCGAGCAGCGCAGGCAAAGCCGATTCAAGCATGGCTTCGTGGATCAAAAGATCGGCGCCTTTTGCGAATTCTTCGAGCGTAGCGAAAGGCGCTGTATCACCAGAGAAAACAACGCGAACCGCCCCGGTTTCAAAAGACAGGGCAAAGCAATCGACCAGCGGCGGGTGTACGGACCGAAGCGCTCGTACCGTTAGATCGGGCTGTTCGTAGACAGTGCCTTCGTCCAGTTCGTGGATGGTCAACAGGGCACTCAAATCAGGGCGGCCCTCGTCTTCGATCCGGAGTTCGATATCCGCGCGCATGGACTCCAAAAAGCCGGCCCAGTATTTGTCCAGCCCCGGCGGGCCGTAGACGTTGACCGGTGTCTTGAGCCCCGCAGTCCATGCCGTGTGGAGCAGCGGTCCCAGTTCAAGATAGTGATCCGAATGCAAATGGCTGATGAAGATCAGCGACAAGTCTTTCAGTTGCATGCCCTGATCAACCAGCCCCTTGGTCACGCCAAGCCCGCAATCCACAACGATGTGCTTTCCGGAAAGCACATATAGGCTCGATGTCGGCATGGAAGAGCCGGGCCGGATGGCCGGCCCGCCCTTGGTTCCCAAAAGCGCCACGTAGTTTCCGGTCATGCGGCGGTCTTTGCGGCTTGGGTGAAGCCGGCATCAAGCGCCTGCAGGATCGTGTTCGCTTCGGCTTCGGAAAGAATGAGGGCAGGCGACAAGATCAGGTTGGGGCCTGACACTCGGACCATTGCGCCGCTCTGGTAGGCCACTTCTTGAACGACGGCTGCGGTGCCGGCATCGATGGGTTTCTTGGTCTTGCGATCGCTGACCATTTCGATCGCGGTCATCAAACCATAGCCGCCCCGGACATCGCCTATGATGCCGTGCTTTTTCTGCAAGGCTTGGCATCCTTCGAACAACTGTGTGCCCCGTGCCGCCGCGTTTTCAACCACGTTCAATCGTTTGGTTTCTGCCAAACAGGCCAAGGCCGCCGCTGCGCCGACTGGATGACCGGAATAGGTATAGCCGTGGCCGATCTTGGCATTTGGATTGCCTTCAAAGGTATCAATCATCCGCTGGCCCAGCATGACGGCGCCAAACGGGAAATAGCCGTTGGTGATGGCCTTTGCCGTGGCCATCATGTCGGGCTGTATGCCCCACAGGCGCGCGCCGGACCAAGCGCCGGTTCGGCCGTAGGCGGTGATGACTTCGTCTGTGATCAGCAAAATGCCATTCCGATTGCAGATCTCCTGCACAGCGGGTGCAAAGGACGGATGCGGCGGGATCACACCGCCGGCCCCGAGGATCGGTTCCATGATCATGGCTGCAATGGTGCCGGCATCCTGAAAGGCGATTTCATCTTCAAGAGCCTGCAAGCAAAGCTGTGCCAGTTTTTCAGGGTCCGTTTCGTTGAATGGGTTGCGATAAGTGTATGGCGCCGGAATGTGAAAGCAGCCGGGCATAAGTGGCTCATAGGCGCTGCGGAAGTTGGCATTGCCGTTCACGGACGCGCCGCCGAAATGGGTGCCGTGATACCCTTTCTTGAGGCTCAGGAACTTGGTCCGACCGGGTTCGCCACGCAGCTTGTGATACTGCCTTGCCAGACGAAGTGAGGTTTCGACACTGTCCGATCCACCGGATGTGAAAAACGCACGTGACAGCCCGTCGGGCGCAAAGAACTCGCTCAGTTCGTAGGACAATTCGATCACGGCATCGTTCGATGTGCCGCGAAAGGTTGAGTAGTAGGGCAGGGCGTCCAGTTGCGCAGAGATCGCCTTTTTGACGGGTTCACAGGAGTAGCCCAGATTGACATTCCATAGCCCGCCAACACCGTCGACAACCCTGTGCCCGTCCACATCAACGATCGAAACACCGTCTGCTTCTGTGATGATTTTTGGGGGCTGATCGATGCTGTCTTTGGGCGACGTCATTGGATGCCACATCAGGCGTCCATTATGTTCCTTCAGGAAGTTCGAGTCTTTCATGACGTGGGTTCCAGTGTGTTCGAATGCGTGATGGATGCGGCCCAGGCCTTTTCGATCTGTGCCGGGATCACGCCGCCCCAGTTGCGGGTAATTTCGCGGGCGGCAATGGTCAGCTCCGCCTTGATTGTTTTTTCCAGTTCCGATGTGAAACGGGACGCGACGCTGGCGACTGCGACAGCACCGGCAAAGTTTCCGGTATGGTCAAAAACCGGTGCGGCAATGGCCTGTATCTCGTCTTCATAGATCTGATCTGCTTGGCCGAAGCCGGTCAGACGTATGTGCGCGACCAGATCTGCCAGTGCTTCTGGCGTTGCCGGTGTGGCGGAGGTGAAGTTTTCCATTTTCGTTAATGCGCTCTGGAACAAATCCTCGGGCCCGAAGGCCAATGCGCAAAGCCCGGACGCCGTGGCGTGAAGCGGGAAAATGCTGATGTCGATGACGGCACGAGTGGCGTGATGCGGGGATTCGCAGGCGCTCAGCCCGTATAGTGTTGAGCCAGACAAAACCGTGACATGAGCCGTTTCGCCCGTGGCGTCGGCCAGTTCCTTGATGACGTTGATTGCGCCTGTTTCGCGGGGCACCGTCGCTTCGCGGACTTGGGCAAGATGCATGATAGCGGGGCCAAGCCGATAGTGTTTGGTCGCCGGATTCTGTTCCACAAATCCAGCAGTTTCAAGGGCCTGTAGGTGTCTGTAGGTCGTCGCCTTGTCACGCCCTGCAAGGCGGCAAAGCTGCGACAGCCCTATTTCGGGGCGCTTGGTCGAGAAATGGGACAGCAAAGTCAGGGCTTTGGTGGTGGATGACATCCAGTGGGCTCTTTTCGAGGTTTTCAAAAAAGGTTTGACAGAAGTTATTTAACAAGGCAACCTTTTTTCCGCAACAACGGTTCAATATACGAACCGATACAGGGAGATTGAAATGTCCAAGTTTAAGTCAGCCATGACAGCTATGGCGCTTGCCATGGTTGCTGTCAGCGGCGCTGCCCAGGCGGAGTATCCGGAAAAACCGGTCGAGTTTGTCGTGCCCTGGCCTCCGGGCGATCTGGAAGATGTGCTGACGCGCATGATTGCCGAAGATTTCTCTGCGGCTTATGACGTGCCCACAGCCGTTGTGAACAAGCCCGGTGGCGGTGGTGGCCCATTCCCCGGCGCGATCGAAGTCGCGAATGCACCCGCTGACGGCTACACCATCGGTTCGTTCATTATTGCCATTCCGGTTGTTGGACCGCAGATCGGCATCCCGGAACTGAACCCTGATCCGTTTGTGCCGCTTGGCAACTTCCTGACATATCCATTCGTGATCGCCACAAGCGGTGATGCGCCCTACGCAACGATGGATGAGCTTGCCGCCCACGCAAAGGACAATGACGTTGTTCTGGGCCACTTTGGTGCGCCGCTGGTGCCAACGCAGGTTACTATGGGGCTCGCCAAGAAGATGGGCTTTGCCTATGCCTCTGACGCTGCATTTGACGCGCTCGATTGCAATACACTCGCGTCGGGTGATGTGGACGTGATCAACACCACGCTGCAATTGATCCTGCCCTGCCTTGATGACGTCAATGTACTGGCATCCATCGGCTCTGAGCGGATTGGCCTGACCCCTGATGCGCCCACCGTGGCCGAACTGGCGCCAGAATTGGATGTTGCACTTTGGAACGGGTTGTTCGTGCACAAAGACACGCCACAGGACGTTCAGGACAAGATCATCGCTGTCGCCAAGGAAACGATGATGTCTGATCGCGCTCAAGCGCTCGCCGCTGAGACAGGCGCGCTTGTCTACTGGCAGTCGGCCTCTGATGTGGTGGCCCAAATCCAGTCTGACATCGCGACGATGGAACAGATCGGCAGCATGCTGGCTGAATAAGCCCAAGTGATTGCAGCCGGGCGTTCGACTGGACGCCCGGCGCTTTTTTCTTTTGCGAACGGACACCGTCATGTCGCGCGCCAAAACGCTTCAATCTCTGTTCAAGCGCTACCGCAGGCCCGGTGACATCGTGTTCGCCTGGATCGCGTTGCTGGCTTCGGTTTTTCTGCTGTCCCAGCTGGCGGATCAAACGGCTTGGCGCAACGGCGGCAAACTTTTTGCACAGCCGCGCTTCTGGCCTGCGGTTTCCCTTGGGGGCATGACCCTTTTTGCCGCGCTTCATTTGGTCGGCTCGGCACTGTCAGAACGCATCGAAGGCCGGTGGCATGAGGTCTGGCTCTGGGTCACGTCTCTGGAGTACGCTGGCTGGTTCATTGCCTACGCCGTGGCCGTACCCTATGCGGGCTATCTGCCATCCACGGTGCTCTTTGCAATCGCGCTGACACTGCGCGCCGGTTATCGCCGGGCCTCAACGCTTATCGCGGCCGCAGTGGCGGCGGTTGTCATCGTTTTGTTGTTCAAAACGATGCTCAAGGTGAATTTGCCGTCAGGCCTGATCTACGAAAGCCTGCCAGACGGGCTGCGCCAGATCATGCTGACTTACTTCTGAAAGAACGCGCGCCATGGAAAACCTGATAGCCGGATTGGAAATGCTTGCGCGTTGGGACGTGATGCTGGCGCTTCTGGTGGGATCAATCGGTGGGGTCGTTATCGGCGCAATCCCGGGGGTTGGACCTGCCGTGGCGATCGCAATATTGCTTCCGGCGACATTCTCGCTCGATCCGATCGTTGGCTTGACCATGCTGCTTGGGATCTATGGATCGTCCATGTACGGAGGCGCAATTCCGGCGGTTCTGATCAATACGCCCGGCACGGCTGTGAATGCGCTCACATCCTATGACGGCTATCCCATGACCGAGCGGGGCGAAGCGCACCGGGCTGTATCCTTGGCCTATTCTGCGTCGTTCTGGGGTGGCATCTTTGGCATTTTGTGTCTCATTTTGCTGTCGCCTGTCCTAGCTTTGATCGCACCGATGTTTGGATCGCGCGAAATCTTTCTCGCGGCATTTCTCGGAATCCTGTTGGTGATCCTTGCGCACCGGGGCCAAATCTTTGCTGCTGGGCTTTTGGCGATGTTCGGGATCTTCCTGCAGACGGTGGGTCTGGACGCGGTGACCTACACGCAGCGTTACACCTTTGGGTATTCGTTCCTGTCATCGGGCGTGAATCTCATTGTTGTGGTTCTGGGGTTGTTCGCCCTGAGCCAGGCATTTTTCCTTTTGACCGCTCCGGACAACAGTCCGGATGCGAAACCGGTCACCGGGCGTATGGGCGCAGGCATCAAGGAATTGCTGCGCCACAAGCGTGTGGCGACCGTGGCATCCGGCTTTGGCGTCATTCTGGGAATGATCCCCGGTACCGGTGAATTCACAGCGCAGTTCATGTCCTACACCTATGCGCAGAAAACCTCGAAAAATCCGGATCAGTTCGGAAAGGGTTCCCCCGAAGGTCTGATCGCATCCGAAGCTGCGAACAATGCGGTGCCCGCTGCGGCAATGATTCCGTTGCTGGCTTTGGGAATTCCGGGTGAGGCCCTGACCGCCATGATGCTTTCGGTCTTTTATGTGCACAACGTGATCCCGGGGCCCCAATTGTTCCAGAACAACATTGATCTGGTGTATGGCCTGTACTTTGCGCTGATCGCTTTGAACGTGATCGTGATGGTTTTTCTGCTGTTTTCGACAAACCTGCTGACCCGGGTCATTCGTGTTCCAACCCGCTTTCTCGGCGTCATGATCCTGCTTTTGTCCTTTGTGGGCGTCTACTCGCTGCGCAATTCATTGACCGATTGCATGATCGCCTCTGCGTTCGGAGTGTTGGGTCTGATCCTGAAGCGGCTGAATTTGCCGATTGTTCCAATCATTCTGGGAATGGTTCTGGGCGGGATCATGGAGGTCAAGTTGCGGTCTGCCTTGCCGCGTCTCAAAACGCCGTTGGACATGATCGACCGGCCAATCGCGGCCATCTTGTTTGCTCTGATTGTTCTGGTGCTAGCCTTGCATCTGCGCACACTTGTTCGCGAATGGCGTGCGCATCAGCCGACGGATGACCACGACCTGCACGACAGTCAAATGAGGTAATCCAGCATGGATCAGACAAAGATCGACACCCTGCGCGCCCAGACTGTTCCGGCTTTCGAGCATTTGATTGATGGCAAACATATGCCTGCTTCCGACGGGAGGACGATGGATGTCATTTCACCGATTGATGGCTCTGTCCTGACAACCACTGCTGCCGGAACTTCTGCTGATATGACGGCAGCGATTGCATCGGCTCGTGCGGCCTTTGAAGACGGGCGCTGGGCGGGGCAGCCGCCAGCGGCACGCAAAGCGGTGTTGATGAGATGGGCTGACCTAATCGAGCAAAATACGTTGGAGCTGGCCGTTTTAGGTGTGCGCGACAACGGAACGGAAATCAGCATGGCCTTAAAGGCCGAACCGGGTTCGGCGGCAACGACCATTCGCTATTACGCGGAAGCCCTCGACAAGATTTACGGAGAGATCGCGCCAACGTCGGCGGACATTTTGGGTATGATCCACAAAGAACCCGTCGGCGTTGTCGGGGCGATCATTCCATGGAATTTCCCGATGATGATCGGAGCCTGGAAACTGGGACCTGCGCTGGCTATGGGCAATTCGGTCGTGCTTAAACCCGCCGAAACCGCCTCGCTCTCATTGATGCGTATGGCGGAATTGGCGCTTGAGGCCGGACTGCCGCCGGGTGTCTTGAACGCGGTCACCGGCGAAGGCCGCGTCGTCGGTGAAACGCTGGGTCTTTCCATGGAGGTCGACGTTTTGGCCTTTACCGGCTCGGGCGCGACGGGACGGCGGCTGATGGAATATGCGGCGCGCTCGAACATGAAGCGCGTCTATCTTGAGCTGGGAGGGAAATCTCCCAACATCGTTTTTGCCGATGCGCCCAATCTGGACGAGGCGGCCAAAGTCGCAGCGGCTGGAATTTTCCGGAATGCAGGTCAGGTTTGCGTGGCCGGATCACGCCTTTTGGTCGAGGCATCCATTCACGATGATTTTGTCGCCGCTGTTGGCAAGGCCACCCAGACCATGCGCGTGGGTGATCCTCTGAGGGTTGATACCAACATCGGGGCGGTGAATTCAGAGACGCAGCTCAAGGCCAACCTTGGGTTTGTTGACACGGCGCGTTCCGAAGGTGGCGAAATCGTTCTTGGCGGTGATCGCATTATGGCGGAAACGGGCGGCTACTACATGGCGCCGACGATTGTGACAGGCGTTGGGCGTGACGCCACCCTCGCGCAAAAAGAGGTCTTTGGTCCGATCTTGGCCGTTACGCCTTTTGAGACAGAGCAAGAAGCGGTCTCGCTTGCCAACTCCACGGTCTATGGTCTGGCCGGTGCCGCATGGACAGCCAATCTTGGCCGCGCGCACAGAATGGTCAGGGCTGTTCGAACCGGCGTGATGCACATCAATACCTACGGCGGTGCGGATGGTACGGTCCCGCTTGGAGGTGTTGGCCAATCCGGAAACGGATCTGACAAATCCCTGCACGCCATCGAGAAATATGTGAATCTTAAAACAGCGTGGATCAAGCTTTAGGGGAGGCTCATGCCTGACAAAACCATACTCGTGATCGGCACCTACGACACGAAGGACGACGAACTGAGCTTTCTGGCTGACGTGATCCGCGAGCAGGGTGGCAGGGTCGTGACCATGGATGTGTCGGTTCTGGGTGATCCGTCACAACCGACGGACCATTCAAAGCATGATGTCGCTGCCGAAGGCGGGAGCACAATTCAAGCGGCGATTGACAGTGGTGACGAAAACCGGGCCATGCAGATCATGGCAAAGGGCGCGAGCCTGCTGGCGGCGCGTTTGCATCGCGAAGGTGTCTTCGATGGCATGATCGTGCTGGGTGGAACAATGGGCACCGACCTTGCGCTGGACGTCGCCTCGGCGCTGCCACTGGGCGTGCCGAAATACATCGTATCCACGGTTTCGTTTTCGCCCCTGATACCGGCGGAACGACTGGCTGCCGATACGCAGATGATCCTTTGGGCTGGTGGGCTTTATGGGTTGAATGCGGTTTGCAAGGCATCGCTTTCGCAGGCCGCTGGTGCGGTTCTGGGCGCTGCAAGGGCTGTGCAGAAACCAGACCCCGACAAACCGTTGGTTGGAATGATGTCGCTTGGGACCTCAGCTCTGAAATACGTGATCCCTCTTAAACCTGCGCTTGAAGAGCGCGGTTTCGAGGTTGCCGTGTTTCACGCAACGGGTATGGGCGGACGCGCCTTTGAAAGTCTGGCTGGCCAAGGGGCCTTTGCTTGTGTGTTCGACTTTTGCACGCAGGAACTGGGCAATCACGTGAACGGTTCGAACATTTCGGCCGGGGCTGATCGACTGACCAATGCCGGGGCGCACGGCACCCCGCAAATCGTGGCACCGGGATGCTATGATCTTGTGGACGTTGTGGGGTGGCAGCCGATTTCGGACAAATGGGACAAGCATCTCAAACACGAACACAACCGCCTGCTGACCTCCATCGTTCTACAGGCCGACGAAACAAGGCTGGTGGCCCGCGCGCATTCTCAGCAGCTTGCCCAGTCAAAAGGACCGGTCGCATTGATCCTGCCGGAACACGGGCTCGGGGAATGGGATCGCGAAGGGGCGGATCTGCACAATCCCGAAGGTTTGTCAGCCTTCCTCGCCGAATTGGAAGCAACCCTGCCGGGCAATGTGCAAAGCCATCGGATTTCGTGTCACATCAACGATCCGGGTTTTGCGGACAAAGCGCTGGAAATCTTTGATCAATGGCGGGCCGACGGAACCCTCAAAGTTTAGCCCTTTGAAGAGGTATCCAGCATCGATAGCAAATCCAGCAGGGTTTCATAGTTTTCCTGTCCCAGCGTGTTTTTGAAATCCGAAACGATTTGTGCGGCCTTTGGTGCTCGTTCGTCGATGATTTTCTGGCCGTCTGGCGTGATTTCGATGAATTGCCGTCGCCGATCCTTGTCGTCACGGGTTTGCGTGATCAGTCCCTTGTCGCGCAGGGTGGCGGCAATGCGGGTTAGACTGGGAAACAGCAGGCTGGACCGATCCGCGAGCGTTTTGGCATCCATGCGGCCGTATTCGTCCAAGACGCGCAAAACCCGCCATTGCTGTTCCGTTATTCCGGTTTCGGCCAACATTTCACGGATTGGTGCCATGACACCTTCGCGCGCACGGATCAGCGCGATAGGAAGGGACCGAGTGGTCGAAGGCATGGATTTGGTCATGTGGGCCTCTATGATCGTCCGGCATCCAAGTGCACTGCAATTCGGGTGTTGACAACCAAGCATACCATTAATTAACTTCGCAACAATTAACATGTTAAGGAAAAGGGATGCCGCACTTCCACATCGAATATTCCGCCAATGTCGAAGAGGCCGTCGATATGGGTGCGCTGTGCGAAGCGATCCGCGCTGAAGCTGCATCGATCGATGCCTTTCCAATGCCGGGAATCCGCGTTCGGGCAACGCGTGTAGATCATGTGGCCATGGCTGACGGGAACCCCAAACACGGCTTCATTGATCTGAGTATCCGCCTTCGCGCTGGTCGGACGGACGCGGTCAAAAAGGATGCCATCACCCGGATCTTCGCGGTCATGAAGGAATTCCTGGCGCCGGCGATGGAGGTCCGCTCGATCGCCTTGTCGGCTGAGATCCGAGACATCGATGCCGATTGTTCACTTAAATTCGGAACTGTCCGCAATCATCTGGAGGACAAAGCATGAGCGTGCTGGAAGACAACATCGCGAAACTGGATGGCTATCTTGCGCGCTTTCGCAAAGGCGGCATCTCAAACAGGATTGCCGGGACGGATTGCGCTGGTTCCCAAGGACTCTTCCAGACGATTTCGCCCGTCGACAAATCCGTGATTTGTGATGTGGCGCACGGAGCCGCCGACGACATCGACACGGCCGCGCATGCAGCGCATGACGCCTTTGCCGAGTGGCGAGACCTGCCTGCGACAGAGCGCAGGAAAATCCTGATCCGCATTGCCGAAGGCATCGAGGCTCGTGCCGAAGAGATTGCCCTGTGCGAATGCTGGGACACGGGCCAAGCCTACAAGTTCATGTCCAAGGCAGCATTGCGCGGGGCCGAGAACTTTCGCTATTTTGCGGATCAGGTGGTGCAGGCGCGTGACGGTCAGCACCTCAAATCTCCGACACTGATGAACATCACCACGCGCGTTCCCATTGGCCCCGTGGGTGTCATCACGCCGTGGAACACACCGTTTATGCTGTCCACCTGGAAGATCGCGCCTGCACTTGCGGCAGGTTGCACTGTGGTACACAAACCAGCCGAGGCCTCTCCTGTGACCGCACGGCTGTTGGTCGAGATCGCCGAAGAAGCCGGTCTGCCGCCCGGTGTGCTGAACACGGTCAACGGGTTTGGTGAGGGCGCGGGCAAAGCGCTTTGTGAGCATCCTAAGATCAAGGCGATTGCCTTTGTTGGTGAAAGCCGTACCGGAAGCCTGATCACCAAGCAGGGGGCGGATACGCTCAAACGCAATCATCTCGAATTGGGCGGCAAGAACCCGGTGATCGTGTTTGATGACGCTGATCTTGATCGGGCGCTCGATGCTGCGATCTTCATGATTTATTCGATCAATGGTGAACGCTGCACTTCATCGTCGCGGCTTTTGATCCAGGACACGATCCGGGATGCGTTCGAGGCAAAGCTGATCGAAAGGGTCCAGAACATCAAAGTGGGCCATCCACTGGATCCCAAGACCGAAGTTGGCCCGCTTGTGACCGAAGAGCATTTCAACAAGGTCACCCGCTATTTCGATGTTGCCAGACAAGATGGCGCGACCATCGCGGCAGGGGGCGAGGTTGTGGGCGACGAAGGCTATTTCGTTCGTCCGACGCTGTTCACGCATGCGACCAATGATATGCGTATCGCGCAGGAAGAAATCTTTGGCCCTGTCCTTACGTCCATCCCCTTTGCAACCGAGCAAGAGGCGTTGGAGATGGCCAACGATACGGCCTATGGTCTGACAGGTTACGTCTGGACCAATGATCTGACCCGTGCCCTGCGCTTTACTGACAAACTGGAAGCCGGGATGATCTGGGTGAATTCCGAAAACGTTCGTCACCTGCCCACGCCTTTTGGGGGCGTCAAAGCCAGCGGCATTGGCCGCGATGGCGGGGACTGGTCCTTTGAGTTCTACATGGAGCAAAAGCACATCGGTTTTGCCACCGGCCAGCACAAGATTACAAAACTGGGAGCATTGTGATGCCCGTACCCGCGCCGAACCTGTACCCGGACTTCAACACCATCCGCCTGAGCCACGTGTGCCTAAATGTCAAAGATCTGGCCGCGTCGAGGACCTTCTACACAGAAATCCTCGGCTTTCAGGTCACTGATGCAAGCGACACCCACATCTATCTGCGCGCGATGGAAGAACGCGGGCATCATTGCGTGATCTTGCAGAAATCGGATCAGCCGGGGACAGTCGAGGTTTTGGGCTTCAAGACCTTTGACGAAGCCGATCTGGACAAGGCCGAAGCCTATTTTCAATCCAAAGGGCGCCCAACCGAATGGGTGGATCGGCCATTTCAGGGACGCACGCTGCTCACGTCGGATAACATGGGCATTCCGTTGGAGTTCTATCACAAGATGGAAAGGCTTGCGCCAATTCACCAAAAATATGCGTTGTATCGTGGTGTTAAACCGCTGCGCATCGATCACTTCAACTGTTTCAGCCATGACGTCGATGCATCAGTGGCCTTTTATTCCGATTTCGGATTTCGCGTGACGGAATACACCGAGGATGAGCAAAGCAAGAAGCTCTGGGCCGCGTGGATGCATCGCAAGGGTGGTGTGCATGACATGGCCTTTACCAACGGCACCGGGCCGCGCATGCACCACGTTGCCTTTTGGGTGCCGACACCTCTCAATATCATTGATCTGCTCGATCTGATGGCCACCACCGGCTACGTCGGCAACATCGAACGCGGTCCGGGACGACATGGCATTTCCAATGCTTTTTTTCTCTACGTTCTTGACCCGGATGGGCACCGGATCGAGATTTACTGCTCGGACTACCAGACCGTTGATCCAGACCTTGAGCCGATCAAGTGGGATTTGCAGGACCCTCAGCGCCAGACGCTTTGGGGCGCTGCTGCACCTGAAAGCTGGTTCAAGCACGGAACGACATTTGTCGGGGTGCAAACCAAGGATTCAGACATTCAGGCCAGCCCGATAATAGCGCCGTAGCCGCAGCCCTGACGCATTCGTATGGCGTCAAGCACCAACAAATCCAAAGCGGATGAAACCAAAAAAGAGGTAGGCCATGGACTGGAACGAGTTCACTCAGTGGAGCAAGCATCTTGCCGACTGGGGCGCGCAATACCACCAGACACTGCGCGACCGGCCTGTTCGCGCCCAGACAAAGCCCGGTGAGATTGCGGCGCAATTGCCTCAGCATCCGCCGCAGAGCCCCGAAGATATGGCCACCATTCTCGAGGATTTCGAACAAATCGTAATGCCGGGCATGACCCATTGGCAGCATCCCCGGTTCTTTGCGTATTTCCCGGCCAATGCTGCGCCGCCGTCCATGCTGGCGGAACAGCTGGTCAACACTGTCGCGGCCCAATGCATGTTGTGGCAGACGTCGCCAGCCGCCACCGAGATCGAAGGCCGGATGGTTGACTGGATGCGATACGCGTTGGGCCTGCCCGATGACTTCACAGGCGTAATTCAGGATTCCGCCTCGTCTGCGACGCTTTCTGCGGTGTTGACCATGCGGGAAAAGGCGACCGGGTTCACCGGCAACCGCGAAGGGCTGTCGGCCAAGGGGCGGCTGAGGATCTACTGTTCCGATCAAGTGCATTCCTCGATTGACCGCGCCTGTTGGGTGGCGGGTATTGGGCAGGACAATCTGGTGAAAATTCCCGGTACGGGTGACCGGTACGGTATGGACGCCAGCGCACTCGATGCCGCGATCCGGGCCGACAAAGCCGCCGGTCATATCCCGGCAGGCGTTATCGCCATTACCGGCGGGACAGGTGTCGGGGCATGTGATGATTTGCAGGCGATTGCGGCTGTGGCCAAAGACCATGACCTATGTACGCATCTGGATGCGGCATGGGCCGGATCGGCGATGATCTGCCCTGAATTCAGGGCTGCATTTTGGTTGGGTGCCGAAGACTTTGACAGCATTGTCTTCAATCCGCACAAATGGCTGGGTGCGCAGTTTGACTGTTCTATCCAATTCCTGCGCGACGCCACAGCGCAACTGAACACGCTCAAGATCGAACCGGAATACCTGAAAACCACGGGCGATGCTGTCACCAACTATTCTGAATGGACCATTCCTCTGGGCCGCAGGTTTCGGGCGCTCAAACTGTGGTTCCTGATCCGGTCGTATGGGCTGGAAGGTCTGCAAGCGCGTATTCGCAATCACGTCGTTTGGGCAGAAGAGTTGGCAGACAAGATTGCGGCCATGGAGGGTTTCGAAATCACCACCGATCCTATTCTGAGCTTGTTTTCGTTCCGCTGCCCCGGCGACGACGACATGCAGCAAAGGTTGGTGGATGCCATCAATGATGACGGGCGCATCTACCTGACACAGGGCGCTTTTGCGGGACGCAAGATCATCCGGCTTCAGGTGGGGCAGTTCGACACAACACGTGACGATGTCATGACTGTTGCTACCGTCACTCAAGAGGTCTGGGAGGCCATCAAATGAAGTTCGCGACATACAGCAGTAACGGTGAGACCTTTTACGGTGCCGTGACCGAAAACGGCATGATCGCATTGAACGACGCCTGCCCTCAGTGGCCGACACTCTTTGATGCGGTTCAGGCTGGTGGATTGGATGCTTTGGCCGAGGCTGCCAAAGACAGGCCGGTGTCCCATACAAAGTATGCCTATGAAATGGTTCTGCCGAATGCGCGGCGCATTCTGTGTGTCGGTGTGAACTTTCCTGACCGCAATGCCGAATACAAGGACGGCTCGGAACAGCCCAAATTCATGTCTCTGTTTCCTCGGTTTGCTTCGGGTTTTACCGGGCATGATCGCCCTTTGATCCGCCCACCCGAAAGTGCGCAACTCGACTATGAAGGCGAGGTTGCAATTGTCATTGGCAAAGGCGGGCGCCGGATCGCACAAAAGGACGCTTACGATCACATTGCGGCCCTGACCCTCTGCAACGAAGGGACGATCCGAGACTGGGTGCGCCACGCCAAATTCAACGTCACACAGGGCAAAAATTGGGATAGGTCCGGCGCGATCGGCCCTTGGCTGGTGCCCTTTACCGATGCGGCGCAGCTGGACGATGCACGCATAGTGACACGCGTGAATGGCGAAGTGCGCCAAGATGATGTTTTATCCCGCATGATGCATCCCATCCGGCGCGAGATCGAATATATCTCGACGTTCATGACGCTCGAGCCTGGCGACATTATCGTGACAGGCACGCCGACAGGATCCGGCGCAAGGCTGGACCCGCCGCAATTCCTGAAACCGGGCGATGTGGTCGAAGTCGAGGTGAACGGTATCGGTGTGCTGCGCAACACCGTGCAGGATGAAGCGCCATGACACCACATGACCACAGCACAGCCGCGCAGGACCTGCTTCGGGCAGAACAGACAGGAAAACAAATTGGCCTGCTGACTCAGCGTTTTCCGGACATGGGTATGGAAGATGCCTATGCCATTCAAAACGAAATCTATCGCGCCAAGCTGGCTCAGGGCCGGTCGGTTGTGGGCTGGAAAATCGGTCTGACGTCAAAGGCGATGCAAAATGCGTTGAACATCGACATCCCCGATAGCGGCATTCTGTTTGACGACATGGTTTTTGAAACCGGATCAACCGTGCCGAGACAAAGGTTCATCCAACCCCGTATCGAGGCCGAAATTGCCTTTGTGATGAAATCTGCGATCGGCGGAACAGAAGTCAGGCGTGAGGATGTGATTGGTGCGACGGACTATGTTGCCCCATCCATAGAAATCCTCGACACGCGGATCGTGCGGGTCGATGCGAATACTGGCAAAACGCGAACTGTCTTTGACACGATCAGCGACAATGCGGCCAATGCCGGTGTGGTCTTGGGCGATCAGAAACATGCTGTTGATGCGTTTGATCTGCGCTGGATCGGCGCAATCACTGCGCGCAATGGTGAAGTGGAAGAAACCGGGCTCGGGGCAGGGGTCTTGAACGATCCGGTCGAAAGCGTGGTCTGGCTGGCCCGGCGTATGGCCGGATATGGGCAAAGTATTGAACCCGGTCAGATCATCTTGTCCGGCAGTTTCATCCGGCCGGTTGAATGCCCCTCTGGCACAAAAATTCATGCTGACTTTGGCTCATTCGGGTCTGTTGATATCGCATTCGCCTGAGGGCTCAGCGCCGTTGTACGCCGGACCCGGGCCAATCCAGCGTTGGGCAGGAAGCTCATTCGTTCCCGATTAAGGCAACCCCGACTGACAACGGGCTGTCGACCATCCGGCGATAGGGTGAAGGTTCCAGTGATCTGACAGAAGGGCGCGGTGGCCGCTGGCAAGCCGTCAGTGAAAGGTCATATCCGAAGTCTGCGATTTTAGCGGTTTGATCTTACCCGCCCGCACTGGAATAGTCGCCTGCAAAGGATGAGAGGAATTACCATGACGCTTCAGGGAGTATGCAGTTTTGCCCAGGGTGAATGGGTTTCACCGGGCGAGCACACAAGACGCATTGCTGATGCGGTCACGGGGCAGGATTTTGCCGAAGCCGGTGGCGCTTCGCTTGATTTCGCGGAAATGCGCCGCTGGGCCAGACAGAACGGCGGGAACGCTCTGCGCGCCATGACGTTTCATGATCGTGCCCGCATGCTCAAAGCGCTGGCGCTATATCTGGGAGAGCGGAAACAAGCGCTCTATGATCTGTCCTATCGGACCGGTGCGACGCTGGCCGATGGCAAGATCGACATTGATGGCGGGATCGGCACGATGCTGGTTATCGCCTCCAAGGGTCGCCGCGAGATGCCGGACTCCCAAGTCTATTTGGATGGCGATGTGGAACAGCTTTCCCGTGGCGGGACGTTTCTGGGCCAGCATATCTGCACCCCACTGCGCGGGGTTGCTGTGCATATCAATGCTTTCAATTTTCCGGTCTGGGGCATGTTGGAAAAACTGGCGCCCACGCTTTTGGCGGGCATGCCGGCCATCGTAAAGCCAGCGACAGACAGCTGCTATGTCACCGAGGCCTGCGTCCGTATGATGTTGGACAGTGGTCTTTTGCCCGAGGGCGCATTGCAATTGGTGACTGGCGGCTTGGGCGATCTTCTCGACCGTTTGGATTGTCAGGATGTGGTTAGCTTTACCGGTTCGGCTGAAACGGCCTTCAAGCTGCGGTCAAACCCGCATCTGTTGCGCGAGTCGGTCCGCTTCGTCGCCGAACAGGATAGCCTTAACGCATCGGTGCTGGGTCCCGACGCGGTTCCGGGAACGCCTGAATTTGATTTGTTCGTTAAAGAAGCCCATCGCGAGATGACGGCAAAGGCCGGGCAGAAGTGTACCGCGATCCGCCGGATCATCGCGCCTGACGCGCATGTCCCGGCATTGATCGCGGCGCTTTCTCAAAAGCTGACCGACACGCGGGTCGGGGCGCCTGATCTGGAAACGACCCGAATGGGGGCGCTGATTTCAAACAAACAACGCGCTGATGTACTGGCCAAGCTGGAATTGTTGGGACCAGAAACCGAACGCGTTTGTGGCGATCCGCAGAACTTTGATGTGGATGGGGCTGATGCCTCCGAAGGGGCTTTTCTGCCGCCGGTACTGCTGTATTGTGCAAACCCGGATGCGGCGCAGCGGGTTCACGACACCGAAGCCTTTGGTCCGGTATCCACGGTTTTGGGGTATCAAGACCTGGAGCATGCCATGGCTTTGGTGAACCGAGGGGGTGGCAGTCTCGTGGCCTCGGTTGTCACCGGCGATGGAGACGTCGCACGGCAGGTCGCGCTGTCCGCCGGTGCGTTTCATGGCCGACTTTATTTCAACAATGCAACCTCGATGAAGGAAAGCACAGGGCACGGATCGCCACTGCCTCATATGGTGCACGGCGGGCCGGGTCGGGCCGGGGGCGGCGAAGAGCTTGGCGGTGTGCGGGGCGTTATGCATTACATGCAGCGCACAGCGATTCAGGGCAGCCCGGACATATTGACGGCGATTGGCGGCACCTGGGTTCCCGGTGCGCGTGAAACAGAGCGCGATACACATCCCTTTACGCGTCGCTACGGTGATCTGCAGATCGGCGACACGCTGCAGACCGCCAGCCGGGAAATCACGCTGGAGGATGTCGAACACTTCGCAAAGTTCACGGGCGACACATTCTATGCGCACATGGACGAAGAGGCCGCCAAGCGAAATCCGTTCTTTCCCGGACGCGTTGCGCACGGTTACCTGCTCTTGTCATTTGCGGCGGGCTTGTTCGTTCAACCGGACGAAGGACCGGTTCTGGCCAACACAGGCTTGGAAAACCTGCGGTTCATGAAGCCGGTTCGGCCCGGTGCTCATCTGAAGGTACGATTGACGGTCAAGAAGAAAACTCCGCGGACCGACAGTTATGGCGAAGTGCGCTGGGACGTGCAGTTGCGGGATCAGGACGACGATGTCGTTGGCGAATACGATCTGCTGACAATGGTCGCATTCTGACCGTCACCCAACGAGGGGGCGGGCGTGATCAAACCACTTCGATCACGCCTTTGTCGATGGCCAGCATGTAGCCGCGCCGCGCGATATTCTTGACCAGCAATTCGCTGACCAACTGATTGCCCAAACCATCGCGTAGGCGTTTGATCCGCGTGGCGCCCGCGGCTTCCTCGCAGTCCCCCTCGGAGCGCCCGGAAATGACGGATTCGATCTGTGCGCCGGTCATCATTTCGTCATCCATGCGTGCCTCGGCCAGAACGGCGAGAGTTTCCATCATCGCGTCGGTCAGCTTGAACCCCATTGTGTTTAGGTACACCGTGTTTTCTTCGCGGCTAATGATGAGTGAGCTGACCTGAATGCCAGAGCGTTCGATCTGAGCCATGCGGCGGTTCAAAGCGACGAGCATCACGAGAAACACCAACGCCGCGATCAGCAGGGCTGCCGAAAACACCAGCAGCACGAAGATCACCAAACGGTAGCTGGCCAGAACTTCGGCAAAGCTGGTGCCCGACTGCGCCAGGATTTCCAGAAGTTTCACTTCGGCCTGACTGGTCAGATCGTCATTCTCGACAAAGATCCGTTCAACTCTGGAGTTGAAGGCATCCCCATCAGGAAGGGTCAAAAGCAATCCGGCGCCGGCAAGTCCCAGAATGACAACGATCGCGACAATACCGATTGTCACGATCCTGCTGCCAGATCTGCGGTTTATGGCTACGTCAGAATCGGAGGTAAAAGTCACCGGCATTTGCCCTTTTCTTGTCAGACGGAGTTTTGTCGGACAGGCCGACGATGTTCAGCAGGGTCCAGCCGCCCGCCTCCAGTCGTGAACTGGCGGCGCGCGCGGCGGCTTTTTTACCCGGACAGTCGCCGTTTAGCGAAAGTACGCCGTAGTGTAGCCTGAGTGGGCTGTCCTGCTTTGCCTTGTACTCGACATAGCAGTCCGCTGCAGCCGCATTTGGCAAGGTCGTGGCGGCAAGCGCCAATGAGAGTGTAACGATGAGTGTTTTCATGTGGCCAGAGTGATCCGTGTGCCTTTGAAATTCAATAACAATGCTTGGGTCGCAGTCCGGCTATTCAATAGCCACGGGCCGTTATTGCCTGATTTTCGGGAGAGAGACGAGTGTGGGATCAGGCGCTGTCTGTAGCGCGTCCACACTTAACACATGAACCGAAAGGACCTGTCTCATGTCTCGTAAATTCATCACTGGCGTTCTTGTCGTCGCTGCAACCATCACGGCATTTGCCGCGGCCCCGGCGCGTGCTGACAACGACGATCTCAAGCGATTTGTCGGTGCAGCAGCCACCTTGTATCTGCTGGGTCGTGCAATCGAGCATGCCGGTGACAATGGCTATACCGTCCGCACTCACGGCTATGTCCACAATGGCCATGGCGCGCACAATGGGCATGGCTATGTTCCGCGGCCCCGTCACAATTTGCGTCCGCCACTTCCACGAAAGTGTCTGGTGCGTGTGAACAAGCCTTGGACGAAATACGCGCTTGGTGCGGGATGCCTGAAAAACAGCTACCGCGCTTTTAACAAACTTCCCCAGCGCTGTGCGATGCAGATCCAACGCAAGAAGGGCAAAGCCTGGGGCTATGCCGCACGCTGCCTCTTGCGCAGTGGCTACAAACTTGCCCGTCACTGATCGAGCTGCCTGAAACCGGATACTGGGCCCTTGCTGTGCGAGGGCCCATTTCTTTGGATTGGTTGTGCAGTGGTGATGGTCAACCCATGGACTTGGGCGCACACAGCGCTTATCTGCGAAGCATGGCCAAGAAACCAGCAACAGACCCGAACTATAAGGTAATCGCCGAGAACCGGCGGGCGCGCTTCGACTATGCGATCGAAGACGATATCGAGTGTGGGATCATTCTGCAGGGCTCTGAGGTTAAATCTCTGCGCGAGAATTCGGCCAACATTGCTGAAAGCTATGCGACGGTTGACGAAGGCGAGCTGTGGCTCGTGAATTCCTACATTGCGCCTTATGACCGCGCCATGTTCAGCCATGAAGAACGCCGGCGCCGTAAACTGCTTGTCTCGCGGCGCGAACTGTCCCGTCTATGGAATGATACGCAGCGCAAGGGCATGACCATCGTGCCGCTGGTGCTCTACTTTAACCACAAGGGCATCGCCAAGCTGAAGATCGGCATCGCCAAAGGCAAAAAGACCGTCGACAAACGCGAGACCGAAGCCAAGCGCGACTGGAGCCGCCAGAAACAACGCTTGCTCAAGCAAAACAGCTGAGTTTCATGTGACCCCGGCCAGCCGGGGAGAATCGGTAAAGACTTCCCACTACAGCGCTGGCTGCTTTCCCTTTAGGGTCTGCCACGTAAACCCGGACAAGCCGGGCAAAAGGGAAGGGAATACTTATGGAACTGATTATTGGACTGCTTTCGGGCGCTGTTGGCGGCAACGTAGCAGGTGGCCTGCTTAAGAACCTCAATCAGGGCACCTTGATCAATTCACTGTCCGGCATCGTGGGCGGTGGTCTGGGCGGCACGATCCTGTCGGCTCTGGGCGCTGGCGGTGTGGCCGAAGCAGCTGCGGGCGGCGGTATGGATATTGCGTCCATCCTCGGTCAGGTTGCCGGTGGCGGCGTTGGCGGCGGTGTTGTGCTGGCGGTTGTCGGCATGGTCCGCAACGCAATGGGCAAGTGAGCGCGTCTCGCTGGTTGAACCTTTGAAAAAAGGTCCATCAGCGGCATCTCATGTTGCAAGATTAGCCCCCGGGGACTATGGACAATTTCGTTCCTTAACCCCCGGGGGTTTTTATGTCTGCCGACGATCCCAAGACGCTGGTCTCGACCGAGTGGCTGGCGCAACATCTCAAAGACCCTGATCTGCGCATCCTTGATGCCAGCTGGTTCATGCCCGCCGAAGGGCGCGACGCCAAGGCCGAGTATGACGCGGCCCACATCCCCGGCGCTCGATTTTTCGACATAGACGAAATTTCAGATTTGCGGTCCGAGTTGCCGCATATGGCGCCACCCATCGAAAAGTTCATGTCCCGGATGCGGGCCATGGGGGTCGGCGACGGCCATCAGGTTGTTGTCTATGACGGGTCGGGGCTTTTTTCTGCAGCCCGGGTCTGGTGGCTCTTTCGCCTGATGGGGCAGGATGATGTTGCGGTGCTGGATGGTGGTCTGCCCAAATGGCTCGCTGAAGGCCGTCCGGTCGAAGACATGCCTCCGGTCATTCGCGATCGTCACATGACCGTGCGCCGTCAGGCGCATCTTGTGCGCGATGTGACACAGGTTTCGGCGGCCTCGAAACTGCGCGATATCGAGATTGTCGATGCCCGCGCAGAAGCAAGGTTCCGCGGCGATGCGCCCGAGCCGCGCGAGGGGCTGCGCGCCGGTCACATCCCTGGCTCCAAGAACGTGCCGTTTACCAGTCTTCTAAAAGCCGACAAAACGATGAAAGCGCCGGCAGACTTGCGGGCCACGTTTGAGGGCGCTGGCGTCGATCTGTCCAAGCCCGTCATCACGACCTGCGGGTCCGGCGTAACAGCCGCTGTGCTGGCTCTGGCAATGGAGCGTTTCGGCAAGAAAGATTACTCGCTTTACGATGGGTCTTGGACCGAATGGGGCCAATTCCCGACCCTGCCCGTTGAAACGGGCCCAGCCTCTTCCGGAGAAGACTGATGTTTGAAGCTCTCAAGCCGCAACCTGCTGACAAGATCCTCGCGCTGATGCAAGCCTACCGTGAGGATCCTCGCGACACCAAAGTTGATCTGGGTGTGGGTGTCTACAAAGATGCAAGTGGTCACACACCGATCATGCGGGCTGTCAAAGCAGCGGAAAAGCAGCTCTGGGAGGTCGAGACAACCAAGTCCTATACAGGACTTGCGGGCGACCCGGGCTATGCCGACGTGATGATCGATCTGATCCTTGGCGATGCGGTTCCGCGCAGCACTGTCGCCGCGGCGGCGACGCCGGGGGGCACTGGGGCGTGTCGGCAGGGTTTCGACCTGATCAAGATGGCCAATCCGAAGGCCCGGGTTTTCGTTTCCAACCCGACCTGGCCCAATCACCTGTCGATCCTGAAGCATATGAACATGGAGATGGTTCCTTATCGCTATTTCGACGATGAAACTCGCGGTGTGGATTTTGATGGGATGATGGCGGATCTGGCGAATGTCCAAGCCGGGGATGTTGTTCTCTTGCATGGCTGTTGCCACAATCCAACTGGTGCGAACCTGAATCTGTCAGAGTGGAAACTTGTCGTCGAACACCTGAATAAAACAGGTGCGATTCCGATGATCGATATCGCTTATCAGGGTTTTGGCGATGGTCTTGAAGAAGACGCGCAAGGCGTGCGTCTCGTGGCTGGCAACTGCCCTGAGGTCCTGATTGCGGCGTCCTGTTCCAAGAACTTCGGCATCTATCGCGAACGTGCGGGCCTGCTTATGGCCGTGTGCAGCGATCCGGACCGAGGCGCGTTGAACCAGCAAACGCTCAATTTCCTGAACCGCCAGAACTATTCGTTTCCACCAGATCATGGTGCGCGTCTTGTCACGATGGTGCTGAATGATCCGGCCCTGCGTGCGGATTGGGCGACTGAACTGGAAGAAGTACGCCTGTCCATGCTGGGCCTGCGCGAGCAATTGGCCAGCGAATTGCAGCGTTTGTCCGGGTCTGACCGCTTTGGCTTTATCGCACAGCACCGTGGCATGTTCTCACGTCTTGGTGCGAGCCCTGAACAGGTTGAGGCGATGCGGCGTGACAGTGCGATCTACATGGTGGGCGACTCGCGTCTGAATATTGCGGGCCTGAACGCGTCGACTGTGCCAATTCTGGCCGAAGCAATCATCAAGGCGGGGGTGTAACGGCGATACGGCGCTCGCTGCACGCAGCATCGCCCCGCCCGCCGTCCCATCGCACCCGGCGATGTCAGGTCATCCGTGGCAGGCGATGCTATCGTCTGGTGCCTGATCCCGGTCATGCATGCCGTAGTCGCGCATCACGTGGCAGACTTTCAGATGATAGTCGTCAAAGATGCGCGCGCGGCCCTTGGATTGTGCGTTGCGATGCGCGGCAAGCTTGCGCCAGCGCATAACTGCGGCCTCGTCTTCGAAGAAACTGATCGACAAAAGCTTGTCCGGGTTTGTGAGGCTTTGGAACCGTTCGACGCTGATGAAGCCTTCCATATCCTGCGCAAGGGGTTTCATCTCGGCAGCGATGTCGAGGTAGTCCGGCATCATCCCGTTTTTTGGAATGACTTCGAAAATGATGGCTATCATGGCATGGCTCCTAGGCTGATGTGCTTTGGCTCGCATGATGTGGGCGTTTCCGTCAATCCAGACTGACCCGTGTCATCAGCTTTGCAACCTTGTGTTTCTTTGTGCTGGAAATATCCGTGGGGTGAATGGCGGCATGGCCGCCAGAGGGGGCAGAGCCCCCTGACGGGCCCGCCGCAGGCGAAGGCGTGAGCGTACCGCGAAGCAGTGCCAAAGGATGTTTGCGCAGTGTCAGCCGCAGGGCGACATAGTCTTCGACCACCTGTTCGCCTTCTGTCATCAACGGCAGGTGGGCGGCGGGTTCGTCAATGGCTTCGCCATCCAGATCCAGCGCGAACAACGGCAATTCTGGCCCGTTGCTGAGTGCCTTGGCATCCCACAATGCATTGCGACGAGGCAGATCCAGCGCAGCAAAGACATCAGCTTCCGCCAAGCGCTGCAGGACTTGAGGGCCCAGTCCCGCACGGCGCCAGACATCGCGCACGGATTGATAGCCATTGCCCCGGGCCGCTGTCAGCCATTGGGCGTCTTCTTCACGCAGCCCCTTGATCTGACGAAACCCGAGCCGCAGCGCGAGGCCGCCGTCTTCATCGGGTTCCATCACATTGTCCCAGAAGCTGGCATTGATGCAGACAGGTCTGACCTGAACGCCATGTTCCTTGGCATCGCGTACGATCTGCGCAGGGGCGTAGAATCCCATGGGCTGGGCATTGAGCAGGGCGCAGGCAAAGACACCGGGATGATGGCACTTGATCCATGCGCTGGCGTAGACCAGCAATGCAAAGCTGGCCGCATGGCTTTCTGGAAACCCGTAAGATCCGAACCCTTCGATCTGGGAAAAACAGCGCTGCGCAAAATCTTCGTCGTAGCCGTTGGCGCGCATGCCCTTGAGGAACAGGGTCCTGAACTCTGACACGTTGCCGTGTTTCTTGAAGGTGGCAAGAGACCGCCGCAACCGGTCGGCCTGATCAGGTGTAAAGCCGGCGCCAACGATGGCGATCTGCATGGCCTGTTCCTGAAACAGGGGCACCCCCAGTGTCTTGCCGAGCACCGCGCCCAAGGCGTCTGATGGAAAGCTGACCTCTTCTTCGCCGTTGCGGCGCCGAATGTAGGGGTGGACCATATCGCCCTGAATGGGCCCCGGGCGAATAATGGCGACTTCTATGACTAGATCATAAAAGCAGCGTGGCTTCATGCGCGGAAGAAAGTTCATCTGCGCGCGGCTCTCGACCTGAAAGACGCCGATGCTGTCGGCCTTGCAGAGCATGTCATAGACCCTTGGGTCCTCTTGGGGCAGGCTGGCAAGGCTGTAGCGCTGGCCGTGGTGCTGGGCCAGCAGGTCAAAGGCCTTGCGGATACAGGTGAGCATACCAAGGCTCAGAACGTCGACCTTGAGAATGCCGAGGCTGTCGATGTCATCCTTGTCCCAGCAAATGACGGTCCGCCCCTCCATCGTGGCATTCTCGATGGGGACCAATTCGTCCAGCCGGCCTTCGGTGACGACAAAGCCGCCGACGTGTTGGGACAGATGGCGCGGAAAACCGACGATTTCGTAAATCAGCTGCATGGTCAGCTGTAGCCTGCGATCTGTGGGGTCCAGACCGATTTCAGCCATGCGTTCGGCTTCCAGCCCCTTGGTCGAGAAAAATCCCCAAAGTTGGCTGGAGAGCGCGCCGATGGTGTCCTGCGTGAGCCCCATGGCGGCGCCGACCTCGCGGATGGCACGCTTGCCACGATAGTGGATCACCGTGGCGCAAAGGCCTGCGCGATGGCGCCCGTAGGTTTCATAAATATGCTGGATCACCTCTTCGCGGCGTTCGTGTTCAAAATCCACGTCGATGTCTGGGGGCTCATCCCGAGCCTCGGAGACGAAGCGTTCGAACACCATGGTGCCGATCTCAGGACTGACCGAGGTCACGCCAAGGCAATAACAGACCACTGAATTGGCGGCGCTCCCCCGGCCCTGACACAGAATATCACGGGACCGGGCAAAGGCCACGATGTCGCGTACCGTCAGGAAATAGGGCTCGTATGCCAGCTTGGCGATAAGCTGAAGCTCATGCTCCAGCATGGCACGGACCCGTTCGGGCGCGCCGTATGGATAGCGCCAGTCCAGCCCTTCGTAGGCCAGTCGGGCAAGGCGCTGAGACGCTGTTTCACCGGCCGCGATTTCGGAAGGGTATTCATATCGCAGGCTGCCCAGATCGAATGTGCAGGATTCGGCCAGCCGCGCGGCATGGTCTACCGCCTCGGCATAGGGCCCGAGTATCTGGCGCATTTCGGCCTCGGGGCGCAGGCGTTGTTCGCTGTTGGTCAAGGCTGCGCGCCCCAGCTGATCCACGCGGCACCCCCGGCGGATGGCCGTTACGACATCGGCCAGCCGGCGACGACGGCCGTGATGCATACGTGGCGCTGCGCTTGCAACCGTTGGGATTTTGAGATGGCGCGCCAAAGTGGCGTGCCGGTCAAACCGGATACGATCCTGCCCGTCATAACAAGGGCTGAGCGCGAGATGCATAATCTGGCCAAAGCGGCGCGTCAGCTGTTGCGCCTGTACGAACCACGGGCCCGCGCCGGGCGGCGGATCGAGCGCTTTTGGCGGATGCAGGATCAGCTGCAGGCCCTGCATGTCATCTGGCAGATCCCCAAGGCTGAGATCGCAATGACCCTTTGCTGACCTGAGCCGTCCCTTGGAAATCAAACGTGTCAGACAGGCCCAGCCCTGACGCGTGGCGGCAAGGGCGGTCATCTCGACGCCTTCGATAAAGACCAGCCGCGCCGCCGGGATCAGGCGCGGGATGTTCCGGATGTCGGCGCCGGGTTGTGGTGCTGGGGGTGCCATGCCAGCCGGCAGGGGCGGCCCGATGATGCCATGCTCTGCTTCCAGCTTGGCGCGCTCTCTGACCTGGCGGGCAATCTCCTTTGCCTTGGTGTAGGCGCGCACGATCCCGGCCACAGAATTTTCATCGGCAATGGCAACGGCAGAGAGCCCCAGCAGACCGGCACGTTCCATGTATTCCTCGGGGTGAGAGGCCCCGGTGAGAAAAGTGAAGTTGGAGGTGGCGCAAAGCTCGGCGAACATTTCAAAGAATATAGTTCTTGTTTTGTTCTTGTTCGAGTCTTTCCTTTTGAAAAGCGATCACAGGGCCACAATCGAGCTAAATACGAAACGCAAAATTTGATGGGCTATGCTCTGCGGTGAGGTCCGAACAGGGCTGCCAGCGCAAGGATCAGCCCCGAGATCGTTGCAATCATGCCCGCGGCTGAAACCGAGGCCGAATAGCCCAGCCACAGCGGCCCGTATCCGGCCAGAACATAACCAAGGACAGCGCTCAGCACCGCGAAAGCCAGTGACCAGGCCACCTGCGTGCCAAGGCGGTTGGTCATAAGCCGTGCGGCCGCAGGCGGGCAGATGAACATGGCAATCACGATGATCGAACCCACAGCGTCAAAGGCCGCCACAGCCGCAAGCGCAGCCATGATCACGATGCCCATGCCAATCAAACCGGTCGGCCAGCCAAGACTCTGGGCAAAGCCTTCATCAAAGCTGGTTGCCTTGAGGGGGCGCCAGAACAACCAGGTTGCGAGACAAACAACCGCAAAGGCCAGCGCCATGCGCCACAGTTCGGGCGGCAACAAAGCCAGTGCGGCAGGGTCAATCAGCGATTGCCATCCAACAGCATCCAGCCAGATCAGGCTTTCGAGATTGCCGTAGAGCGCATGCTCCACATCCAGATGAACCGAAGATGTATCGGACTGTTCCAGCAGCAGGACGCCGCCGGCAAACATGGCCGTAAAGATCACACCCATCGCTGCGCCGGATTCAACGCGGCCCAGCCGACGGATAGCCTCGATTGCGACAACGGCCACAACGGCCGCCGCCGCAGCGCCCACCATCATAGGCAACGCTGCAACGGTGCCCGTCAGCAGGAAGGCCACGACAATGCCCGGCAAAACCACATGGCTGATTGCGTCGCCAATCAACGACTGGCGGCGCAATAACAGAAAGTTGCCCGGCAAAGCGCAGGCCATGGCCGCCAAAACACCGATGACAATCGGCGGAAGGGACAGAGCGACAAACTCGTAGCCCATCATGATACCGCCTTTGGTCCGAGCTGTGCATCAAGCGCTGCAATCTGATCGGCGGTCAGAACCTCGGCAATGCGGGTAAGCCCGTCATCGCGAATGGCCAGTTCCGAGAGCGTCTGGCTGCGGCGCAGTTCCTGCCAAAGGGCTTCGTCATGCAGCAACTGCGATGCTTCCTTGCGGCCTTCGAGCGTGGGTACGCCATCCGCCTGCATCATGCCTGCACGGCGCAGCAATCGGCGTGTGAAACCTTCGTAGATGGCCTGATTTCTGGCCAATGCCAAAAGCCCCTGTCGGATGTGAACCTGCTTTTGCAGGCGGCGGTGCCGGAGCGCCATGGCCAGCAGGCCGCGTCCGGGTGCAAGCAGCAAGGAAAGGACGAAAAGAGCGAAACTGGTCAGCACGATGATGGGGCCTGTGGGCAGGGCGGGTGCCGTGGCCGATGCGGCTGCGCCGATATAGCCGGAAAGCCCGCCGAAGAGTGCCGACAACCCGACCACTTTGACCGCATTTTCTGACCAGAACCGGGCGGCAACGGGCGGAATGATCAACATGGCCACAATCAAGATCAGCCCGACCACCTTCAGCCCGACAACCGTGATGCCGAGTACCAGCACCATCAAGGCCATATCAAAGCGGTGCGTATTGATACCCCGGACTGCCGCGTAGCCGGGATCAAAGGCGGTGATCAGCAAAGGTCGCCGCATGTAAAGCGTGGCCAACAGAACCACCAAGCTGCCTACAGCGATCAGAATTGCATCACTGCGCAGCATGCCCGCCGTAGAGCCTAGCAAAAACCCTTCGAGCCCGGCTTGTCGGCCTGCGGACATGTTTTGAACGACTGTCAGCAATACGATGCCAAAGCCAAAGAACACGGAAAGAACAGCGCCAATCGCGGCGTCTTCGGACAGGCGTGTGGTGCGGGTCAGCCAGTTTGTGACCCACAGCCCGACAAGCGCGGATCCAGCCGATCCAAGCAGCAATCCCCCCAATGCCCGGCCATCCCCGCCCAGAGCGACCATGCCGATGAACGCCAAAACCAAACCAGGCAATGTCGCGTGACTGATCGCGTCAGACACAAGGGCGCGTTTGCGCAAATAAAGAAAGGCCCCGACAGCCCCGGCTGCAAACCCAAGCATCGTTGCACCCAACGTGACCAACGCGGCGTTGTAGCCAAGCTGAAAGGTTAGTGCGTCCAGCATGATCAGCCTGTTTGCGCCGCGATCAGGCCATCAGACAGGCGTCCGCCATAGGCCGCCTGAAGGGCATCTGGTGTAAAGGCCTCAGATACGGGGCCTTCGCCCAGACGGCGGCGGTTGATCAAAAAGACGTTGTCGAAATATGTATCGACCGTGGACAGATCGTGATGCACGGCGACGACCGTTTTTCCTTCGTCCTTGAGAGACTTCAAAACGGTAATGATTGCTTCTTCGGTGGCGGCATCTACACCGGCAAAGGGTTCATCCAGCAAGAACAGGTCCGCATGCTGCGCCAAGGCGCGCGCCAAAAACACGCGCTGTTGCTGGCCGCCAGACAATTGTCCGATCTGTCGGTCGGCGAAATCCTGCATGCCAACACGGGTCAGGCAGGCCATTGCGCGCGCGATATGTTGCGGGCGAACGCGGCGGAGCAGGCCGAGTTCCGCATAAAGCCCCATGAGAACCACATCGAGCACCTGTGTCGGGAAATCCCAATCAACACTGGCCCTTTGCGGGACATAGGCAACCCGGTTGCGATTGCGCGCCAGACCATCACCCCAATAGGTGATCTGCCCGGCCAAGGGGGTCACAATACCAAGGGATGCTTTCAACAGCGTCGACTTGCCTGCCCCGTTCGGCCCGATGATTGCGGTCATTGCACCGGGCGCAACGGTCATGTCGACTGAAAACACCACTGGTTCGGCACCGTAGGCAACGGTCAGTCCCCGCAAGGCCAAAGGTGCGGTGTCTACGCCGTCTTGGTCGGCTGGTCCTGTGGGTGCGACTTGCAAGCTCATAGTCCTGCCGCCAGTTTGCCGTTCATACCCTGTGGCGGAACATCTGCACCCAGTGCGCGGGCAATCACCGTGCTGTTGTGATCGATCATACCAACATAAGTGCCTTCGTAGGTGCCGGGCATACCCATAGCGTCTGAGAAAAGCTCACCGCCAATCGAGACGGTATGGCCGCGGGCCGCAGCCCCTTCGATCAAGGCGCGGATATTGCGGTCAGAGACCGAGCTTTCGACAAACACAGCACTGATCTTGCGCGTGACCAGCATGTCGACCAGTGTGCCAATGCGCTGCAGGCCGGCTTCGGATTCAGTAGATATGCCTTGAATGCCTTCGACCTCGAACCCGTAGGCCTGTCCGAAATAGGCAAAGGCGTCGTGGGCGGTAACCAGAACGCGAGCCTGTTCAGGGATCATGGCCAGCGTGTCGCGGGCATAGTTCCCAACGGTCTCGATCTCGCTCAAATAAGCCTGTGCATTGATCGCAAACCGATCGGCTTTTTCCGGCGCAGCCTGCTGCATTGCCACAAGGGTTTCGCGAACAGCGTGCTGCCATAGTCCCGGAACCATCCAGATGTGTGGATCGGCTTTGCCTGTATAATCGGCATGACGGATCAGTTCAGACTTTGGTGTGCCCTCGGCCACGGCTACCACGGTTGTGCGCCGGGCCAGTGTTTCCAAAAAGGATTCCAGCTGCGCTTCTAGGTACAGGCCGTTGGAAAGTACCAGATCAGCGCGTGTCATGGCCACGATGTCGGATCGGGTTTGGCGATACGCATGCGGATCAACGCCAGCGCCCATAAGCGCGGTCACCACCGCATCACCGCCACCAATGGCGCGCGCAGCGTCGGCCACCATTCCGGTTGTCGCAACCACCCGCAGGGGGGTGTCTGCCCATGCGGCTGAACCCAAAAGAGGGGCGGCAGCCATGGAGCTGATCAGGGCACGACGGGTCAGGTTCATTTCGGATCTCCGGATTGCTGCTTTTTATATGCGAGTCATTCGCAAGAAGTCAATGTAGTTGCGAGCGATTCGCAAAAATGATGCCGTCGCGTTGCTGCGACAGCCGCTTGCGCGTCCCCACGCTTGGTGACAGTTTGGCAAATCAGGAGCCGATCAATGAGCCACACAGACACCATGACAGCATTGGAAACGGGACAGCTTCCCCAAGTGAGTGCGACCCACAATCCCGAACCACGCAATCCGGGCATCCCGCTTGATATGGATTGGGTGATGCGGGCGCGGGCGAACCGGTCTGCCATTGAACGCCGGGCGGCCACATTGCCCGGGCGGCGCTCGGTCAAAAAAGAACATCAGGCTGCATGGCTTGCCCGTGCAATTTCCTGCATCGATTTGACGACTTTGTCGGGGGATGACACGCCTGGGCGCGTTCTGCGCTTGTGCACGAAGGCGCGGAATCCTGTGCGTGCTGATATCCTCGACACGCTGGGTCTGCCGAACCTGACCACCGGCGCAGTCTGTGTTTATCACGACATGATCGGTGATGCTGTCCGAGCGCTGGACGGGACCGGCATCCCGGTCGCCGCCGTCTCGACCGGGTTCCCGGCCGGGCTTTCGCCATTTCATTTGCGCATTGCCGAGATCGAGGAAAGCGTAAAGGCGGGCGCAGAAGAAATCGATATCGTTATTTCGCGCCGCTTGGTGTTGCGTGGTGATTGGCAGGGCCTCTACGACGAGATGGTCGCCTTTCGAAAGGCCTGCGGGCCTGCTCATGTCAAAGCGATCCTTGCGACGGGCGAATTGGGCACCCTGCAAAACGTGGCACGCGCTTCTCTGGTGTGCATGATGGCCGGTGCCGATTTCATCAAGACATCGACAGGCAAGGAAAGCGTCAATGCCACCTTGCCGGTTTCGTTGGTCATGATCCGTGCGATCCGCGACTTTTATGACCGCACCGGATTCCGGGTGGGGTACAAACCTGCCGGCGGTATTTCCAAAGCCAAAGATGCAGTGACTTATCTGGCCTTGATCAAGGAAGAGCTTGGGGACCGATGGCTGCGCCCTGACCTGTTCCGGTTTGGGGCGTCGTCGCTGTTAGGTGATATTGAACGCCAACTCGAACACCACGTGACCGGAGCCTATTCGGCGTCCTGGCGCCACCCGATAGGCTAGGCGATGCAGAACAACCCATATCTTCTGTTGTTCGGCCTGTTTTTTGCGCTCTATCTGGGCGGCCAGTCCTGGCAAAGACGGCGTGTGAAACGCGCGGCGCGCGATTTGCCGACGCGCATGCAACGCTTGCTTGGCCCGGAGCCGGAATTCGCCCCGCCTGAGGACGTTCCCGAGGCCTTGCAAGATTATGCCAACCTTCATCGTCGCGCCGGGCGCATCAAGCTATGCGTCTGGGGCCTTGCCTTTGTCTGGCTGGCCTACGCCGCCTTCCTTGTCCTGAGAAAGCAGTTTTCATGACCGTCAAAGATATCTTCGAAACCATGGACTATGGCGCTGCCCCAGAGGCTGCGGGTGACGCACTGGCGTGGATCACGGATCAAGGGGCCCGGTTTGGCTGTTTCATCGATGGTGCTTTTGCCGCGCCAGTCGAGACCTTTGAAACCAAAAGCCCGGCCACGGGCGAAGTGTTGGCCGAGATCACGCAGGCAACGCAGGCCGATGTGGATGCGGCGGTCAATGCCGCTCGGCGGGCACAAGGCAAATGGGCGCGACTGGGCGGTAAGGGCCGTGCACGCTATCTCTATGCACTGGCGCGGCTGCTGCAAAAACACGCGCGCCTGTTGGCCGTTCTTGAAACCATGGACAACGGCAAACCGATCCGCGAAGCCCGCGACATTGACGTGCCTCTGGCCCAGCGACATTTTTATCATCACGCCGGCATGGCCCAGCTCATGGATGCCGAACTGCCAGGTCGTGAGGCGCTGGGCGTTTGTGGCCAGATCATTCCATGGAATTTCCCGCTTCTCATGCTGGCGTGGAAGGTCGCCCCTGCTTTGGCGATGGGCAATACGGTGGTTCTGAAGCCTGCGGAATGGACGTCTCTTACTGCGTTGTGCTTTGCAGATCTCTGCCGTCAGGCGGGCCTGCCCAAGGGCGTTGTGAATATTGTCACCGGTGACGGCGCAGTGGGCGAGATGATAGTGGCGTCCGACGTCGACAAGATCGCTTTTACCGGCTCGACCGAGGTCGGGCGCAAAATCCGCGCGGCCACCGCGGGGAGGGGCATTCCGCTCACGCTCGAGTTGGGTGGCAAGAGCCCTTATATCGTTTTCGAAGATGCCGATATCGATAGTGCTGTCGAAGGTTTGGTGGATGCGATCTGGTTCAATGGTGGACAGGTTTGCTGCGCCGGTTCGCGCCTTTTGGTTCAGGAGGGCATCAGCGAAGCGTTCCACGCCAAGCTTCGTGCGAGAATGGACAAACTGCGTATCGGCAATCCTCTCGATAAGAGCATCGACGTAGGTGCGATCGTTGATCCCGAGCAAAAGAACAGGATCGCGGCACTGGTCGATGCATCGGACGGCGTGATACATCGCGCCGCCTGCGCCGTGCCGGACGGGTGTTATTATCCGCCGACCCTGATCACCGGCCTGTCCACTGCGTCGCCTTTGATGCAGGAAGAAGTCTTCGGCCCGGTTTTGGTCTCAACGACGTTCCGCACGCCTGCCGAAGCTGCGGAGGTCGCGAATAACACCCGATATGGTCTTGCTGCTTCGGTTTGGTCCGAGAATATCAATACAGCACTGGACGTCGCCCCCAAGCTGGCCGCCGGTGTGGTCTGGGTGAACGGCACGAACATGTTCGACGCGGCTGCGCCGTTCGGCGGTGTGCGCGAATCCGGGTTTGGCCGTGAAGGCGGATGGGAGGGGCTTCAGGCCTACACCAAACCCGTTGCCAAACCAAAGGCGCTCAAGCCTGTTGCCGCGCTCAAGGGTGAAGATGCAGAGCCACAGCCGGTGGATCGCACTGCCAAGCTGTATATTGGCGGGAAACAGGCACGCCCGGACGGTGGTTATGCCCGCAACATCTTTGACAAGCGCGGGCGTTTGATTGGTCAGGCGCCTATTGCCAATCGCAAGGATGTTCGCAACGCCGTAGAAGCTGCGCGCGCTGCAAAAGGTTGGGCCGGGGCCAGTGCCCACAATCGCGCGCAGATCTTGTACTATATCGCCGAAAACCTCGCTGCGCGTGCGGATGAGTTTGCCGCGCGGATCGATCTGACGACCGGTGGTAGCAAAGGCGCTGCCGAAGTTGAGGCTGCCATCAGCCGTCTGTTCACCTATGGCGCCTGGGCTGACAAATTCGATGGACGGGTGGCGCAGGCCCCGATGCGGGGGTTGGCGGTCGCGCTGCGCGAACCATGCGGTGTGATTGCTGCACTTTGCCCCGATGCGTTTCCTTTGCTGGGGCTTGTGTCTTGCATGGCCCCGGCCATCGCCATGGGCAATCGAACGGTGCTGGTCGCGTCAGAGCCGTTCCCGCTGGTGGCAACAGACTTCTATCAGGTGCTCGAAACTTCGGACGTGCCGGCTGGGGTCGTTAACATCTTGACCGGCGCCGCGTCTGAGCTGGCACCAACCCTTGCAAGTCACGTGGACATTGAGGCGGTCTGGTCGTTCTGCGGCGCTGATGTTGCGCAGACGATCGAAGCGGGCGCAGCCGGAAATCTCAAGCGTACTTGGACCGAACGCACAGCACGCGACTGGATGGGGGATGTGGGCGAAGGTCGCGAATTCCTCGAAGCGGCAACCGAGGTCAAGACGGTCTGGGTGCCTTACGGCGCCTAGACCGCATCCTCAGGCAAGGCTTCGAGCAGATCGCCGGGCTGACAGTCAAGCACTTCGCAAATCCGCGCCAAAGTCTCAAAGCGGATGCCTTTGACCTTGCCGGATTTCAGCAGGGATATGTTCTGTTCGGTGATTCCCACCTCGGCTGCCAATTCACGCGATCGCATTTTGCGCCGCGCCAGCATGACGTCCAATCTGACCACGATCTGCATCAAACAAAACTCTCGTTTTCGCGCGCAATCGCGACGGCCTGCGCGATCACCATGCCGATCATCAGCATCATGCCGCCCACAAGGCTGAGTGCGACCAGATGGCTGTCTATTGCAACGGATAGGCTGCGCTGACCTTCGGGTGCGTCGATCGACAGCACCAGCGATACAAACGGTGTATGCAGAACCGCCATAAGCGCACGAACCAGAGTCCAGATGCCAATACCTCGGATGTGCCGCGCGGCCGGAAGGCTCAGGGCCTCACCCTTTGCGTAACAGCCAAATAGCCGGCTCATGTGCCAAAGGATCAACAGGGTCACGGCCAGCTGAAGCAGGCTCGCCCCAATCAAAAGCGCAATAGCGGAAGAGCCGGTCGTCCAGTCACCCGGCGCCTTGGAAATGCTGTCATGGGCCTGCGCAACCAGCGCGGCAGGGTCGAACAGGGAATAGGGAATGAGGATCACAAGGGCCAGCATCGTGACCCATGTCATCCACTGAAGTGTCACTGCCCAGTGACGTGTGCGACGAGGAAGCATGTCTAAAAATTCCCTTGCTGCGTGAATAAAAATTATCGTAACACAATAAAAAAATATTACAAGAGTACGTATCATGATTCGAAAAATGACACTTGTTGCGCTACTACTGAGCGGGTGCTCGGCTATCGACCACGCGACCACAGCCATGCTTGAAAGACAAAACCCGCTGACCGCTGATCCGGCGAAATACACCGTCGTAATCGGTCTCCCGCCCGGGCTGGGGCTCGAGCAAAATGGCGCGACCATCGGACTGGACGCGCAATTTCGCGATCAGGCGATCAGTGAGAAATACTATTTGCGTCAAACCGGATTGTCCGATGGTGGAATTGCTTTGGCTATCAAACCAGAGGACGTGCCAAAGCTGAGGGCGATGCAGACCAAGGTCGCCGCGTGGGAGCAAGAGTCGCCCGCTGATTCCACTGGCGGTCTGACCGCCATGGTCAGCCCGTGTTACACCGGGTTGCCGGTTCCGGAAGATGGCAAGGTCAGCATTTCGATCCGGACCCGTGAAGGCGGCCCTTTGATGCCGTTGCTTCGCCCTTATTCAGCGCAAAAACTGGTCAACCGGATCGAAACGGATGCGGGTGCGCCTTTGCCACGCTGCGGCACGTCGGTCGAGCGTTGAGAATTCAGCCGGGCGGTGCTATCTTTGGCACGAGCCCGGCGCCGGGGCATCTAGGATGCGGCGCGTATCACAAGGAGGACGATGTCCTGTCTTCGACAGCAAGCGCGGCAGATGCCGCAGGCAAGGGCGCACCCGTAACCGGAATGCCCGCAATGGAATCGACAAGCGAAGAGCTGCTTGCCGCTATTTTGGAAGTTCTTTCCGACAACAAGGCCGAAGACGTCGTGCAGATTGATCTGCGCGGCAAGACTTCTGTCTGCGACTACATGGTCGTGTGCTCTGGCCGGTCATCGCGCCAGGTCGCGGCTCTGTCCGACAAGGTCGAGGAAGAGTTGAAGCACAGCCATGGGCTTTTGACCAAGGTTGAGGGCAAAAGCTCGGGCGATTGGGTGCTGATCGACGCAGCGGATGTCGTGGTGCATGTGTTCCGACCCGAAGTGCGCGAGTTCTATCAGCTGGAAAAGATGTGGCTGCCCGCAGGCGATGCGGCCGAACCAGCACCGCAATAAATGCGTGTGCATCTTTGTGTTGTGGGCCGGTTGAGAGCCGGCCCCGAGCGCGATCTGATTGACGACTATTTCAAACGGTTCGACCGGACGGGCCGGGCGCTGAGCCTTGGCCCGGTTTCCGTGCATGAAGTCGAAGACCGAAAAGGCGGTGGCATGGCGGCTGAGGCGGTATTGCTGCGCAAGGCTATTCCCAATGGGGCAACACTCTGCGTGCTGGATGAACGGGGCCGGGTTGAAAGTTCGCCTGAGTTTTCCAAACGTCTGGCCCGATGGCGTGACGATGGCGTGCAGGATCTGGCCTTTGTCATAGGCGGTGCCGACGGGATCGATCCAGCGTTAAGGTCCGAGGCGGATTTTGCATTGTCCTTCGGCCAGATGGTTTGGCCGCATATGTTGGTCCGTGTAATGCTGAGCGAGCAGCTTTATCGTGCGGCCTCGATTTTGGCGGGCAGTCCGTACCACCGGGTTTGATGGGAGTAGGGGCGCTGCCCCTCTTGGCCGATGGCCAATTCACCCCGGGATATTTCGAGCAAAAAGAAACCTGCAGGGGGATCAGCTGTAGGCAATGACCAGCAGGATGATGCCGAGTATGACGCGATAGATCACGTAGGGTGTGAAGCTCACGGATTTCAGCAGGCGCATCATCAAAGCAAGCGCAGCGAGCGCGGCGACAAAGGCGAATGCCGCTGCAATCGCGCCGTCGCGTGCTGCCTGGGCATCCATGCGACTGGCCACATCTGCCCCTGCCAAGGCGCCAGCGGCGATGATTGTGGGGATCGACATAAGCATGGCAAGGCGTGCGCCGTCCTGCCGGCTGTAACCCAACTGCCGGGCTGCGGTGATGGTGATGCCTGACCGCGACGTGCCGGGAATAAGCGCAATTGCCTGCCACAGCCCCATGATCAGCGCGTCTTTGAGTGACCAGTCTTTGGCGGTTTTGGTTTGTGGCCCTGTCTGGTCTGCCCAGTAAAGCACAATGCCAAAACCCAGCATGCTCCATCCGATAACAGCAGTGGAGCGCAGGGCATCATCAAAGCCGGACAGTTTCAGTGCCAGCCCGAACAGAATAACCGGAACCGTCGCGATGAGCAGGCAAAGCGCGAGAAATGCGCTGGCCGTATCGACTTTGCCGCGCACCAAACGGGTGCAGCCGTGCAGGGCGACTTTGACATCGGACCAGAAGTACAAAATGACAGCGCCCAGAGTGCCGACATGCACAGCGACATCGATGATGGGGCCCTGGTCCTGCAATCCGGTCAGATTGGGCAGCAGGATCAAATGGCCAGAGGAGGAAACCGGAAGAAATTCGGTAACGCCTTGAATTAAAGCCAGAATAAGCAAGTGCGTGAAGGTCATGGCGGTGGTCCCTGAGCCGTTCCTTTCTGTATAGAGAACTGTGTTCAGGTTGGAAGCTGGAATAACAGTCCGATTCGGTCCTATCATGTGCTGCGCAATTCTAAAAACTGCCGCCTTGGGGTCTTGCGGGGAAAAACTTTTAGAAAAAAGGTAACTATTACTGCCCTTTCTTCTGGATTTGTCTGTTTTTCCTGATAAACAACCGCGACACCCGAATCCGCAGACGGAGAATTTTCAATGGCCAAGCAGCCAATGCTCAAGTTCGTGAATGTACCGCGCGAAATGCCGACCAAGCGCGAGGCGACCGAACGCCGTGAAGATTTTAACGAAATTTACGCAGAATACGCGGATGCGAAGGCCAAGGAGCAGGCGAGCCGCTGCAGCCAATGTGGTGTTCCCTACTGTCAGAGCCACTGCCCGCTTCACAACAATATTCCCGACTGGCTTCGCCTGACCGCGGAAGGGCGCCTGCAGGAAGCCTATGAGGTCAGCCAGGCGACCAATACGTTCCCGGAAATCTGTGGCCGTATTTGCCCGCAGGATCGCCTGTGTGAAGGCAACTGCGTGATTGAACAGTCGGACCACGGCACCGTGACCATCGGGTCGGTTGAAAAATACATCACGGACACTGCTTGGGAAGAAGGCTGGGTACAGCCGATCAAGCCGGCTGCCGAGCGTGGCGAAAGCGTTGGCATTATCGGTGCTGGCCCCGGCGGTCTGGCGGCGGCGGATGTTCTGCGCCGTGCTGGCGTTCAGGTGACCGTATACGATCGCTATGACCGTTCAGGCGGTTTGCTGACCTATGGCATTCCGGGCTTCAAACTGGAAAAAGACGTTGTGATGCGCCGCAATGAGCAGCTCGAGCAGGGCGGTGTGCGCTTTGTTCTGAACTGCAATGTCGGCGGCACCGGGCCCAGCGATCTGTCATTTGACGACATCCGTGCCCAGCACGACGCAGTGATCATCGCCACCGGCGTGTATAAAAGCCGCGATCTGGGCGGACCCGGCGCCGGCGCAGAAGGCATCGTGAAAGCACTGGATTATCTGACGGCTTCGAACCGGGCAGCCAACTTTGGCGACAGCGTTCCCGAGTTTGAAAGCGGCGCGCTGAATGCGGAAGGCAAGCGGATCGTTGTGATTGGTGGTGGCGACACGGCGATGGATTGCGTGCGAACCGCAATCCGGCAGGGTGCGACTTCGGTGAAATGTCTCTACCGTCGCGACCGGGCAAATATGCCGGGATCGCAGCGCGAAGTTCAGAATGCCGAAGAGGAAGGTGTCCAGTTTGAGTGGCTCACCGCGCCAGTCGGTTTCAAAGGTGATCCGGTAAACGCGGTCGTGGTTCAGCGCATGCGTCTGGGTTTGCCTGACGCGACGGGCCGCCAGAGTCCGGAAGTGATCGAGGGTTCGGATTACGACGAACCTGCGGATCTGGTCATCAAAGCGCTGGGCTTTGAGCCGGAAGAGCTTCCGACCCTTTGGGGGCAGCCCGAGTTGGCCGTGACCCGCTGGGGCACCGTCAAAGCCGAGTTCACAACGGGCCGGACGGAAATGGATGGGGTGTACGCGATCGGCGACATCGTTCGGGGTGCTTCTCTTGTGGTATGGGCAATCCGCGACGGCCGTGACTGTGCCGAGGCCATTCTGTCCGACATCGCCGCCAAGGGTGCTGTGGCTGCTGAATAGGCGCCAAAGCAATTTAGCACAGGGCCTGTAGCACAAAACGCAGGAATGTGTTCCGCCGATCAGTTTGGCTGATCAGACCGAATAACCGCGAGACGGAGGACAGCAATGACACTGACTGGCAACTGCCTCTGTGGCGCAGTGACAGTAACGGCTCAGGCCGAGATCACACCGCGTCTGCGCGCCTGTCACTGCGATATGTGCCGCCGTCACACCAGCGGTATGTTCGTATCGATTGAAACGGATTCGGCCACGTTCGAAGGGCCGGCGCAGTCTTTCCGATCTTCTGAGTGGGCCGAGAGAGGCTTTTGTGGCACCTGCGGTTCAACGCTTTGGTATGGAACCGTCGCTGACAGTGCGCGGCACCTTTCGGCCGGACTATTTGACAATGCCGGTGGCGGCGAGATGAAGATCGAGTTTTTTGTTGATCAGTGCCCGCAGGGTTATGCGTTGTCTGGTTCTCATAGAAAGATGACAGCCGCCGAGACTGCGACGTTGTTCGGGGGTGCCCAATGAGCGTGCTCAAAGGACATTGCCTCTGCGAAGCCGTGCAGATTTCAGTGCAGGATGCGCCCGGTTGGGTTGGTGTGTGCCATTGCGACATGTGCAAACGCTGGTCTGGTGCGGTTTTCGCCTGCTTCCCGGCGTCTGAGTTCGAAGTCGATGGGCCTGTGGCGGAACATGCGTCTTCGCCCAAATCGTTCCGTGCGTTTTGTGGCCGCTGCGGTAGCCATCTTTACATGCGCGACGAAGGCCGCGCCGAGCGCGATTTCATGCCGGGCCTTTTTGCCGAGGCCAGAGACTGGCCGCTCAAGTCCGAAATTTACACTGACCGCGCCCTGTGTTGGGCAGGTCTGCCCGGGGATCACAACCGGGCAACACAAGCTGAATACCAAGCAAAATATCCATCCCCAATGGGAGAGCCATCATGACCAAGTTCGATGCAAACTGGGCTGCCAATGAGGCGGCCAAGCGCAAGTGGATGTCCGAAAACGGCCTGTACCATGAAACCGAAGAGCATAGCTCGTGCGGGGTCGGGCTCGTTGTGTCCATTGACGGCAAACCGTCGCGCAAAGTGGTCGAGAACGGCATTGCAGCGCTCAAGGCCGTCTGGCACCGAGGCGCTGTCGATGCAGACGGCAAGACAGGCGACGGCGCGGGCATTCATGTGCAGATCCCGGTCGCGTTTTTCTATGACCAGATCGAACGCACGGGCCACACACCGCGCAAGGATGAGTTGATGGCCGTGGGGCAGGTGTTCCTGCCGCGGACGGATCATGGCGCACAGGAAACCTGCCGGACTATCGTGGAATCCGAAGTTCTGCGCATGGGCTATTACATTTACGGCTGGCGTCACGTGCCGGTCGAGGTTGCCTGCTTGGGCGAAAAGGCCAATGCCACGCGTCCAGAAATCGAGCAGATCCTGATTTCGAACGCGAAGGGTGTGGACGAGGAAACGTTCGAACGCGAACTCTATGTCATCCGTCGCCGTATTGAAAAGGCAGCGGCTTCGGCCGGTATTGGCGAGCTGTACATGGCCAGCCTGTCCTGTCGCTCGATCATTTACAAAGGCATGATGCTGGCCGAGCAGGTATCGGAGTTCTACCCGGATCTGCAGGACGAGCGTTTCGAAAGCGCGTTCGCGATTTACCACCAGCGCTATTCGACCAACACCTTCCCGCAGTGGTGGCTGGCGCAGCCGTTCCGGATGCTGGCTCACAACGGTGAGATCAACACGCTGAAGGGCAACGTCAACTGGATGAAGAGCCATGAAATCCGCATGGCGTCGGGTGCCTTTGGCGACATGGCCGAAGACATCAAGCCCATCGTGCCGAACGGCTCGTCCGACTCGGCGGCTCTGGATTCCGTGTTCGAGGTTCTGGTCCGTGCCGGGCGCAATGCACCCATGGCCAAGACCATGTTGGTACCCGAGTCGTGGTCGAAGCAGGCGGTGGAACTGCCGCAGGCATGGCGTGACATGTATTCCTACTGCAACTCTGTCATGGAACCTTGGGATGGCCCCGCCGCTCTGGCGATGACCGATGGCCGCTGGGTCTGTGGCGGCCTGGACCGCAATGGCCTGCGCCCGATGCGCTATGTCGTCACCGGTGACAACCTGCTGATCGCGGGTTCCGAGGCTGGCATGGTGCCAATCGAAGAAGCTACCGTACGTGAAAAAGGCGCGCTTGGCCCCGGTCAGATGATCGCCGTAGACATGAAAGACGGTGGTCTGTTCCATGATGTAGAGATCAAGGACAAGCTGGCCGCGGCCCAGCCGTTTGGCGAATGGGTTGGTAAGATCAACGAACTCGACGAAGCCCTTGCCGCCGTCACTGAAAAGCCGATGTTCGAAGGCGCAGAACTGCGCCGTCGCCAGATTGCGGCTGGCTACTCGATTGAAGAGCTGGAACAGATTCTGGCTCCGATGGCCGAGGATGGCAAAGAGACACTGGCATCCATGGGCGACGACACACCTTCGGCTGTTTTGTCGAAAAAGTATCGCCCGCTGAGCCATTATTTCCGCCAGAACTTCAGTCAGGTCACGAACCCACCGATCGACTCGCTTCGGGAATTCCGGGTGATGAGTCTCAAGACCCGGTTCGGGAACCTCAAGAACGTGCTGGATGAGTCCAGCGCGCAAACCGAGATCCTGGTGCTCGACAGTCCCTTTGTCGGCAACGCGCAGTTCGAGGAATTGCAGGCGCAGTTCAACGCGACCTGCGTGACCATTGACTGTACGTTTGACGCGGACGCAGGGCAGGGCGCTCTGGCCGAAGCGTTGACCCGTATTCGCACCGAAGCAGAGGATGCCGTGCGTTCGGGTAGCGGTCATATCGTGCTGACTGACGAACTCTGCGGCGAGGATCGGGTTGCGATGCCCATGATCCTTGCGACCAGCGCCGTGCACAGCCATCTGACACGCAAGGGCCTTCGGACGTTCTGCAGCCTGAATGTGCGCAGCGCGGAATGCATCGATCCGCATTACTTTGCCGTGCTGATCGGCGCGGGTGCTACGGTGGTCAACGCCTATCTGGCCGAAGACAGCCTTGCCGATCGCATCAGCCGCGGTCTGCTCGACCTGTCCCTGACAGAGGCTGTCGCAAAGTATCGCGAGGCGGTGGATCAGGGTCTGCTCAAGATCATGTCCAAGATGGGGATTTCGGTAATCTCTTCCTATCGCGGTGGTCTGAACTTTGAAGCTGTGGGCCTGAGCCGTGCGATGTGTGCGGAATTCTTCCCGGGTATGACCAGCCGGATTTCCGGTATTGGTCTGAACGGTCTGCAGCGCAAGGCCGAAGACGTACATGCCCTCGGTTTCCGTGGTGGTCGCGACGTTCTGCCGATTGGTGGTTTCTACAAGGCGCGCAAGACAGGCGAGACACATGCTTGGGGCGCACAGACGATGCACCTGATGCAGTCGGCCTGTGATCGTGCAAGCTTTGAAATGTGGAAAACATACTCCAAGGCGATGCAGGCCAATCCGCCGATCCATCTGCGCGATCTGCTGGCAATCAAACCTTTGGGAGACGCCATCCCACTCGAAGAAGTGGAAAGCATCACTTCGATCCGCAAGCGTTTCGTGACACCGGGCATGTCGCTGGGGGCTTTGTCGCCCGAAGCGCACAAGACCCTGAACGTGGCCATGAACCGGATTGGTGCCAAGTCAGACAGTGGCGAGGGCGGCGAGGATCCGGCACACTTCGTGCCTGAGCCGAACGGTGACAATCCTTCGGCCAAGATCAAGCAGGTGGCGTCGGGTCGCTTCGGTGTAACCGCCGAGTACCTGAACCACTGTGAAGAGCTTGAGATCAAGGTTGCTCAGGGCGCCAAGCCCGGCGAGGGTGGTCAGCTGCCCGGCATGAAGGTCACCGATCTGATTGCCCGTCTGCGCCATTCGACCAAGGGCGTGACACTGATCAGCCCGCCGCCGCACCACGATATCTATTCCATCGAGGATCTGGCGCAGCTGATTTACGATCTCAAGCAGATCAACCCGCGCTGCAAGGTGACGGTCAAGCTGGTTGCTTCTTCGGGCGTTGGCACGATTGCCGCTGGTGTGGCCAAGGCCAAGGCCGATGTGATCCTGATATCGGGCCACAACGGTGGTACCGGTGCATCGCCTGCGACGTCGATCAAATATGCGGGCTTGCCGTGGGAAATGGGTCTGACCGAGGCGCATCAGGTTCTGGCGATGAACAACCTGCGTTCGCGTGTAACCTTGCGGACGGACGGTGGTTTGCGCACCGGCCGGGACATTGTCATGGCCGCCATGATGGGCGCCGAAGAATACGGCATCGGCACCGCTGCGCTGATTGCCATGGGCTGCATCATGGTACGCCAGTGCCAGTCCAACACCTGCCCCGTGGGTGTGTGTACGCAGGACGAAGCGCTGCGCGGCAAGTTCACCGGAAACGCGGACAAGGTGGTGAACCTGATCACCTTCTACGCTCAGGAAGTGCGTGAGCTGCTGGCATCGATCGGGGCGCGGTCCTTGGATGATGTGATCGGCCGTGCCGATCTGCTGAGCCAGGTCAGCCGTGGGTCCGAGCATCTGGATGATCTGGACCTGAACCCGCTGCTGATCCGCGTCGATGGCGCCGAGAACATCGTCTATGATCGTGACCGTGCCCGTAACGCTGTGCCGGACACGCTGGACGCTGAGATCGTGCGCGACGCCGCCCGCTTCCTTCAGGACGGTGAAAAGATGCAGCTGTCCTACGCGGTACAGAACACCCACCGCACCGTGGGCACGCGGGTGTCCAGCCACATTGTTCAACAGTTTGGTATGCGCAATGCACTCCAGCCCGATCACCTGCACGTCAAACTGACGGGCAGCGCTGGTCAATCTCTGGGGGCCTTTGCCGCGCCAGGGCTCAAGCTGGAAGTGTCTGGCGATGCCAATGACTACGTGGCCAAGGGTTTGTCCGGCGGTCTGGTCGTCGTACGTCCGCCGCAGGTCAGCCCGCTAAAGGCAGAAGACAACACCATCATCGGCAACACTGTACTTTACGGTGCAACCGATGGCCATCTTTTTGCGGCTGGTCGCGCGGGTGAACGCTTTGCGGTTCGCAACTCGGGTGCCAAAGTGGTTGTTGAAGGCTGCGGCTCGAACGGTTGCGAATACATGACCGGCGGTGTGGCTGTGATCCTCGGCTCGATTGGTGCCAACTTTGGTGCCGGCATGACGGGCGGCATGGCCTATCTCTACGACCCAGACGGCCAGTCCGGCGCCCTGATGAACATGGAAAGCCTCGTGACCTGTCCGGTTGTAACGCCCGAGTGGGAAGCGCAGCTGAAAGGTCTGATCGAAGCCCATGTGGCCGAGACCGGCAGCCGCAAGGCACAGGACATCCTGCAGCATTGGGACATTGAAAAAGCCAACTTTGTTCAGGTCTGTCCAAAAGAAATGCTAGACAAGATTCCGCATCCTCTGGGCATCGAAACGGATCTGGCTGTACCTGCTGAATAAAGCCACATCACGAGCAAAACAGTCACAGGGCTGGACCTTTGGTCCGGCCCTGCGCTTTTTTGCGGTACAGTTAGCAGGGGTCCCTGCTGTATAGGTTCGGCCATGGCAACCCGTCGGAAAACCAAATCGTCCAAGTCGACCCGGACGTCGTCCAAGCCGACAAAACGAAAGTCGCAATCTGCAAAAAAGCAGTCGCGGCCCTTTCGCCCGTTCAGGTGGTTGCTCAGACAAGGTTTCAAGTTGGGGGTTATCGTGGCTGGTTTCCTGATGGCGATGGTGGTGATCTATGCCGGGTTGAACCCTCCGACGACCCACACAATGTGGTCGGAAGGGCGCAGACTGGGGGCGCCGGTCGATCAACATTGGGTCGATGTAGACAAGATCGCCCCGGTCATGCTGCGCAGCGCGGTTGCAGCGGAAGATGCGAATTTCTGCAACCATTGGGGCTTTGATACTGATGCGATCCGCGCGGCGATTGCTTCGGGCGCGCAACGTGGCGGCAGCACGATCAGTCAGCAAACTGTCAAGAACGTCTATCTCTGGCAGCAACGCAGCTATATCCGAAAAGCGCTTGAGGCGATCATGACACCAGCGGTCGAAGCGGTCTGGTCCAAGCGCCGCATCCTTGAGGTCTATCTGAATATTGCCGAGTTTGATGAAGGTGTTTTTGGCATCGAGGCCGCATCACGGCACTACTTCGGGATTGGCCCGGACCGGCTCAGTGCGCGACAAGCCGCACTTCTGGCTTCTGTTTTGCCCAGCCCCAAGAAACGCAACGCGGCGCGGCCGACATCGTTTCTGGATCGGCGCGCGCGGGCGATCCAATCCGGGGCCGCGACCATCGCAGCGGATGGCCGCGCGGACTGCTTTCAAAACTAGGCGCGTCTGCCTTGGCAATTTCTGACGTGACGTTGCACCGTGACAGGGCGGACGCGATGCTGTCTGTTGCAGCAAAAGAGGGAGGCCGACCATGAGCGATTATCCAAATCTTCTGGCACCATTGGACCTGGGATTCACCACGTTGAAAAACCGCGTGTTGATGGGATCCATGCACACCAATCTTGAAGAAACCGGAGACTGGAACCGTGTGGCCGAGTTTTACGCCGCCCGGGCGCGAGGCGGGGCCGCGCTGATGGTTACAGGCGGCATGGCGCCCAACCGCGAAGGCGGTGTATTCCCGGGCGCTGCGGGCTTGTTCACCGACAAAGACATTGCCAACCATCGGATCGTCACAGATCGGGTTCACGACGCCGGCGGCAAAATTGCGATGCAGATCCTGCACGCAGGCCGCTACGCCTACGGACCGGAATGCGTTGCTCCGAGCCCGGTAAAATCGCCGATTTCGCCGTTCCCGCCAAAGGAACTGGATGAAGAGGGGATAGAAAAGCAGATCAGCGACATGGTGACTGCAGCCGAGCGCGCAAAAGAGGCGGGCTATGACGGCGTTGAGGTCATGGGGTCGGAAGGGTATTTCCTGAACCAGTTTCTGGTGACCCACACGAACAAGCGCACGGACCGCTGGGGTGGCAGCTATGAAAACCGGATGCGCCTGCCGGTGGAGGTTGTGCGGCGTGTGCGCGAGGCGGTCGGCCCCGATTTTATCGTGATCTATCGCCTCAGCATGATCGACCTTGTGCCGAACGGTTCCACCCACGACGAAGTGGTGCAACTGGCACAGGCAATCGAGGAAGCGGGCGCCACAATCATCAACACCGGGATCGGCTGGCACGAAGCCCGCATTCCGACAATCGCAACGTCTGTGCCACGGGCGGCGTTTGCTTGGGTGACCAAGAAGCTGATGAGCAAAGTCGGGATTCCGCTGATCACATCGAACCGGATCAACACCCCCGAAGTGGGTGAAAGCGTTCTGGCTGATGGATGCGCCGATATGGTCAGCATGGCGCGCCCGTTTCTCGCGGATGCTGATTTCGTGAACAAGGCCGCCGCGGGACGAGCCGCCGAGATCGCGCCGTGTATTGCCTGTAATCAGGCCTGTCTGGATCACACGTTTCAGGGCAAGGTCTCGAGCTGTCTGGTGAACCCACGGGCCTGCTATGAAACCGAGATCGTGATTGAACAGACCGACGCGGCCAAGCGCATCGCAATTGTTGGTGCGGGCCCGGCCGGGCTTGCGACGGCCATAACAGCTGCCGAGCGTGGCCATAGCGTCGTGCTTTTTGATCGCGCCGAGCAAATTGGCGGACAGTTGAACATGGCCAAACAGGTGCCCGGCAAGGAGGAGTTCTTTGGTCTTGTGGACTGGTTCGGCACTATGGTCGACCGGCATGGTGTTGAACTGCGTCTGGGAACAGAGGCGACCGCCGCGATGTTGCAGGACTTTGACGAAGTGATCATAGCCACCGGTGTAGTTCCGCGCGATCCGGGTATTCCCGGGCAGGACCACCCCAAGGTTCTGGGCTATGTGGATGTGCTGCGTCACAAGGCCGAGGTGGGCAAACGTGTGGCCGTTATCGGGGCCGGGGGGATTGGTTTTGACGTCTCGGAATTCCTTGTGACCGAGGACAGCCCAACCGAAAGCCTGCCCGATTGGCTGCGCGAGTGGGGCGTTACGGATCCTGCCGAGGTGCGCTCTGGTCTGGCCCCGGACGGCCCGCAACCGGATGCGCCGGCGCGTGAAGTGATCCTGCTGCAGCGCAAATCCGAAAAACCCGGCAAACGTCTGGGCAAGACAACAGGCTGGATTCATCGCATGGGCTTGCAGATGAAGGCCGTGGAAATGAAAGCTGGCGTCAATTACGAGCGGATCGATGATGAAGGCCTGCACATTTCCTTTGGCGAAGCGCGTGAGCGGCCTGAAGTCATCGTCTGCGACAATGTGGTGCTCTGTGCCGGTCAGATCAGCGAGCGATCCTTGGCCGATGCGCTGGAAGCGCAGGGCGTTGCCTGTCACGTGATCGGCGGCGCGGATGTTGCCGCTGAACTGGATGCCAAGCGGGCGATTGATCAGGGCGTTCGGCTGGCTGCCGGGCTGTGACGCTGTGCGGCGCTATTCAGCACAGCTGAAGGCGCCCCGCCCACCGTCCCATCGGTTGCACTGACGGAACGTGGCAAAGATTGCTGTGGACCGGACATGTCGTCTGGCCCACAGCCCTGACCGACCCGCTGAGGGCCGGTCAGGTACACACCAAGACTACTCGGTAATTGTGATGGTGATCTGTTCGGACATGACCGGCGGGTTGTGCGGCACGTGGTAGAGATCACCAAAGACCATCTGCAAAGTATGCGTTCCTGCACCCAGTTCGAGCATGGTTTCGGTCTGGCCTTTGCCGAAGTGCTTGTGGTTGTCGTCGGCGGCGATGCCATATTCATTCATGTCAGCATCGTCTGCGCCTTCTCCGAAGGGGGCCCTGTTGATCAGCAGGTGATGATGGCCTGTATTCTCGGCCTCGGTGCCTGCAGGCGCAACGCCCATGCCGCTAAGGCCAAAGATGACCTTGACCGGTCCCTGAACGGTTGCGCCGTCTTCCAAATTGGCAAAATAGACCGTCGCACCCGGTGCCGATGGTGTTTCGCCCGCAAAACTGGATGTGGCCATCAAGAGCGCCGTCGCCGCTGCCGCAAACATGAATCGTGAATTCTTCATTGTGATCTCCTCGCTTGTCGTGGACGCGATCCGCGCCCTATATGGATGAACACGTGAAGGGACGGGATTATTCGGCGCTTTTTCAAAAAAACTGGAAAACAGGCGATCGAAGATGGTCTGGGCGCGGTGTTTCCGCGCCTATGGCGGTATTGTCTGGCTTTGACCGGCCGTCGCGATCTGGCAGATGATCTTGCGCAAGCCACCTGCGCCCGCGCCCTCGAAAAAGCCCATCTGTTTGACCCGGACACCCATTTGGATCGCTGGCTTTTTAGAATGGCGCAGCGGCTTTGGTTGAATGACATCCGAGCACAAAAGGCGCGTCCAGTTGCCGCTGAAACAGATCCGGATGAAGTGGTATCCCTTCAATCTTCGACGGAAACGAATATTTTCGCGCGTGAGGTGTTTAGCAAGATAGAGACACTGCCCGCACCACAACGGGTGGCGATCTTGCTGGTATACGTCGAAGGATACACATATGCCGAAGCGGCCGAGGCTCAGGACGTTCCCATAGGAACAATCATGAGTCGTCTGGCGGCAGCGCGGCGAAAACTGGCTGAAGACACCGGAGGTGTGCAATGACACCGAAGCAGGCATTCACCGATGAAGAACTGACGGCCTTTCTGGATGGAGAGGCCCCGGCTGAGCTTTGCCAGAATATCGAAGCGCAGATGTCGCCAGAGCTCGAAGCGCGCATGGCGCTGCTGGATCGGGGCAAAGAACAGGCCATTCAAGCGTTCGCTGCGGCTTTGAATCATGCGCCGGACTGTGACCTGAGCGAAAGCGCTGTGCCGCATCCGGGCACAATGCGCCCTGCCGCGGTATTCGGTGGGCTGGGGCTGGTTGCCGGGCTGGTTCTTGCGCTTGGGCTGGGCACTTGGTTCGGGCAGCCAGCCGATACCTCGGCAGAGCCTTGGCATGTGGAGGTCGCGGCTTATCACGCGCTCTATGTTGAGCAGACATTGAATGCGGCCAACATGACGGCTGAGGAAAACGCGCAGCGGTTGCAGGCCCTGTCGGCCGTTTTGGGCAGAGACCTTTCCGCCGCCGCCGAGATCGAGGATCTGAAATTCGTGCGCGCCCAGCAATTGGGATTCGAAGGGGCACCGCTGATCCAGATGGCCTTTCTTGCAGATGATGGAACTCCTGTAGCGCTTTGCATTTTGCGCCAGCAAGGCGGTGCGCAGGATGTGGCGCAAACCAACCTCAAGGGAATGAGCGGCGCAAGCTGGGCGGACAACAACCTGCGGTTCTTCTTAATTGGCGGAAATGATGGCAATGCAACCAAGAGGCAAGCGGATGCATTCCATGCTCTGCTTGTGGGGGCCTAAAAGCCGGTTTCAGCGTTTCCATGCCACAGACAGAGCAGGCAATTACCCCGGTATTGTCCGCAAGGTGCCCAAGTTGCGCCCTTTTTGACCCACATACACGATGCCAACGGAACAACCCGATGGAGACGTGAATGGATCGTCTGACTGAAATGGAAGCCTTTGCCACAGTGGTGGATCAAGGTGGATTTACCGACGCGGCAAAGAAGATGGGGATTTCGAAATCCGCTGTCTCGAAACATGTCTCGTCGCTTGAGGCCCGACTGGGCGCCCGACTGCTGAACCGCACGACACGGCGAGTGAGCCCGACCGAGATTGGTCTTGCTTACTATGACCGTGCACGCCGCGTTCTGAATGATGCGGGCGAGGCGGACGCGCTTGTGACCTCCATGCAATCTGCGCCGTCTGGTCTTTTGCGGATCAGCGTTGCGACGGATTTCGGTGTGAACCATCTGTCACCTGTGTTGGGTGAGTTCCTGGCAGAGTTCCCCGATATCACCGTCAACATGGTCCTGAACAACCGCTACGTCGAATTGATCAGTGAAGGCTTTGACATGGCCGTGCGTATTGGTGAGCTGGAAGACAGCACCCTGCGCGCCCGCAAGCTGACAGAAACGACCAAGCGTATGATCGCCGCGCCAGCCTATTTTGAAAAATATGGGCGCCCGCAGCGCATCGACGATCTCAATGAGCACAAGCTGCTGCATTATTCCAATCAGGCGTCTGGCAATGTCTGGAAGTTGACCGCACCTTCGGGCGAGAAGCGTCAGGTTCGTACAGCCGGATGGCTGAGCGTCAATGACGGTCAATCCTTGCTGAATGCCTGCATCGCGGGTCTCGGCATCGCGTATCTGCCGTCCTATCTTTATGCCGATGCGATGAAGCAAGGTCTTGTCGAGGATGCGATCCCCGATCTTCCGATGGAAACGCAAGGCATCTATGCGGTCTACCCGCCGGGCCGATTTACCCAGCCCAAAGTCCGCGCCTTTATCGACTTTCTGGTGCACGAGTTGGCCGAAAAAGGCCCGGCCAACTGGTAAACGCATCAGCGAACAGGTTCTTCCCCGCCTTGCAAAGAGGCTACCTATTAACCCCGAAGCTCGTCTTCGGGGTTTCTTTGTTTTTGGCCAGCCACTGAGATGGACTGCATCCCTTCAGCCGTGAAAATTCGCGATTGAAATTCGACTTGGTGTTAAAGCCCGAATTCAACCAGGTATCCGTGACGCGGGCGCCTTGCATCAATTGCGCGCAGGCATGGTCGATCCGATGCCTATTAATGAACCGAGAGACGTTTTCACCGGTGGTGCGGTTGATCGCGGCTGACAGGGTTTTGCGCGGCAGGCCCATGCGGCGGGACAGCCGATCAAGCGACAGATCGGGATCGAGAAACAACTGCGTGTCGTCCAGAAGTCCGGCAAGCGCTGATGTGATCTCGGCATCGCGTTCCGAGGTGTCCAATTCGGGTTCGTCCATTGGATCATGAATTCCAACAGCTACCCTCGCTGTCTCGGACGCTCGAAGCGGGTCAGGCGGTTCCAGTTCAGGGCTGAGCGCGACCCAGCCAAGCAACACAAAAATCGCTGTTGTGGCAAAGCTGACGATCCAGGGTTGCAGCCAGGCATTGCCGGAGACATGGGCAGCCAGAATAGCCATGTCTGAAAGCGCCGAGGCAAGAAGCGCAGAGCCGATCAGGCGCCAGACCTTGCCGGGTACGTCGCCGGATCCCAAGCGCGTACGAGGCAGGGCGTCCGGACCTGCGCCTGCCTTTCGTAGAATTGCCACGCCATATCCGGCAAACAGTATTGGCACCAAAAGGTCGAGCGCGTTCGGCAAAACGACCAAGCTGCAAAGCGCCAATATTAGCCCCAACACGTGAACCGTTTCGCGTTTGTCCACCGGTCGCAAAGCGCTGTGCACAAAGCAGACATATGCAAATCCCGGAACAACAGAGGCGAGCAGCGGTTGCAATGGCCGCAACTCGTTCAGCCCGTAGTGCTGCACGAGACTGAGCAAAAGGCTTTGAAGCGCACAGAGCCCGACCAAACCGGCCAGCATTCCGCTTCGCCCATCCCGCATGGCGAGATGCAGAGCGAGAACAGACAGCAACACGGCTGCAAACAAAGGAATTGGAAAGGTCGGCATCATCGTCGCGGCACGTCCAATATTAGGCACGGGTCCAAAAACCGGTTTCAGGACCTGCCCGGACCGGATTTAGGGCGCGGGCTTGGCACTTGGTGACCAGATTGACCTCAGTCTTTCAATCAAAGGAGTATCGACGATGAAATCTCTTGTCACCATCCAGTCCGCAACCTTGGTTGCCCTTTCCTCTGCCGCGTTTGCAGAGCCCTTTGCCGGGGTCATGGATATCGAGATCGACGCGCCTCATCATGGGCGCAGCATGAGCGGGGCAGTCTGGTATCCGGCGCAGCAGATTGGCCAGCCCGAGGTCTATGATGAAAACGCGGTGTTCTACGGCACCGAAGTGCTGCGCGATGCGCCGCTGTCGCCGGGCACCTATCCGGTTGTTGTGCTCAGCCACGGGCTTGGCGGGAATATCCGCAGTACAATGTGGCTCTCTGCGGCCTTGGCGGCCAAGGGCGCGCTGGTTATCAACGTGAACCACCCCAACAGTTCTACCTGGGACATGAACTTTCAGGCCGGGTTGGAACATGGCACCCGTGCGCGCGATTTGTCAGTTGCTTTGGATTGGTTGCAGACCTCCGAGTTTGCAGGCGCAATGAGCGACGAAATCACAGCCGCCGGTTTTTCATATGGTGGTTGGACGGCGCTTTCGCTGGGCGGTCTTCGTGGCAATCACGAAGGTTATGTCCAAAGCTGCAGACAGGCTGATGGCCGCTCCACGCACTGTGCGGACATTGAAAACGCCGGCGTTGATCTGGCTTCGCTTGATGTCGAGGCTTGGAATGCTGCTTATCGCGATGCGCGAGTGACCGGTGTGATTGCCGTTGATCCGGGGTTACATTGGGGCCTGACCTCGAACGAGGCCGCGGCTTTGGCGGTACCGGCGATGATGATCGGTTTGGGCGAAGGTCAGGATCGTCTCTTTGCCACTGATTTCAGTGTCGCAACAGGCAGTGGCTTTGGGGCCTTGGTGCCAGATGCAGAACAGGTGCTGATTGCGCCCGCCCGGCACTTTTCCATGCTGCCCCCTTGCAAGCCCGCGGGTGAAGCAATCCTGAAGGAGGAAGGGGAATATCCTGTGTGCTCTGACCCCGAGGGCATGGATCGACGCGCCTTTCACGCTCAGATCATAGATCTGTTTGCGCAGCGGCTCGGGCTCTGAGTGTTGCCGATGCCTTATTGTGTCGAGATCAGAACCGCTTCGACACGGCGGTTCAGGTCTCGGCCTTCTTCGGTCAGATTGCTGGCGATTGGGGACAGGTATCCCACTCCGTTTGCTCCGATTTGTGCAGCAGGGATCTGATGTCGGTCGCGCAGGTAGTCGACAGCCGCCTGCGCCCGTTTGCGCGACAAACCCTGATTGGCTTCCAACGATCCGGTTGCGTCCGTATGTCCGACAAACAGGATCTGTCGCCCTGGGTTTGCGCTAAGATAACCCGCGATCGCATCAAGAGAGGCAACAGAGCCGTCGCCCAGCGATGATGACCCGCTTTGAAAGAGCATGTCGCGTAGAATGGCATGCCCGTCACGTTCCAGCTGAACCGCTATATCGCGACTGTCTTCTGGCAAACTGGGTTGCGGTGCGGCCGCATCGGTGGCGGTGCGGCCTGCGGCATTTCCGGCGCGCACGATCTGGACATATCCTGCGGTTTCATCGCGGCTGGCCAGCAAGGTGATGCCGTTGCCCTGTGCGTTGCGCAGCGACACAAAATGATAATCCAGCAGGTTCACATACATCGCAGGGGCCGGAAGCACCGGCAGGGCAAACCGAAAATCAAACCCGCCGCAATCGATCGCGGTGCAATCGACCAGAACATTGAATCCTTCTGAGGTCAGTTGTTCGCGCAATGGCGTGATTAGCTGCAAAGGGGTCAGGCCCGACGCGTCGATGCGCCAGCTTCGGGTTGAAACACGGCCTTCGATCCGTTCGGACGTGATGCCAATGTCAGGGCGCCAGACATCTGTTGGCAGGCCATAGGCTCCGGGGTCGCGAACCACCGAGGCCGTTCGGGTTGCGCCATTTGGCAGGGACAAGTCCTGAGCGCGGACTGGATTGGCTGCCAGTCCCAGAACCAGCAGCGCCGCCAGTGAGGCGAATTTAGCGCGAGCGCGCGTGGTATTCATCATTGGGCCGCATATCCGTGGCGCTGGCCACGCGGTTGGTCATGTTGAAAAAGCCCGTGACATTCACAATGTCCCAGATGTCACGGTCCGAAAAGCCTGCGTCGCGTAGCGCTTCACGATCAAACTCCGCCACCTCGGCTGAGGTCTTGGTGACTTTTTCCGCAAAGGACAGCATGGCGCGGTGCCGATGTGACAGGTCTGCCACACGCCAGTTCATCACCAGCATCTCGCCCAGTTTCGGATCGCCAGAGAGTTCGCGCACGGCCTGGCCATGGGCTGTCAGGCAGTAGAAACACTTGTTGATCGACGACACCACAACCGCAATCATCTCGCGTTCAAGCTTGGTCAGCCCCGAGTCCGCCAGCATGAGGTCATTGTACATCGCGGTAAAGGCATTCAGCTTTTCGATGTCAAAGGCATAGGCGCGCAGGACATTGGGCACCATGCCCAGCTTGTCCTGACAGATGTCGAAATACTTCTGCGTTGGCTCGGGCAGTGGGTCCACTAAGGGCAAATCCAGCGCTGTCGGACGATTTTGGGTCATGATTCCTCGGTCTCTTTGTCGGGCAGAACGCGGTAGTGATAGTCTCCCACGATCTGCATGCCTAGGGAAGCGTAGAGCGCATTGGCCCCAGTGTTCGCTTTTGTGCAAAGAACCGCCAACCACGGGGCGCGATGCTTGGCGGCCCAAAGTGCGGCGGCGCGCATCATCCACCCACCCAATCCTTTTTGGCGATGCTCCGGCGCGATCTCGACCGCATGCACCATCGCTATTCCGTCATAGAGTGCGCAGAATGCAGCGCCCGCAGGCCGGTCCGAGACCCGCCCGAAAATTGCGGTCTTCGGGCTTTCCGCGCGCTCCATGACGGCCAGTCTGGCGGGGCCGATGCCTCCCGCTTCCCATAGCTCGCGCATGATGGCCAAAGGCTCCCAGATGGCAAAGGCCGTGACCGGTGGCAGTTTGCGATCTGTCAGCAAGCCCGTGTCGCATAGCCACAGGTTAACCGGATCTTTCTCTACGTATCCGCGGTCCGCCAAACGCTGATCCAAATCGCTGTCGTTCTGAGTCAGCATGAAAATCGGACGCTGCCCCATAAGCTGCATAGCTTTTTCAGCGGCTCCGATATCTTGTTCCGCAATCGCGCCGCGCGCCGTGGCGGCAGAGACCCTTTGGCCGCCGCCTCGTCCTTCGCGCAGCACCCATGGCCCGGCCTCGACTGTTGCGGCTGCGGGCCACGTTCCGTCAATGGCTGCGATCATGCGCGCAAGAGAAGGCGTCTTGTTCATTGGGCAAACAGCGCCGACAGTTCCGCCATGGCGGCATCGACACGCGCACCATCGGTGCCGCGTACAACGATGTTCGCCCCGTAGACGCCGTCTTTTTGAAATGGATACGATCCAAACTGCAGATCATCGTATGTATTGGCCAGTTCGCCCAGCGGTCCCGCGATATCGCCCTCTCCACGATACACCCGAAGTGTTTGGCTGAGCAGCGGGGCACCGCCTGTCAGGGTTGGCAGCACAGAAGCAACCATCGCCTGAAACACCGAAGGCACCCCGGCCATGACGTGCACGTTGCCGATGGTAAATCCCGGCGCCACGGATACCGGATTGTCGATCAGTGTGGCCCCGTCTGGAATGCGGGCCATGCGAAGTCGCGCTGTGTTCAGTTCCGTTCCCTGCCGTTCGTAGTGCGCAGCCAGCAGGGCGCGCGCGTCATCGCGCACGTCGATGTTCACGCCAAAGGCTGCGGCAACGCAATCCGCGGTGATATCGTCATGGGTCGGGCCAATACCGCCCGAAGTGACCACAGTGCCGTATTGCTGGCGAAGCGCGTTCAGAGCGTCGATAATGGCTTGGCGGTCGTCGGACACAATGCGCACTTCGCGCAGATCAATACCGTGCTTGGTAAATTCGCCAGCCAGATAATGCATGTTGGCATCGCGCGTCCGGCCAGAGAGGATTTCATCTCCGATGACCAACATGGCTGCCGTTGGATTCGCCATAGTGCTGCTCCTTGCGCGAGTGTCTCAGTTCGGTATAGGCCCGCTATCATGCGCTTTCAAACCGATCTCATCCCCGCCGTGCTGATACGCCGCTATAAACGGTTTCTCGCTGATTGCCGATTGGACGCGGACGGACGCGAAATCACGGCCCATGTGGCCAATCCCGGTTCGATGCTGGGCTTGGCACAAGAGGGCACACGCGTGTGGCTGGAGCCGAATGACGATCCTAAGAAAAAGCTGAAATTCGCTTGGCGACTGGTGGATCACGGTGACGGCCATTTTACTGGCGTCGATACAGGCGCGGCCAACCGGGTGTTGAAAACTGCGTTGATCGATGGGCGGGTCGAAGGGCTTGGTGGGTATGATTTGGTGCGCCCCGAGGTGAAATACGGTGAAAACAGCCGCATCGATTTCCTTCTGACCGGGGAGGGTCGCCGTGACTGCTATGTGGAAGTCAAATCGGTAACGTTGTCGCGCCAGCAAGGTCTCGCGGAATTTCCCGACAGCGTCACGGCCCGGGGTGCCAAGCATCTGGCGGAATTGGCCAAGATGGCCGAGGCCGGACACAGGGCGGTCATGCTGTATCTGGTGCAAAGAACAGATTGCAGCCGGGTCACGTTGGCTGCGGATATTGATCCGGCCTATGCGGCGGCGTTTGATCGAGCCAGCAAAGCCGGGGTCGAGGCAATCGCCCTGGATTGCACGTTGTCGCCCGAAGGCACATTCCTAAATGGACCGCTGCCGTTCAAAGCACTCTAGTCTGGCGCGCTCAGTGTGAAATCGCCGTCATAAGTGTAGCGCTTGATCGTGACGTCCGTGCCACCTTCGGGTTGGTAGTGGGCAAAGGCCTTGTGTTCTTCCTGCAGGATCAATCGATTGGTGGTCGGATCAATGTAGCTGGTGTAGGTCGCACCAAAATACGTACCATCGGGGTTCGGCCCGGTTTGGGTTTCATAGCGATATGCAAGAAGGCTTTGCCCGTCCTTTTCGACAGGGCCGAGGCATTCCGCTTCGGTCAGATTTTGTGCCAGAGCATCACGGTTGGCCTTGTGAAAGGCCTCGAGATCTTCTGGCAGGCTGCTTGGCAATTCGGTCCAAGGTCCGTCCGGGCCGGGCGCGGACCATGTTTGGCGATCGATGGACAGGTAAACTGTCTGGCCTTTCAGACCGTTCATCGCCCGCATCGGGGTATCGAATGTGGTGACATATTCGAACTTGATCGCGCCGGACGCATCATAGACCGTCGTTTCATAGCGGTAGGGCGGTTGAACAAACGGATCCAGTGGTCCGTTGTCGAACAGCGCGACAATTTCATCGTAGCAGGGATCGGCCTGACCCATGGTCGCGGTCGAAAGGCACAGCGCAACCAGCAGGGCTGATCCGGAATGCAGCTTTGAATGGCAATGAGACATAATTTTAACTCATGGTTTAAAATAAGATCAGAATACCGGACGCGGACTGTCTGACAACTGTTGTGACAGAGCCGCATCACAGACTGGCCAAGGCGCGGCAAACGCACTAGATAAAGCCGCAATCGTTGAACGAAACGATCGTATTACGGAGCAGGTTCTGTGAACAAGGATTCAGGTGGCCGGGTTACCCGGGACGGCATACGCATCTACGACCCGGTGGATTTTGCCGGAATGCATCGCGCGGGTGAACTGGCGGCGCAGATCCTCGATGAGGTGGCAGATCATGTGTTTGTCGGCCAGACGACAGGCGCGATCGACGACTATATCCGCAACCGGGTGAATGATGCTGGCGCCACGTCGGCCACGATTGGCTACAAGGGCTATCAGCACGCAAGCTGCATCAGCGTGAACCACGTGGTGTGCCATGGCATTCCCGGCGACAAGAAACTGAAGGATGGTGATATCCTCAACATCGACGTCACCGTGATTGTCGATGGATGGTTTGGTGATACCAGCCGCATGTACGTGGCCGGAAAACTCGCGCGCAAGGCCGAGCGACTGATCCAGGTGACACACGACAGTCTGATGAAAGGGATCGAAGCGGTCAAACCGGGCAATACCTTTGGTGATATCGGTCATGCGATCCAGACCTATGTCGAGGCGAACCGAATGTCCGTTGTACGGGATTTCTGCGGTCATGGGCTGGGCCGCGTTTTTCATGCGCCACCCAACGTTCTGCACTATGGACGCGCTGGCACAGGCGCGGTTCTCGAAGAAGGCATGTTCTTTACCATCGAACCCATGGTGAATCTGGGGCGGCCGGAAACCAAGGTTCTGGCAGATGATTGGACCGCTGTTACGCGTGACAAAAGCCTTTCCGCGCAGTTCGAGCATTCTGTTGGCGTAACCGCCAACGGAGTCGAAATCTTTACGCCTTCCCCGGCGGGCCGCTTTCATCCGACCTATGGGTGAACCCGCCTTCTGGCGCTGTACCGCCTGTGCCGATGGTCGGGGCGCTGTGCCAGCAACCAGGCGATTGCCGTGAACATTGAAACGCAGTCACCGCAAAACGCAGGGGCCGTCTGGCCGCTTATTGCTGTGCTGTCGGCCTGCAATTTTGTAATTGGCATGGGCGCCTTCATGGTCGTCGGAATGATCGAACCGCTAGCTGACGGGCTTGGGGTGTCAGTTGCCACGGTTGGTGGTCTGATGACAATCTATGCGCTCGGATACGCCATTTTGTCACCCTTACTGGTTTCGCTGAGTGGCAGTATCGGGCGCAGGCGGGTTTTGGCCTTTGGTCTGTCGGTTTTTGTGGGTGCCAGTCTTTTGGCGGCCGTCTTTCCTGTGCTTGGTGCACTTTACCTGCTGCGCATCATTGCCGCGGCGGGGGCTGGTCTGGTTACACCGGTAACATCGGCGATTGCTGCCGGGTTGAGTGCGCCGCAGGAGCGGGGAAAGACACTGGCCGCCGTGTTCTTTGGCCTGACGTTGGCGCAGGTGCTGGGTATCCCGGTTGGCAGTTGGATTGCCTATACCTATGGCTGGCGCGTTGCCTTTGTCATGGTTGCACTGTTGGGCTTGCCTTGCATCTGGCTGGTTTGGACGAGAGTACCGGCCGGGTTGACCTTTGCGCCGACCAGCCTGCGTGATCTGGGCGGGGTCTTGCGTGATCCGGTCTTGATGGGCAGCACGCTGTTCACGGCCAGTTTCCTTGGCGCGATCTATGTCCTGTTCACCTACATTCCACCGTTGCTTGCGCAGGAAATGGGTCTTGGGCGAAACGGGATTGCAGCGGTTCTGCTGGTGTTTGGCGCCGCCGCAGTGGTCGGCAATCTGGGTGGTGGCTGGCTTAGCGATCGCATCGGCGCTGTGCGAACGCTTGCCCTGCTGTGTTGCGGACAAATTGCCTTGATGCCAGTGTTTTCGGCTTTGCCGCTGCCGTTCTGGACGGTCTTGACGATGGTTTTTTTCTGGTCTGGCATGGGCTGGAGCTTTGCCGCGCCTCAACAGATGCGGTTGGTCACCATGGCGCCGGACAAGGCACCGGTGCTGCTCGCGCTGAACGCAGCCGCCATTTACATCGGTATCGCCATTGGATCGGCTGTCGGCGGGGTAGTTATTTCCATTGCGGGATTGACCGCGCTGGGCGCTGTGGCTGGCATCTTGATGCTGGGCGCATTGGCTCATCTGTTGTGGTCACATCGGGCCGCCAACATCCGCCGTTCAAACGGGTGAGCGGCTTCGAATAGTGTTGATTGGTGCTCGTCGGCCGGATGAGGCCAGCAGACCCCATGCAGCCTGTATTGTTCAACCGGGCGCGATCACCACTGCCAGGTAGCTGGAATAAAGCGATAGGCATCCCCATCGCGCATGACATGGCCGACCCCCGGGAATGGGAAGTGGTAGCCGATTACGGCCATCCGGTCAGTCGCCGCCATGTCCAGCAACCTTTTACGGGTCGCAACGGTCTGTTCGCCGTCCATGTCGAATTCATTGAACCAGTCGGGATGGGCAAAGTTGGTCCAGGCATGGGACATGCTGTCGCCCAACGCGATCAGTTGCTGTCCATTGGATTCGACCACCAGCGAAATGTGCCCGGGGGTGTGACCCGGCGTCGAGATCGCCCGGATACCCGGTGCGATTTCCTGTTCATCGCCAAGAAGGGTCCATTCGACCCCTTCTGCGGTGATCGAATTCTGAGCGCCAACAACGAACTGCTGCATGGCCGGTTCCACACGATCCACAAGACCGTCCTGCATCCAATGATCGCGCTCGGTGCTACCGATCAAATATTCCGCATCCGGCAGGATGGGTTCGTCAAAATCATCCCGAATGCCCCAGATGTGATCGGGGTGCGCATGGGTGATGACAACATGAGTGATCGAGCTGGGATCATGTCCGGCGTTTTCCAGATTTTCGATCAGTTTTCCGGTTCCGTCCAGCCAGCGCGTGCCGGACCCGACATCAACCAGAACCTTGGCATCGCCCAGTTCAACAACCATGTGGTTGGTGTGGGAATAACCCACATCCGGTGACAGATAATGCGCCTCCAGAAAGGCTTTTACTTCGTCGCGGTCGGCATTCACACCCAGCCCGCCGGTTGGCATGCTGAAGTGGCCGTCAGACGCGATCGTGATCTTGGCCTCACCCAGCGAAAAGGAAAAATGCCCCGGATTTCCGTTTGCTGGTCCACCCAATGAGGCTCGGGCCGCAATCGGAAGTGTGAAGGCAGGCATCGCTGCCGCCATCGTTAGAATATCACGGCGGTTTGGTTTGAAGAGCGACATGAGACCTCCCAAAATCATGTATTCGAATTTGAGTATATACAGGGGAAACTGGTTCGACCAGTGCCAAGGTCGCTGTTAGTCGGGCGCAGGGTCTTGCCATTGCCGCCATAGTGCCAACAGCAGCGTTCCGTGACTGGCGGCGCTGGCGCAATCTCCGATCAGCACGGGCCCGGATTTGGGTGGGGAGGGCCTGTCGCTGTCTTCGGCGCGCGAAAACGCCGGGTGTATAGGTAGGGCGATCTGCATCGCGGCTGTATAGCACAGAATGCAGGATCAGGCTAAGCGCGCAGCAATGTCACCACGGTGTCTCCATACGCGCGGGTCTCAAGTAGTGTGAAACCCGTAGGCGGTGTTTGCGCCGCGTTTTCTTCCCAGACAACAAGGCAGTCGGGCGCCAGCCAGCCCGCGCTTGCGGCGGCGGATAGCGCCTTGGCACCAAGATCCTTGCCATAGGGCGGATCGAGAAAGACAAGATCACAGGCTTTGTCTGCGGGCGGCAGTTTCAGCGCGCTGCGACTGATGACTTTGGTCTCAGACCGTGCATCCAAAAGGGTGATGTTTTCCCGAAGTAGTTTCTGCGCGACCCGGCCGTCGTCCACAAAGGTCACGTGGCTTGCTCCTCGGGACAGCGCCTCCAGTCCCAAGGCACCGGTTCCTGCGAAGAGATCCAGTACAGTGGCATCCGTGAAGGGGTCACCAAACCGGCCACCATTCAGCATGTTGAACAGGGCTTCGCGCACACGATCTGTTGTTGGGCGCAGATGCGCTGCCGCATCGCCCTTGCCAACAGATGCCAGTTTACGTCCGCGATATTGTCCGGCGATGATCCTCACGCTTTCAGCAGGGCCTTCAGATCGATGTCCGGGTTACCCACGGCGTCCGGGTCGGGTGATTTGCCAGCTTCGATCAGCCGTTTGCCGACCATGTAGGCCCGCGGGTCGTTCATCGCGTCCAAGGCAAGCAGGCGGTCCCCGCTATAGTACCAATGGGAAAGCGTCTCATCGCCCTGTCGCACCACGATCCGATCATATCCGGTGCTCAGTCCTGCGATCTGCAGTTTGATGTCATATTGATCCGACCAGAACCAGGGTTTGACCACGTATTCGCGGCCCGCGCCCATAATGTTGTCGGCCACCAATTCGCCCATGTCGATGGCGCCGCCCACAGACTCCAGTCGCATTTGTCCAGCCGGGGCGGGGAACGATGCGCAATCGCCAGCGGCCCAGATCGCAGGATCAGACGTCTGCCCCTGCGCATTTGTTGCGATTCCGTTGTCTACTGTCAGGCCTGCCGCTTCGGCCAGTTCTGTGGCCGGGGTGATGCCAACACCGACAATGGCGAAATCAATCTCGATCGACGTCCCGTCGGTCAGCACCGCGCCGTCAACGTGATCGTTGCCTGTCAAACGCTCCAATCCGACACCTTCTCGGATATCGACACCATGTCGTTTGTGCAGAGATCTGAAAAATTCCGAGGTTTCCGGCGCGGCCACCCTTTGCAGGATGCGTTCGGCAGCTTCGACCAAAGTGACTTTGAGCCCCAGTTTGGCCGCCACCGCTGCCGCTTCCAGTCCGATGTAGCCGCCGCCGACGATCAAGACACGCTTGCCCGCCTCAAAACGTGGTGCCATTGCATCTGCATCGGCCAGTGTGCGCACCTCAAGCACACCGTCCAGCGCACCGCCAATGGCTGCGGGCAATCGGCGCGGGATTGAACCGGTGGCCAGAACCAAATCAGTGTATTCGAGCGTATCAGAGCCGACCGTGACGGTTTTCGCGTCCGGATCGATGGAATCCACACGCGCGTTTGTGCGGACCGTAATGGATTGATCCTCGTAGAAAGTGGCCGGCCTGAGGAACAGCCTGTCCAAATCCATTTCGCCAAGCAGGTAAGCCTTGGACAGGGGCGGGCGCTGATAGGGCAACGCGGGTTCTTCGCCGATCAGGGTGATTTGTCCATCGAACCCCTTGGCGCGCAAACGGGCCACACAGGACGAGGCCGCCTGACCACCACCTACAACCACTACATGAGACATCCGCTTCCCCATTTCCCTTTGCCTTTCGAAGCCTATAGTCCCAAGCACAGGAAACGCAAAGCAAGGAGCGACAAATCTATGGCAATTTCCGAAGGCGATACGCTGCCCGACGCCAACTTGACCCGTATTGGAGACAGCGGTCCCGAACAGGTGAGCATCAGTGCGCTGACCAAAGGCCGCAAAGTCATCATTTTTGCAGTACCCGGAGCCTATACGCCGACCTGCCATTCCGCACATGTGCCAAGTTTTGTCCGCACCAAGGATGATCTGGCGGCCAAGGGTGTGGACGAGATCATTTGCATCTCGGTCAACGACCCCTTTGTCATGAAAGCCTGGGGCGAAGCGACCGGCGCTTCCGAAGCCGGCATTACCATGCTGGGTGATCCTGAATCAGCGTTGACCACCGCAATTGGTATGAATTTCGACGCGCCGCCTGCAGGTTTGATGGCCCGTTCCAAGCGCTACGCCATGCTTGTGGAAGACGGCAAAGTGTCCGTCCTTCACGAGGAAGAAGGTCCCGGTGTTTGCGAAGTAACTGCCGGTGAATCAATGCTTGCTGCGATCTGATTGATCGCGGCTCGGGAACTCCGGTGCCAGCGCGCCGGGGTTCCCAGACTTTCAGAGACTGTCCATCTTGCGGGCCAGTTTCGCATCCAATGCAGAAATTCCGCCGACATCATGGGTGGTCAGAGTGACGTTTACAGTTTTGTAGACGTTGGACCATTCCGGGTGGTGGTTCCATTTCTCGGACCAGAGCGCGGCGCGGGTCATCCATGCAAACGCCTGTGTGAAGTCATCAAAGACAAATGTCTTGGAAATCGCGTCGCGGCCTTCGACCATGGCCCAGCCGTTTTCAAGCAGTGGCTGCAACAACGTCTCGCGGGCGGTGTCTGACAATAGCTCGTTCATTGCTGCTCCTCTTGGTTTGTTTTGCGGAACGGACCGTATGCGGTCAGTATTTCGATATCTTCGTCTATCGCCGCGCGCTCGGCATCAAGATAACGCGCAACAGCATCGGAAAAGCCCTGATCGGCAATCCAGTGCAAAGAATGCGTCTGAACCGGCAGGTATCCGCGTGCCAGCTTGTGGTCGCCCTGCGCCCCTGCTTCGACCCGGGCCATACCGTGTTTTATCGCGAAATCGATGGCCTGATAGTAGCAGGCTTCAAAGTGCAGGCAGGGATGATCTTCGACGCAGCCCCAATACCGGCCATAGAGCACATCCCGACCGATCACGTTCAACGCTCCGGCAATCTCCTGTCCGTCCCTTGAGCACAAAACCAGCGCCAGATCATCCCGCAGGGTTTCATGTGCAATGTCGAAAAACGCGCGGGTCAGGTAGGGCGTTCCCCATTTTCGTGCGCCGGTGTCCTGATAGAAGACCCAAAACGCATCCCAGTGTTCGCGTTCAATTTGATCCCCGGTCAGCATGCGGATCTCGCCGCCAAACGCCTGTGCCCGCGTGCGTTCCTTGCGGATTGCCTTGCGCTTGCGCGAATTGAGCGAGGCAAGAAATGCATCGAAGTCCGCGTAATCGTCATTGACCCAATGATACTGAGTGGTCACGCGCCGGAGCAGTCCCATGTGCTCGCCTGCAATCGCCTCGGCCTCGGTGCAAAACGTTGCGTGTATCGACGACAGTTCATTGTCGGACGCGATTTGAACCGCACCCTGAACCAAAGCGGACAGCCCCTGTGCTTCATGTCCCGGACGCGTCAAAAACCGGCGGCCGGTTGCAGGGGTGAAGGGCACTGCAATCTGAAACTTCGGATAGTACTGACCACCCGCTCTTTCGAAAGCATGGGCCCAGTTGTGATCAAAGATGTATTCGCCCTGACTGTGGCCTTTGCCGTACATCGGCGCGACAGCGATGATTTCACCATCCAGTTCCACCACCAGATGCCGTGGCTCCCAACCGGTGCCAACCCCGACAGATCCGCTGTCTTCAAGCGCCTTGAGAAAGCGGTGTGTTGTAAACGGGTCATTTGGGCGACCGCCGTCTGCGGCCTCGGGACAGGCGCAGGCATCCCAGTCTTGCGCATCGATTTGTGCAAGAGAGGTCAGAACATTCACGGTCAGGGTTCGCGATTGGGCAGGGTCAGTCATGGCCGTTCATTATTTGGCCTGCCGGCCCGAGGCTTCAAGCGGCATACCCCTCGAACGTGACATTATCGACGATCTGGCGGGCATTTGCCTCTTGCTCGGGCGAACGGATCGTCCAGCAGAGCAAGGGAACGCCGCGCGATTTGAGTTCTGCCAAGGCTGGATTTTGCAGATCCTTGACGTCGTGACTGACAAAGCTGGACCGCGTTCGATCGAAATCAGGGATGTGTCGCAGATGATCCCGCACGGCGGCTGGCAGCGTGGGCCAGTCTTCGGCAGTGTATCCCGCCGTGGTCAAACCCCGCGGCACGTCGGGCAGCAAATCGGCCAAAGCTGCGACACTGTGAGGATTGAAGGACATGACCGCCATCGGGCCGTCATACCCGCGCAAGACTTGCGCGGCGGCGGCTTCGAGTGTTCCGACAGCAGGACCCATTGCGCCGTCCTGATCCTTGAATTCGATCAGCAAAGGCGTGCGGCCATCCACGAGATCAAGGACCTCGGCCAGTGTCGGGACAGCTTCGTTCCCATGCAGCAGCGGAATTGAAGCCAGATCAGCAGCGCTCTTTTGCCGGATCGGGCCTGGTTCGCCAGTCAGCCGTTCCAGCGCATAGTCATGAAAGACCATGGCCACGTCATCGCCCGACAGCTGAAGGTCGAGTTCAATGCCGTAGCCCGCCGTGATCGCGGCCTCAAACGCCGCGCGGCTGTTTTCCGGTCTCTCCTGTGCAATGTCGTGATAGCCACGATGTGCCACAGGTCGGTCGAGAAAGGCCGCCGGCAACATTGGTGATAGGGTCCTATTCAACCTCAAAGATACCTTCGATTTCGACCGCGACATTGAAAGGCAACGCCGCTGCGGAAACAGCAGACCGCGAATGCCTGCCCACGTCTCCAAGGATATCGACCAGAACGTCGGATGCCCCATTGATGACCTTGGGCTGATCGGTGAAATCGCCTGCGGAATTCACAAAGCCGGTCAGCTTTACGACCCGTTTCAGCTTGCCCAAGTCACCGCCACAAGCCGCGCGTACCTGTGCCAAAAGGCTGAGCGCGCACAATTGTGCGGCTGCCGCGCCCTCTTCAACACTGAGATCCGTGCCAACTTTTCCGGTGACAAAGGCGCCATCTTTCATGCTGATCTGGCCGGAGACAAAAAGCATGTCGCCGCTGCGCACGTAGGGCACGTAATTGGCGGCAGGGGCAGGGGCGTCTGGCAGCGATAGACCCAGTTCATTCAGGCGCGCGTCGATGGCATCGGTCATGGTTCTCTCCTTCGTTTTGCCGAAGGCTAGAGCGCATTCAACGCGGTGAAAACCGCAATTCCGACCTAAGTTCAGCTTTCGCGGAAGGCCTTGGCAAAATAATCGGTGAATGGTTTGACCAGATAGGCCAGAGGCGTGCGGTCTTCGGTCCGGATAAAGGCTTCGACGGGCATGCCGGGAATCAGGCTTGAACCTTCGGGCAGCCGGTCAATTTCGCCATCCTGCAACACGATTTCCGCGCGGTAATAGCGAACACGGCTGGTTTCATCCTCGAAGGCATCGGCCGAGATTTGAACAACGCTGCCGAACAGTTCCGGCGTTTCGCGCTGGTCCAGAGACGAAAACCGCAAGCTCACCTCTTGATCGACAAACAACTGGTCGATGTGGATCGGTTCGACCTGAGCTGCGATCACCAAAGGGCGATCCTGGGGCACTAGGAACATGACCGGCTCTGCGGGGCGGATTACCGAGCGCTGGGCAAAGACTGTCATGCCATAAACGATCCCCGAGACAGGCGCGGTGATTTCCATCCGGCTCAGACGTTCCTGAATGGCCCGACGTTGTTCGGCCAGCTCGCGCTCGCGAAACTGCAGATCACGCAGATTGGTAATGGCCTCTTCGCGCCGGCGGGTTTCCAGTTTGAGGATTTCAATGTCCAGCTCGGTGATGCGTCCTTCGGCCTGTGCCTTTTGGGCGGTCAACTCACCGACGCTGCCCAACAGGCGCGCCTGTTCGCGCTGCAACGAAAGAACGCGGCTGGCCTGCGCCAGTCCTTTGTCCAGCAACTGCTGCTGATCGGCCAATTCCTTTTCGATCAAAGCCAGCTGTTCGGTCAGCGCCTTTTGCTGAGCGGAAATGCCCGTCACCTGATCGGCAATCTGGTCGGCCCGTTTGGCCAGTTGTTCGACCTCTCGGCCAACGCTGTCCAGCCGCGCAACAAACAGGTTGCGCTGGCCTTCGACCAACTCTGCCACTTCTGGATCAAGCGTGGCCCGTTCAAGCAACGCCGGATCAAAGGCAATCTCTTCGGCATTGTCGCGTTCGGCCTGCAAGCGGCCACGCCGGGCCAGTGTTTCAAAGTACTGGCCTTCAGCGATCGCCAGTTCAGAATCCAAAAGCGTTCTGTCGAGACGCAAGAGTGTGTCGCCCTGAGCGACAGTGTCACCTTCGTCGACGACGATTTCAGCGACAACGCCGCCATCAGGGTGCTGGATGACCTGACGGTTCTGATCAACCTCGATTGAACCTGAGGCGATGATCGCCCCCGAGATGTTTGTGGTTGCGGCCCAAGTGCCAAAGCCGCCCAGCAGAATGCCCAGTGCCACCAGTCCGGTGATCATGGGGACGCGCAGCGGAAAATCCTTTGAGGTGGTCATTGCATGCCTCCGGGCTTGGCGCTTTTGCGGATCTGCTGATGGTTCTGAACAACCTTCTGCAAGACTTCATCGCGCGGGCCGAATGCTGCTCGTGCGCCGCCTTCGAGCATCAAAAGCGTGTCGCATTCTTTGATCGCAGCTGGGCGGTGCGCCATGATCATCACGGATTTTCCCTGCTCTTTGAAGTTTCGAATGGCCTTGTTGACGGCTTCCGAGCCTTCGTTGTCGAGGTTGGAATTCGGCTCATCCAGAACCAGAAGGACGGGATCACCATACATGGCCCGAGCCAGACCAATCCGCTGCATTTGACCGCCGGACAGGCGCCCACCAGCCGCGGTGACCCGGGCATCATAGCCGCCGGGAAGTTTCAGGATCATCTCGTGCGCGTCTGCCTTTTGCGCAGCTTCGACGATCTTTTGCGGGTCTGGTTCCGGTGACAGCCGGGCGATGTTTTCGGCAATGGTACCGTCAAACAGGGTCACGCGCTGTGGCAGATAGCCAATGTGCTGACCCAGAACATCGGTTTCAAACTGGTCCAGCGCCGCGCCGTCCAGACGGATCTTGCCGCCAGCAGGGCGCCAAACACCCGTAACCGCGCGGGCCAGAGTGGATTTTCCGGACCCCGATGCACCGATGACGCCCAGTGCCTGTCCCGGCTCGATTGTAAAGCTGACCAGCCTCAGCGAAGCCTGCTGTTCGCCCGGTGGCACGACGGTCAACTGTTGAACGTCCAGTTTGGCCTTGGGCTTTGGCAGCGCTGTGCGCTGGGGCTCAACCGGGGTTTCTGTCAGAAGCTGCGAAAGGCTGGACCAGCCTTTGCGCGCACGCTGAACAAGTGCCCATTGGCCAATCGCCATTTCAATGGGTGCCAATGCGCGGCCCATCAGGATGGAACCGGCAATCATCGCACCCGGTGTCAGTTCACCCAGAAGAACAAGATATGCGCCTAAACCCAGCATTGCCGACTGCAGGAACAGACGGAAAGTCTTGGTCATCACGGTAAAGGTACCGGTCAGATCAGCGGCGCCAATCTGTCCCTTGAGCGCATCCGAACGCGCGCCCATCCAACGCCGGAATGCGTCGCCCCGCATGCCCAGAGCCTGAACCATTTCAGCCTCAGAGCGGATTTGTTCCGAGGTCCGCTCGGCGGCCATGACGGCCATGTTCGACTTCAAGGTTGGGTTCTTTGTGACCCACTGGTTCACGACGGTCACACAGATCAGAACGATCCCGCCCGCCAGCGCCAGCAAACCCAGCCACGGGTGGAAAATGAAAATCGCAAAGATGAAAAACGGCGTCCAGGGAATGTCAAAAAAGGCCATGAGAACAGGCGACGACATGAAGCGCTGCACGGCTTCGAGATCGCGCAATCCGGTCTGGGCCAGTTCATCCGGTTGCACAGCCGAGCGGCGCATGACCGCGTCAAAGACCCGCAAATCCAGCGTGGATTGGAATCTGGCGGCGACGCGGCCCATCACCCGGCCGCGGACATAGTCGAGAATGCCCATCATCCCGTAGAGAAAGACCACTAGGACAGACAGCGCGATCAGCGTGGCAACCGAGCGGGACCCCAAAACCCGATCATAGACCTGAAGCATATACATCGGGCCAGTCAGCATCAGCAGGTTTACAAAGAAGCTGAAGATGGCGACGAACCAAAAATACGGCCGCCCCTGACGCCGAGCTGCGCGCAGTTCATCGCGTCCGCTTTGTCTGTTGTTCATGCTCATCTTACTCGCACTGCCTCGTCTGAAGGGCGGAAATGGTGCCAATCGGTCGGTTGGCCCTGTTCAGGCTGCCGGTGGTCGTTATATCCTGTCGCCATTGTGCCACAAAAGTATTGAAAGCCACCACTTGCATTGGGTGGTGATGAAAATGATCCTAAGTACCAGTCTACGGAAGCTTTACGGCTTTCGGGGGGAATTGAAAGAAGGCCCGTTATCAATGTCTGCCATGCGTGCGATTCCTGCACTTATTGTCTGCGCCGTATTGACGGCCTGTTCTGTTCCAGGACCCGGCGAGTCACCAGATGGTATCTGGGACCCGAACGAAGCCGGAAACCGCAAGACACACGAATTCAATCGCAAGCTGGACAAACGGGTTCTGCGCGGCTCGGGCAATGGCTACACCCGGACAGTTCCGGAAGGTGTGCGGAAGTCCGTCAGCAATTTTGCGGATACGACATCGTTGCCTCAAACAGTCGTGAACCAGATCCTGCAGGGCCGCCCCGGTCCCGCGACGCGCAACACGCTGCGGTTTGCCGTGAACGCGACGCTTGGTTTCGGTGGGATCGCCGATGTTGCGTCAAACATGGGCATGCCCAAGGACGAAAGCGATTTTGGTGAAACTCTGCACGTCTGGGGCGTTCCCGAAGGCGCCTACGTAGAATTGCCTTTCCTAGGGCCATCGACCGAACGCGATACCGCTGGTCGTGTGGTTGATCTGGTGACAGACCCTCTGAGCTACGTCCTGCCTGTCGGCGCGCGCCGAACCGCGACCGCTGCGCGGATTGTCGCCAAGGTTGGTGAACGAGGCGAGTTTTCCGATACCGTGGATTCCCTTCTGTATGATAGTGCCGACAGTTACGCGCAACTGCGGTTGATCTATCTGCAAAACCGCCGTTTCGAACTGGATGGCACCGAAGGCGCCGCGGGGGACTACATTGACCCCGAAGAGATTGATACGGAGGGTTTCTGATGCCTCAACGTTTTGTAAACACGCGACGCGGATTCACACTCGGCGGTCTGGCCATGTTTGTGGGCGGGCTTGCCTTTGCGCCTCAGGCGGCGGATGCAGCCAGCGCTGCGCAGGCTGAAAAACTGGTCGACAATCTGGTCGCCGATATCAATCGGGTCATTGCATCGGGCAAGTCCGAAAGCGCAATCATCCGCGAGTTCGAGGGTATTTTCAAACGCTACGCTGATTTGCGTACGATTGCTGCGACGGCGATGGGTGTTGACGGTCGTCGGGCATCCAGTAGCCAAAAGAAGGCATTTACCGCAGCATTCTCGGGTTACATATCGCGGAAGTACGGGCGGCGGTTCCGGGAATTCATCGGCGGTGAGATCACGGTGAATGATACCAAGCTGGTCAAGAACGCTTTTCAGGTTTCCACCACGATGAAGTTGCGGGGCGAAGCGCCGTTCGAGGTTGTGTTCTTTGTTGGCCAGAAGTCCGGAAAATTCTTCAACATGCACATGGAAGGCATCAACATGCTGCTGACCGAACGGACTGAGGTCGGTGCAATGCTGGACAAGCGCCGTGGCGACATTGACGCAATGATTGCGGATTTGAAACGCGCAGGCTAGCGGCCGTAAACGCGACCGACCTATGAAGATTCAGATGAAGCGGCCCGGCTATTTGTCCGGGCCGTTTTCCGTTAATTCCCGCCCAGAATGTCACGCAGCAATTGCTGAAGGACCGTTTCGGCCACTGCACCGCCTCGTTTGGGTGCCTGTTGCTGCTTTGGCGCCGGAGCAGGCTGCGGGACCGGAGCGGGCTTTTGAGGCTCAAGCAGGGGCAATGGCCTTTCCGGCAGGCCGTCGTGCACCCGGAGCATCACTTCTTGCCAGATATCGGCAGGAAGACCGCCCCCCGTTACGCCTTGTAACGGCGTGTTGTCGTCGTACCCCATCCAGACACCGGTGACGTAGTCGGCGGTAAATCCGATAAACCATGCATCCCGGGCCTCTTGGCTGGTGCCGGTCTTGCCCGCCGCTGGGCGACCGGGCAGCGCAGCGCGGCGGCCCGTTCCGTCACTGACAACCTGTTCCATCATCCAGATCAGTTGCTGTGCAGCCCCTTGCTGGATAACGCGTTCGCCAATCCCGCCGCCTGATCCCATAAGCGGATCCTGTTCGCCCCTCAAACGCAGTTCGATCAAGCCATAAGGCGTCACGGATGAGCCACCATTTAGGATGCCGGCGTAGGCTCCGGTCATTTCGAGCAAGGTTGCTTCGGATGCACCGAGAGCAAGGGCAGGGGTGTCCTGCAATTCGCGCACAATGCCGAAATCGCGGGCGACCCGCAGAACCAGATCGCGTCCCACCGACTCGGACACTTTGACGGCGGGTACATTCAAGGAATGCTTAAGCGCTTCGGTCAGAGTGACCCGGCCTTCGAAGCGATTGGTGTAGTTCTCGGGGCACCATTTGCCGGAGCCGGGAATGTTCATGCAGAACGGCTCGTCTATGACAACGTCCAATGGGGAGTACCCCAGTTCGAGCGCGGTCGCGTAGACGAAAGGTTTGAAGGCAGAGCCGGTTTGCCGGACAGCTTGTGTGGCGCGGTTGAAAACGCCCGATACATTCGTACGCCGGCCGCCGACCATGCCGCGCACGGCGCCGTCAGCGGACATGACAACAACGCCAACCTGCGCCTTGGAACCTTCTCGGACCTTTTCCTCAAAGACCTTGCGAACGGCAGCCTCTGTCGCGGCTTGAATCCGTTGATCCAGCGTCGTGCGGATCACCACGTCTTCTGTGGTGTCCTGCGTAAAGAAGTCGGGCCCCGATTGCATGACCCAGTCGGCGAAATAGCCGCCGGTCTGCGTCTCGGCCTCGTTGGACAGGATTGCCGGATTGTCCTGATAGAACTTGGTCTCGTCATCGGACAGATAACCCTGTTCATTCATCAGACGCAGAACGGTCGCGGCACGATCCTGACTGCGCTGGAGGTTCGATGTTGGCGCCAATCGGGTCGGCGCGGTCAAAAGCCCGGCGATCATCGCTGACTCTGCCGGGTTCAGGGTCGCGGCTGACTTGGAAAAATATCGGCGTGCAGCGGCCTCGGCGCCGTAAGCGCCACCGCCCATGTAAGCACGGTTCAGATAGATCGATAGAATCTGTTCCTTGCCGTACTTCGCTTCCATCGCCATCGAATGAATGGCTTCCTTGGCCTTGCGCGACAAAGATGTGCGGCGGCAGCCTTGTATATAGGCTTTTTCATCTTCCCACTCTGCCGGATCATAAACGACCCCGAGGCACAGCAGTTTTGAGGTCTGCTGCGTGATGGTTGAGCCGCCGTGACCCTGAAGCGGTCCGCGACCTTCACGCATGTTGATACGTATCGCGCTGGCGATCCCGCGTGGGCTGACACCGAAGTGTCTGTAAAAACGTTTGTCTTCGCTGGCGATCACCGCGTTCTTGAGGTGTGGGCTGACACTGTCGGCAGTTACGATGCCGCCGAACTGATCGCCGCGCATTGCAAAGACATCACCGTCGCGGTCGAGCAAGGTTACAGATCCTCGTGCCCTGCCATCCAGCAGCGTTTCAAACTCGGGCAAAGTGGACTGTACGTAGATGACGGCGCCGCCGATAATCAAAGCGGCCACGATTGCAGCTGAAACCGTCAGCTTGAACACCAGCCTGAAGATCCAGCCAAAAAATGCAGCAATCCAGCCAAGGAGCCCGCGACGTTGCTTGCGCGCGACCTTCTTTTTCCGGCGGGGCGCCGACTTGGGTTTGGGCTTTGCCACAGGTTTCTTCGGATAGCGCCGATCGGCGACCAGCCGTTTCGGCTTGCGTCCGGAAGTGCTCATGAATGCTGCTCGCCATTATGGTCTTTGGCGTACAATACAGCCTTTCGCTCTGATTGTTGACCAAGGAAGCGCATCACCTCGCGTAAAATTTCAGCACAAAAAATGTGCACAAAAATTAAAGCGCACAAAAATTAATCATCCATCCAGGAAAACACCAGCCATCCATACAGCGAATCCTTCCAATCCAAGCCCTCAGACCATTTTGCTGCACATGCATAACGCAGGCTCCAGCCTGGCAAACGAAAGGGATGAAGGTGAAACTGATCATTGCAACGATCAAACCGTTCAAACTCGAAGAGGTCCGTGAAGCGCTGACCGGAATCGGGGTGCGCGGCATGATGGTCACTGAGATCAAGGGCTTCGGCTCTCAGTCCGGACATACAGAAATTTACCGCGGCGCGGAATACGCGGTGAACTTCGTACCAAAGATCAAACTTGAAATCGTGGTCGCCGCTTCGATGGCAGACCAGGTGGTCGAAACGATCAAGAGCACCGCCCAGACCGGCAAGATCGGTGATGGCAAGATTTTTGTGCTCGACGTGGGTCAGGCCGTACGCGTGCGTACCGGCGAAACCGACGCAGACGCGCTCTGAGTGCTAGTGAACGCAAGGGGAAACGAACAGATGAAACTGACCAAAACACTCGCTTCGGCTTCACTCCTGCTGGCTCTGCCCAGCATGGGTCTGGCACAGGAAGCAGCAGCGCCGAGCTTTGATGAAATCGGCCCATATATCATGACAACCCTGCTGTTCTGCATGGCAGGCTTCCTTGTCTTCTTCATGGCCGCTGGTTTTGCCATGCTCGAAGGCGGTCTGGTGCGTTCCAAGAACGTCACCATGCAGATGACCAAGAATATCGCATTGTTCTCGATTGCGGCGATCATGTACTGGATCGTCGGTTTCAACACCATGTATCCCGGCGACTTCAACGGTTACTTCGCCATCGGCGGTCAGACTGTTCTGGATCCGGTTGGTGTCGCAGCTGCAGACGCAGCGCTGGACTACGCTTCGGTTGGTTCCGACTTCTTCTTCCAGTTGGTCTTTGTGGCGGCAACCGCGTCTATCGTGTCTGGCGCTCTGGCTGAGCGGATCAAGCTGTGGCCATTCCTGATCTTCGTAGTCGTTCTGACCGGCTTCATGTACCCAATCTCGGGTTCGTGGCAGTGGGGTGGCGGCTGGCTGTCCGAAGCAGGCTTCTCTGACTTCGCTGGCTCGACCGTTGTTCACTCTGTAGGTGGCTGGGCTGCTCTGGCTGGTGCCATCGTCCTTGGCCCACGTCTGGGCAAGTACGGCAAAGACGGCAAGGTTACACCGATGCCGGGTTCCAACCTTGCACTTGCCACACTGGGTACCTTCATCCTGTGGCTGGGTTGGTTCGGCTTCAACGGCGGCTCGCAGCTGGCGATGGGTACAGTCGGCGACGTGTCGGACGTGTCCCGCATCTTTGCCAACACCAACATGGCAGCTGCTGCCGGTGCTGTGACAGCTCTGATCCTGACACAAGTCATGTACAAGAAGCCCGACCTGACAATGGTTCTGAACGGCGCTCTGGCTGGTCTGGTATCGATCACGGCTGAACCTCTCGCACCCACACTGTTTGGTGCGCTCTGGATCGGTGCAGTTGGTGGTGTGATCGTAGTCTTCACAGTTCCGCTTCTGGACAAGTTCAAGATCGACGACGTTGTCGGTGCCATCCCGGTCCACCTGTTCGCAGGCATCTGGGGCACAATCGCCGTCATCTTCTACAACACGGATGCAAGCCTCGTGACCCAGATCACCGGTATCGTTGCCTACGGTGTGTTCACCTTCGTCGCCAGCCTGGTTGTCTGGTTCATCCTCAAGGCCGCCGTGGGTATCCGCGTCGACGAAGAGGCTGAATTGAACGGGCTCGACATGTCTGAACTGGGCATGGAAGCATACCCTGAATTCTCCAAAGGCTGATCTCCTCCTTCCTGACAGTCTTTGTAAACTTGGCCCGGGCGTTCGCGCCCGGGTTTTTTGTCGTTTGGAAACCACCGCTCCAAAGGCCGTCGCCAACGCCAAAGACAGCCGCCCAGAGGCGTTCAAATCGGTGCGAATTTGTTGGGTAGATTGATCTAGCGCGCGCGCTCGCGCTCCAGCCTTTGGCGGGCCACATCTTCGTGCGCTTCGGCTTTGCGATCCGCAAAGAGGGCATCTTCCACAAAGGTCAGATGTGCCTCGACCGCAGCACGGGCTGCCGCCGCATCGCGGGCCTGCAGAGCATCGTTGATCGCCCGGTGTTGATCCAGAAGGGCCTGCCGCGTCGTGCGCTGTTTGAACATGATCTGGCGGTTATAGAACACACCTTCGCGCAACAGCTGGTACATCGAACGCATCATGTGCAGCATGATCACATTGTGACTGGCTTCGATGATCGCCAGATGAAAATCAGCGTCGAGCCGGGATTCCTCGGCAGGATTGCGTTTGCCGTGCGCTGCTTCCATCTTGGCGAAGAGTTCCGCAATAACCTGCAGGTCTGACTTTGTTCCATGCTCGGCCGCGCGGTAGGCGGCCAGGCCTTCCATGTCGCGCCTGAAGGACAGGTAGTCAAAAACGGCTTCGTCATGGCCTGAAAACAGGCCGATCAGGGCTTCGGAAAACGCGCTGCCCAGAACGTCAGTGACGAAAATTCCGGCCCCAGCGCGTGCTTCGAGCAATCCACGCGCTTCAAGCTCGGAAACTGCTTCGCGCAGGCTGGGTCTGGATACACCCAACCGCTCTGATAGCTCTCGTTCGGCGGGCAGCCGTTCCGAAGGCCGCAAGACACCACGCAAGATCAATTGCTCGATCTGGCGGACGACGGCCGACGAAAGTTTTTCGGACTGGACGGGACGAAACGGCATATGTGGCTCTTAATTGTGGTCAAGTCACGTTACCAATATAAGGCGCTTGCTGAAAAGCCTAGGTATCCTTTGGCGTGTGCCAAACGGTACTTCACATCCCCTAAAACACGAACAATCGCCCAATGTGGGTCCGATTGTTGCCGTTTTTGGTGCTTAACCCAGACAGAACAGAACCACTTTCTGATCGGGAGAGCCGAAATGCTCGCTTCTTTGTTGTTTTTGTCCCTGATGGGATCGGTTGCACTGGTGGGTGTACAAACCCTGATGGAAGAACCAGACGACACGCAAACGGATGAAGTCGAACCCGAACCGTTGACACCCCCCGAAGATGTTCCCGGCAACACGCACCAAGGCGGTGTCCGCGCAAATGACTATGCTGGCAGATCGGACGACGATTGGCTGGCCGGTGGACGCGGGATGGACACCATCGAGGGCCGCGCCGGGGATGATTCACTCTTTGGCGAACAGGGGCGCGATTTGCTGCTGGGCGGTTCCGGCAATGATCTGCTTGAGGGCGGCGGCTGGCACGACGCATTGGGCGGCGGTGATGGTAACGATGTGCTGCGCGGTGGCGGCGGCATGGACACTTTGGCCGGCGGGGACGGAGATGATACGCTGCAGGGCGAAGCGTGGAATGATCTGCTGGTCGGTGGTGGCGGCTCGGATCTTTTGCAGGGTGGTGCCGGGAACGATATTCTGTTGGGCCATGGCACCTCTCATCCTGAGATGGGTCAAAGCGATATCAATCCGGAAGGGTTTCACGAAGCCCTTGAGGCCGCCTATGCCCAGTCTGAAACACTGGGTTCAATGACCGAGGCCGAATTGCAAAGCTGGGCCGAAGCCGAAGCGCAAAGCTTTCTCGAAGCGTACAGCCCGCCCGCTCTTGGGGCTGACGGTGCGGATACACTCAATGGCGGCGAGGGTGATGACATCATATACCTTGGCGATGATGCAGATCTTGCCATCGGCGGATCAGGCCATGACACCTTCGTGGTCAACACTTGGTCGCCGGATCTGGACATCTCAAGCGATGCTGCTCCGATCATTCAGGACTTTGGAGCAGGCTCGGACGGGATGGTGGTTGAATACTATGCCGACACCGAAATGTCCGAACCCGATTTGACCGTAGACACGCTGGAGAACGGCGATCAGGTTTTGCGCGCTGATGGCGCAGCACTGGTCTACTTTGTGCAACCAGCAACGCCTGTTCGGGTCGAGGACATCACCCTTGTTGCCGTCATGCCAGCCACAGCGGCGTGATCGGCGGGACTACCAGCGCTTTAGCGCATCTTCGTCTTCGTCCTTTGCGGCAACCCAGCCGGTTCCGTCGCTGCTGTGCTCTTTTTTCCAGAACGGTGCACGAGACTTGAGATAGTCCATCAGGAATTCGGCCGCTTCAAAGGCATCCTTGCGGTGCGGTGAAGCGGTGGCGACCATCATGATCTTGTCACCGGGAGCCATCCGGCCAAAGCGATGGATAACCAGAACGTCACCCAGTGACCAACGTTCAGTCGCTTCTTGGGCAATGGCTTCGAGCGCTTTTTCCGTCATGCCCGGGTAGTGCTCGATTTCCATCACATCCAGATCGGATTGCGCCAGATCACGCACGATCCCGGTAAAGGTGACCACTGCGCCCATGTCCTTGCGGCCCGCGGCAAAGGCCTCTGCCTCGGCGCCGAAATCAAAAGCGGCTTCCTGAACGACGATGCGCATTTCAGCCCCCGGTCATGGGCGGGAAAAACGCCACTTCCTTGGCGCCGGAGATCGAAGCGTCGAAGTCCACCAATTCCTGATCCACGGCAACGCGCAGCGCGCTGAGATCTGCAAAGGCGGCCTCATAGCGTGCTTCACGGGCTTTGAGTTCTTCGACCAGTTCGGCCACGGTGGTCGCCTGCGTGTCAACGCGCTCTTTGGGTAGGCCAATACGCTCGCGTACCCAAGCAAAGTAGAGTATTTCCATTGCGTTTGATCCCGTTTCTCGTCGTTCAAATCAGACTATAGCGCGGGCTGGCACCAAGCAAAACGCTAGCGGTCATCGCGCAGGTAAGGCGCGGCTTTGCGAAAGTAGTCCCAGCCGGTGATCAGTGTCAGCGCAGCGGCGACCCACAGCAGGATCAGACCAACATTCCCCGTCCAGATCATGCCCGCGTGCTTCCAGCGCAGTCCCAGTACGTCTTCTTCGCGGCCACTCAGGATGTCCTGAAACAGGGCCTGATCCATGCCGTAAACCGACATGCCCAGATAGTGCTCGAACACGCCTTGGGCAAAAAGCACGGCGATTGCGATCATCTGCAGCGTCGTTTTCCATTTGGCCAGATTGGTCACCTTGAGCGTCCCGGCGGTGTCGCCCAGAAATTCGCGCAGGCCGGATACAAACACTTCGCGGAACAGGATGAAGGTCGCAGGCAGCACCAGCCACGGCGACATCGAAGAATACCCAACGATGACCATCAGCGCGATGATGACCATTGCCTTGTCGGCAATCGGATCCAGCATCGCGCCCAGCTTGGTTTCCTGTTTCCAGCTGCGCGCCAGATGGCCATCAAACCAATCGGTGATCGCAGCGGCAATAAACAGCGTAAGCGCGGCCCAGTCGGCGAAGGGGCGCGAAAAATATAAGAACATGACCGCAAGTCCGGGTGCGGCCAGCAGGCGAAGCGCCGTAAGGATATTTGGAATGGTCCATGTCATTGGCAAAGTCCTAACCTGTTCCTGCAGGGCAGGGAAGAGCACTTGAACAGTTGCGCCACAGAACCGCGCCCCCTATTTTCCAGATATGAAAACAAGAATTATCCTCCGAGCAATCTGCGCTCCAATGCTCATGGCGACCGTTGCCTGTGCCGGAGCGGACGGGCCTGGGAATGGCAGTGAATGGGTGCTGAACAAGCTCGATGGCAAACCCTTCGACGCACGGGCAACGCTGGTATTCAGCGGTCCGGGGCAAATAGGCGGGCGCGCGCCCTGCAATGGTTTTGGCGGGTCCTTCGCGGGTCCTTGGCCGCAGTTCAGCGTGGGCCCTTTGATTTCGACCAAGATGGCCTGTCCTGAACTGGATGCCGAGTTTGCCTATCTGCAAACACTCGAAGCCATGACAAGCGGACGGCTTGAAGATGGCGTTCTGGTTTTGACGGGTCCGGCTGGCCGCAGTCTTGAGTTCACATCTGAAGACGCCGACTGAACTGCGTGACAAAACTGGCACGTGCGTCGGGCAGCGGTTTGCCCCGCAGTTCCGGTGCCAGCCAGTTTTCGAGAAAATAGCCGGTCGTTCCCAAGCCCTGCAGGATTTCGCTGTCTGGCGCGTCGCCTAGGCCGAGCATGACGGGGGGCAGCGGCAGCAGTTGCGCAGCCCAATCCCCGGCGCCAGATTGCGTGACGGCACGGCCGCTTTTGGGGGACACATACCGCAGATTATCAGTCGCTCCGGTCACCGCGCAGGCGGCCAGATCCAGACCGAACCCAAGGGTTTCAAGCAAGGCCATTTCCCAACGCAGATAGGCCAGCGGCCAGAGATCCTGCTGCCCCAGCAGGTCAAGCAGCTGTTCGGTCTGCAGATAAAGCGCGGTCTGGCATTCCCGATCCGGCAAGCTGAAGGACAAAAGCGAAGTCACGGCATTCAGCCCGGTAAGCGCCTGACGATCGCTCATGGCGATTGCCGCCCGCGAACGGATGGGTTCGGCTGAAAACGTTCCGATATGGTCGTCAAGCCGCGCTCGCCACGCGACATCCAGCTGTGCGCCCGGTTGCATGTGTGGTGCGACTTTTCGGGAAGTGCCGCCCCGAAGAACGCCGGTTTGGCGTCCGTGTTCCGGCGTGAAGACATCGAGGATCAGCGCGGTTTCGCCGTGCTTGCGGGCTGAAAGCAATATGCCGGTGTCGCGCCAATCCATAGGGTCAAAGTGGTCCTTGTTGGTGGCGCTGGCAAGCGCAGAAGATGTCCGTGTTGCCAAATAGAGCGGCTGCGCCGCACCGGAAAAGCCTGTCCTGCCGTTGGACGGACAGGCCGCGGGCGCTTTGGTTCGGTGGGTCGCTTTGTCGGGGTCGCTAGTTCAGCTGGACAGGCCGTCTTCGTCCAGCAAGTGTCGACCCTGACGATCCTCGACTTCGATGACCCAGAGATCGGGATCGAAGCCGCGCTGGCGGGCAATAGCGGCATCGACCTCTTGTTCGTCCCCTTCGGCCAGGGATGCCCACATGCGTGCGCCTGTTGTCAGATCGAACTGCCGCGTGAAGGCCTGGGCTTGACCGTTCAGCGTCGCGAGTTTCACCAGAACTGCACCCGCCGTGTCATCGCCATGGGCCACAACAAAGGCCGGAATGTCGTGCAGGCGCAGGCGGGTCAGGTAGGCATCGACCCAGAAACGAGCAGTCAGTCGTGTCATTTGCCGGATCTCTGTGCAGGAAGCCGGGACGACTGGCATGTTCTGACGCGGACCCGCGCTCGCTCCGGTACATTTTGAAGCCCAAGACACATGGCGCGGATCAGGCTTTGCCGTCGCGGAAATCGAGGCCCATTTCGCTGTAGCGCTCGGCCTCGTTCAGCCAGTTTTCACGGACTTTGACTTGGAGGAACAAATGAACCTTGCGGCCCAGAAATTCGGAGAGTTCTTCGCGGGACGCCTGACTGATGGCTTTGATGGTGCTGCCCTTGTTTCCCAGGACGATGCCTTTGTGCCCGTCGCGCATAACGTAGATGATTTGATCAACGCGAGCAGAGCCGTCTTTGCGTTCTTCCCAGCTTTCTGTCTCGACAGTCAGTTGGTAGGGTAGTTCCTGATGCAGGCGCAGTGTCAGTTTTTCGCGGGTCATTTCCGCGGCAATCATGCGCAGTGGCAGATCGGCAATCTGATCTTCTGGGTAAAGCCACGGCCCTTCGGGAAGTTGCCCGGCCAGCCATTCGCGCAAGGCCTGCACGCCGTGACCTTTTTCCGCCGAGATCATGAAAGTCTGGGCGAAGTCGAACCGTTCGTTCAGGGCCTCTGTCAGGCTTAGCAATGCTTCAGATTTGACGCGGTCAATTTTGTTGATGGCTAATGCGATCGTGCGGCCTTTGCCGATCTCAGCAAGACCCTCCAGAATGGTTTCGACGCCCGGCGTGATGCCGCGCTGCGCCTCGACCAGAAGAACCGTGATATCTGCATCCGCAGCCCCGCCCCAAGCGGCTGCGACCATGGCACGATCCAGTCTTCGCTTTGGCTCAAAGAGGCCGGGTGTGTCCACGAAAACGATCTGTGCGTCCCCTTCGAGCGCAACGCCGCGGATGCGGGCGCGGGTGGTTTGCACCTTGTGGGTCACGATAGAGACCTTGGCCCCGACCATGCGGTTGGTCAGGGTGGATTTGCCTGCGTTTGGCTCTCCGATCAGGGCGACGAAGCCGGCGCGAGTGGTCATGTTTGATGCGTCCAGTGGCTGGTTTGGAAGCTGGAGGGAATAGGAGATTTCGGCGCGCAAGGCCAGCAGATTTCGCCAGAGCAGCGCAAACGCAGCCAATGTTCTGCAAATGCTGTGTTTTTGCATGGCGCACAGCGGCGATCGGGAATGCGCCGCGGGCTTGAAGGGGTTGCTGCTAAGCTTGGTTTTGTTTGCTGCGCATCAGGGCGTAAAGGCCGGAGCCTACAATAAGCGCGGCCCCTGTCAGGGTCAGACTGTCGGGCCGTTCTCCGAACAAGGTATAGGCCAGCACCAGCGCCACCAGCAGGCGGCTGTAGCGGAATGGCGCCACAACGCCCACGTCGCCGGTGCGCATTGCCAAGGTCATTGCGGTGTAGCCGAGCACGCCGCAAATGGCTGTGCCGCAGATCAGCAGGGCCGCTTGAGGCGTAGGCAGCGAGGGCGCGCCGCCTTCGAATACCATGATGACAAGTCCTGCCGCGGCCACGACTGCAAATCCCAAGACACCCAACTGCGCGGTGTGCACTGACGCCGGCGCGGCCCGGGTCGCCAAATCGCGACCCGCGAAACCGATCATTCCGAGCAGGGCAAGAACAGCACTGGAATCGAAGGTTGCGGGTGCGGGCCGAATGATCAGCAACACGCCGACAAAGCCCACAGCCATGGCGGCCCAGCGGCGCGGGCCAATATGTTCGCCCAAAAACATAACGGCGCCCAGCATAACCACCAAGGGCGCGGCCTGTAGGATGGCGGATGTCGTGGACAGCGGTGTGTAGGCCAGACTGAGCGCAAAAAAGAGCCGGCCCATGATTTCAAAGCCGGTCCGGATCAGCAGGCCGCGTTTCAGATAGGCGGAGGTCCAGATCGGAACACCACAGCTTCGGGCAAAGAGCGCATAGGCCAGCATGGCCAGCAATCCGAATTGCAGCGTTGCAAGGCCCGGTGTCGTACCGCCCGTGGCCGTCGCCGCTTTGAAAAACGCATCTTCGATGCCAAAGCCGACCATGGCGAGGATCATCCAAAGACTGCCGCGAAGGTTTGGGCTCAAGACAGCTTCCTTGTGGTGTCGATCGGCGGTCACAGTGACACACCTTGCGCAAGTTTCTATCGAGAGTTGAAGCGGCTACAATGCAAAAAGTGTATTCCCAAAAATCTTAGAGGGCTAAATGGAAGGCGTTATTGTTGGGGTTCTGGCCCTAATTTTCATTGCTGTCATCAATTCATTCAAATCCAAAGCACCGCCTGTTCAACGAACGGACGAGACGTCTCGATCATGTCCTGAACCGCCAAAACCAAACAGAACGCGCCACAAACCGTTTAATCGAAATACGGTACGTCCCGCCGAGCCGCCAAGATCGATCAAAGAAGGTGCGGCATATGTTGTGGACGGTGATACCATCATAGTCCAAAAAACACAGATCCGGTTGTTTGGTATCGATGCTCCGGAAATGAACCACCCCTATGGAAGAAATGCAAAATGGGCTTTGGTTCGACTGTGCAAAGGCCAGAAGGTTCGTGCAGAGATTCTCGAACTGGACGCTCATGGAAGAACGGTCGCCAAGTGTTCATTGCCGGATGGGCGCGACTTGTCGGCGGAAATGGTCAAACTGGGATTGGCAATAGATTGGCCAAAATTCTCTGGTGGAATTTATCGGTCTCTAGAGACACCAGATGCGCGCAAAAAAATGTGGCTGGCCGATGCTCGACAAAAAGGGCGGATGCATGTTTGGGCTGCCTACGAAGCGCGGCAGTCCTCCAATTCCAAGTCTAGGAGCTAAGAGTTGCTAAGAGCGCTTTGGCTGCGGCCTGTTCCGCTTGGCGTTTGTTGCCAGCGGTTGCTTGTGCTGATTGGCCTGTGCCGAGTTCTGCGCGGATCGTGAAAACCGGGGCATGGTCAGGGCCGGTGCGTTCCGCCAGCACATAGCGCGGGGGTTGCTGGCCGCGGGCCTGTGCCCATTCTTGCAACGCGGTTTTGGGGTCTTTGGCGTCATCTTCGACCTTGTCGATCCGCGGGCCCCAGTGACGCAAGACAAAGGCACGGGCTTCATCGAAGCCGCCGTCGAGGTAAACCGCTGCAATCACGGCTTCCATCGCGTCTCCCAGCAGGGCCATCTTGCGCCGTCCGCCAGACATTTGTTCTGATCGCCCCAGTTTCAGCGCCGCGCCGAGATCAATCTCGCGTGCAACATCTGCGCAGGCCTCTTTGCGCACCAGCGCATTGAAACGCGGGGCGAGCGTGCCTTCTGAGGCCTGACGATCATCGTCTAGCAGAGCTTCGGCCATCACGAGGCCAAGTACGCGATCCCCCAGAAACTCGAGCCGCTGGTTGTCTTCGCGGCCGGGGCCGGACATGGAACTGTGCGTGACGGCGCGGCGCAGCAGATCGGGCCGGTTGAAGCTGTAGCCCAAACGGCCTTCGAGAGCCTTGAGTTCTGCCGACAGCTTCATCGGTTGGCTACTCGATCGCTTTGAAGAAACGATCCCCGCGCCATGTCCAGAAAAACAGCATGGAACGGCCTGCTGACGAGAACATCACCCGATCGGCCCGGCCTACAAGGTTTTCGTAGGGAACAAAGCCGACGCCATTGGCAAGGCTGGGTACACGGCTGTCCGAGGAATTGTCGCGGTTGTCACCCATGAAGAAGTAGTGGCCCTCGGGAACCGTATAAACAGGCGTGTTGTCCGAGCCTTGCGACGCAATGTTGAGGATCGCGTGCTGGCTGCCTCCGGGCAGGGTTTCGATGAACCGGGACTTGAGGCAAGCGCCACCTTCACCCACCGGTCCGTTTTCACACCGTGGACGCAGACGCTGCGGGCCTTGGGGCGATTGAACTTCTTCGAATGCGCCTGCGGGCTCTTGCGGGGCTTCTTCACCGTTGATGAAGACCACGCCATTGGTAACCTGAACCTTGTCTCCGGGCAGCCCGATCAGGCGCTTGATGAAATCGCGTCCGGTGCTGGGATGGCGAAACACGACCACATCGCCGCGCTGCGGCTCACCGCCCAAAAAGCGGCTGTTGTCGCCGTCAAACATGCCACAGATGTCTTGCGCATCGATATCCAGACCGATCTGAGGAATGATGACAGAGGGGCAGGAGGCATAGGAGTAGCCGTAGGCCATCTTGTTCACAAACAGGAAGTCACCGATCAGCAGCGTGTCTTTCATCGAACCCGAAGGGATCCAGAAAGGCTGAAAAAACAGGGTCCGGAAGACACCGGCAATCAGCAGTGCATAGACCACTGTCTTGATCGTCTCGACGATCCCGCCACTTTTCTTCGTCTCGGTTGCCATGCGCTGCGTCCCTTTTGACTGCTCAAAGGCTACATGCGGCGCTAGGCAAGGGGTGTCAAGAACAGCGCTCTGTGATTGACAGAAATGCGCTGGGTTGCCTATGTTTTGTCAGATTGTGGAGCCCTTTTGTTATGTACAGGATTTTCTTTTGTGTGTTCGCCGCATTGTTAAGCATCGTCCACGAGGCTGGGGCGGAGGAGCAATGTGACTTTCGGTTAGACCGCACGAAAGTGCCCGAGATCAGCTTTAGCCAATCCCTGAAGCAGGCGGCAAACGCAAATTTGGGTTTCTGGCGCTCCATTCGTGAAGCACCCGATGACGTAAAAACACTTGGCCGCTTTGTTGGGCGACTGGATATTTGTTTTGGAACCAAGGATGATCGGCCAGTTACGTTCACCGATCCTTTGGCAAATGTGAAAGTTACAAGCAACCGGTTCGTTGGGCATTGCACGGCGACTTTACTACCAAACAACCGATTGATTACGGCGCATCATTGCTATTTTTCTAAGGACGTAAAGAATTCTGATTTCAGTCGATTGATTGCTGCCAAGGTTCATTTTGGATTTGAGACTGCTGACTTCACGACCGACGTTCTCACCGTGAATGTCGCCAAAAATCCTATCGCCAAGCATGAAGAACTAGATGCCTTGGTGCTGCAGATTGAGGGTACAGACGCGAATGCGGCGTTGGGCGGTTTTGTTCAGCCGCTCCTTGAAACAGATCCCAAGGCCAATGATGCGCTTTTGGTGGTTCATCATCCTTATGGTCAGCCGCAGCGGTTTTCCTCGGGCACCTGTCAGATTGATCGTGAGCAATCGGATTTGCCGCCGGATGCACCGGTTTTGCGCCACAGATGTGAGACCTTCAAAGGCTCCTCTGGGGCTTTGATTTTCGACCCGGCAGAACTGACGGTGGTGGGTATGCATCAGGCGGCGTCCACGTCTCGTGACAACAATGGCCGCATGACCGGCTACAACGTTGGCACCAAACTGGTAGATATCAACGCGGCTTTGGGGCTTGGTTTTGAAACACGCGCAGCGGCCGAAGTACGCTTGACTAAAGCGGCGACAATTGCAGATGTCGAGGCGCGCAAAGCGGAGCTCGAAAATCTCGCAAAGCTATACCCGGGAACGCGCGTGGCGGCCAAAGCAGAGCTGCTACTGACTGTTCTGCCGGTCTTGCCTGTGCCCGAAATAGAATTGGATGGCGCTGACAGTGCTTTGAAGAACGATGATGTACCGGCTGATCCGCCACTCGAACCGAATTCACAAAACGTAATTTATGCTCCTTGGGCAGACGAGGATGACAAGGTTGAGCCAGTCATCGCCGACCCGATAGTCACAACAACGGCTGCCCAAGAGGCCTGGGCCTTTGCCAAGGTCACCGACACGCAAGAGGCCTATGAGGCATTCATCAGGGACTTTCCCAACACAGAACTAGCAGCCGAAGCGCGAACGATCTTGAACCAAAGCCGGTTCAACTGGATTTACCGCGGGTTGGCCAAAACATTGCAGAGCCAGCTGAAGGAAGAGAGCTGCTATTCGGGAGGGATAGATGGATTGTTTGGATCGGCAAGTCAGGCAGCACTGAAAAAACTCGTCGAAAAAATGCCTGCGGATTGCAAGGCCTCGGCCGCATTGGGCACTGTCCAATCCCGATCCGTATTACCAGATGATTGGATCGGAACGGCACGCCGCATCTCAGCGCGGATAAATGAATGTGTGATGTCTGACGGTAAACGCAGTTGCGCACCTCCAAAACCAAAACTGCTAAACCTGTCTGGGTTTGGATGCCCAACCTATTCCTACGGTTCTCAAGCGGCTATGGCGATGCGCCAAAGGGCCGCGAAAGATCTATACAATCGTTTAGGGTGCAATATGAGGGAAGCCGTGGTGTTAAAGGCCGGGTGCAATGGCGGGTTTCATCAGAGAACTTCGGACAATGGCCCTTGGGGGGGAGAGGGGAACGGTTTTGCTCCAAGAAACACCGTTTTTTTCTATTCATCGGCTGTAAAATCCAAAGCCGAAGAATTGGCTATTGCTCTACGAACGAGTTTGGGTGTGCCATTTGTTGCTGCACGAGGTGGTGGATTGTGCTTCAATTCAAAATTCCAGAAAAACACGTTAATTGTCCATATAAGGGACGATCGTTAGAGCATC
>JAHDIS010000107.1 GCA_020630695.1 Paracoccaceae bacterium | reverse complement strand
GATAGAAGCCAGATCACCGTTCGCCAGCAAATGCGCAATGGCCCAGATCTTGACTGCCAGCAATTGCGGATGGCGCAGTTTACCGCGAAGCGTTCCGGTGGTGGCTGACATCCCATAGATGAAAACCGCGACCAGCATCAGAAGGTTGTTGATGTGAACCATGAAACCAGGCGGGTTCCAGACAGTCACGATCTCGGCCCCACGATATCCGGTGATGATCAGAACGAGGCTGATAATGATCGCAAGGGCAGCAATGCCTTTGCCCTTGTCGCCCATGTTGGCACGGGCATCGGGCGCAAGGCGCTTGAAGAAATGGGCGGCGACCCAGAGGGCAATGCCGGCTACGAGAATGGCAAACATGAAGATTACTCCGCAGAGAGGGTTTCTATTGCCTCTGCTTTTGCCAGTATTTCACGCGCCGTGGCAACGTGCAGGTTTTCGACGATCTTTCCATCGACGACTGCAACGCCCTGCCCTTCGGCTTCGGCGGTTTCGAATGCTTCGATTTGACGACGGGCCAGATCGACTTCGGCCTCGGATGGAGCGAAGGCCGTGTTGGCGATATCCAGTTGCGCCGGATGGATCAGCGTTTTGCCATCAAAGCCCATGTCCCGACCTTGATCACATTCAACCTTGAGGCCTTCGTCATCCTTGAACGCGTTGTAAACGCCATCGACGATCACACAGCCATGGGCCTTGGCAGCCAACAGGCACAAGCCCAGTCCGGCCTGCATTGGCAAACGGTCAGGGCGAAACCGGCTTTGCAGTTCCTTGGCCAAATCATTTGTGCCCATGACCATACCCGCCAATTTGGGGTGTGCCGCGATTTCCGCCGCATTCAGCATACCCAGCGGCGTTTCCATCATCGCCCACAGCGGCTTGGCGCACAGCGCGGCCAGCGCATCCAATTGCGCCGCGCTTTCCACCTTGGGCAACAAAACAGCATCGCAATCCATATCCGCAGCAGCACGCGCATCCGCTTCGCCCCATTCTGTGTCCAAGCCGTTGATCCGCACGATGCGCGTCCGGTTGCCGTAGCTCTGGGCCAGTGCCGTCTGCAGTGTGTCGCGCGCAGCGATCTTCTCAGCCGGGGCGACGGCATCCTCGAGGTCAAAAATGACCGCATCGCAGGGCAGGCCCCGTGCCTTTTCCAAAGCGCGATCTTTGCTGCCGGGTATATAGAGAACGGAACGGTAAGGGCGTGCACGCATGTCCATCTGCGACTCCAACGGTAATAAAGTTGCGCAGAAGGGGGCATTTTTTCAACGAAACTTCAAGAGCGTTTTTGCCGCATCGCAGAAAAACGTAGCGCGATTGCAGAAAGTCCGGCGCTTTTGATGCAACGGGCGAGCCGTTAACCATTTGTCAGCCAGTCTAAAGGATCGTTTTTCATATAGATCGAAACAGCGACCATTCGGGCGGAACAGGGCCGTTCGGCACACTGAGAGGACGCATCGCATCGGGGCGCAACAAAGTTGCCGTACCCCTCGTGCGCAGCCGAAAGGGCAGAGCTATGACGAAAGACTGGACCAAACTGGCGATACTGTCGGCAGGGTTTCTGATTGGGGCCGCAACATTGGTGGACGCACAAACCGCCACCACATGCGCGCCGCGCGAACAAATCGTCGAACGTCTCGCAGTGAAATATGGCGAGTCCCGGCAAAGCATGGGACTTGGTGGCAACAATTCCGTTGTCGAAGTCTTTGCGTCTCTGGAAACCGGCACGTGGACCATCACTGTCACCACGGCCGCCGGTGTGACCTGCCTTGTGGCGAGCGGACAGGCGTTTGAAGAGCTGGCCGAAGCGCTGCCCCCCAAAGGTGACGACGCCTGACCCCATTTGGCAAAGGCACTCAGGTGACCGCGTCCCAGATCAGTTTGATCCCTGTCAGCGTCAGCAAAACATAGGTAATGGCAAAGAACAGGGGCGCTGGGACGCGGTGGTGCGCCTTGATGCCAATCCATGTGCCCAGCACCGCAAAGGGTGCCAGTGCCAACCCAAGCAAAAGCGTTTCACGGGTGAACACGCCAAGACCTGCATAAAAGAACGATTTGAGCAGATTGATCGCCCAGAAGACCAGAACTGTGGTGGCCTGATAGGTCGTTTTGTCCAAGCCTCGACCGAGCATGTAGATCGCCGCAGCCGGCCCGCCCGCGTGACTGACATAACTCGTAAAGCCCAGTCCAACGCCGCAGGTTAGCCCGGCCTTTTGACCAAACTCGATACGTTCAAGGCCAAGCCTTTGTGATTTCTGCGCCGCCTGCCAGGCCACAAAAGCCAGACAGATCACACCAATGAGCAAGCGGATCGCATCTGGATTCGCCCAGGCCAGAAACAATGCACCCAATACAGTGCCCGGAACGCCGCCAATCAGCAGGATCCGCGCAACCGGCCAGTCCCATTTGCGCCAATAGCTGGGCAGGCTGCTGACATCGATCAGCATGAGCAATGGCAGCATCAGCCCCAAAGCGATCTCGGGTGGCAAGACCAGCGCCAGAATCGATGCGCTCGCAAAAGCCGCGCCAGAGCCAAATCCGCCTTTTGAGATGCCCGCAAAGACCACAGCCGGCACGGCCATCAAGAAAACCTGAAAAGTCAGAATATCCACGCTGTGCCCCTTTAAGCCCTCACATCTAAAGGGCTTTAGCCTGTTCCCAACCCCGTGCACAGCCCCACCGCGCCGCTGCGCCGCAGCGCAGCACCCTTGCACGATGCGCCGCAAAAGCCTAACCACGCGCCCAAACTCACGAAGGACCGGAGATCATTTTCATGGCCAGACCCAAGATCGCCCTTATTGGCGCGGGACAGATTGGTGGCACCCTTGCCCACCTCGCAGCAATGAAGGAACTGGGAGATGTCGTTCTGTTCGACATCGCCGAAGGCACCCCCGAGGGAAAAGCACTCGACATCGCCGAATCCGGCCCGTCCGAAGGCTTTGACGCCCGCCTCAAGGGCACGCAGGACTACGCTGACATCGCTGGTGCCGACGTATGCATCGTGACCGCCGGTGTTCCGCGCAAGCCCGGCATGAGCCGCGATGACCTGCTCGGCATCAACCTCAAGGTGATGAAAGCTGTTGGCGAAGGCATCCGCGACAACGCACCTGACGCCTTCGTAATCTGCATCACCAACCCGCTCGATGCGATGGTCTGGGCTTTGCAGCAGTTCTCGGGTCTGCCGACCAACAAGGTCTGCGGCATGGCCGGCGTTCTGGACAGTGCACGTTTCCGCCACTTCCTGTCGCTTGAATTTGATGTCTCCATGAAAGACGTCACAGCCTTCGTTCTGGGCGGTCACGGCGATACCATGGTTCCTCTGACGCGTTACTCGACCGTGGCAGGCATTCCTCTGCCTGATCTGGTTAGCATGGGCTGGACAACACAGGACAAACTGGACGCCATCGTTCAGCGAACCCGCGACGGCGGCGCCGAAATCGTCGGCTTGCTGAAAACCGGCTCTGCCTTCTACGCACCCGCGACTTCCGCGATCGAAATGGCCGAGGCCTACCTCAAGGATCAGAAGCGGGTTCTGCCATGTGCCGCCTACTGTGACGGCGAATTCGGCCTTGATGGTTTCTACGTTGGCGTCCCGACCGTCATCGGTGCCGGCGGCATCGAAAAGGTCGTCGACATCAAGATGAACAAGGACGAACAGGCCATGTTTGACAACTCGGTTGGCGCGGTCAAAGGTCTGGTCGAGGC
>JAHDIS010000067.1 GCA_020630695.1 Paracoccaceae bacterium | reverse complement strand
TTAAATGACTATTTCCTCGGGTTTTGGTCGCTTGTTGGCCATGTGTTTCCTCCGCTCTCCTAAACATAGCGGAGGACCACTTCAGTGGGGGAGGATCAGGTTGGCAACACGTTACGACCGGTGCCCGAAGGTCTTCCTCTCAACCATCGCTCGAACGGCTCTCGTCGTCTATTGGTTATGAGTCCTGACTTTAGATGGTTGACTTTGTAAGTCGCAATTGATTTTTGGCATGGCACCCACTACGTTGTTGCTCAGCTTTCTCGTATCGCCAATTGAATAGGTAACTGAAGTGATGAATAATTGGAATGCTGCATAGAGTTTGATTTTGGAAAAGATTAGACTATTGACAAAAAACGATTTTCTGCATGGGCAGGCCATTAGGGGCAGGACAACAGCGCTAGCCTGCATCTCTTCAGTTGGTGCTATTTTTTTGATGCATCCGGTTATAACTCGTGCCTATAATCGCAGTGAAAATTTCGCAAACTTGGTTAATCAAGTTTTTGCTTCCCGTGTAGACTACTATGCGTCAAGAAGCCCAGAAAGCCTTCTATATTTAGCGACTTCATTGCTAATTGTTCCAATATTTGCAATATTTTTGGTATTTAGTGCTCTCCAAAGATTTGCACCTTCCAAGAGCTTCCATTCTGATGTGGAACGAGATCATTTCAAACTGGCCGTTCATCTAATTTTTCCATTAGTTGTATTTTTTGTTTTCTTTTTTCTTGGATTGCGGAGCCCGTCAGGCGACCCGTACAGGCTGGCCCCATTGTTTGAGATGCCGTTTCTCCCATTTATGATGTCGCCACTTCCTATTTTTTTGGCAGTGGCTTGTTTTCCATTTTTTCCTCTTTTTAAGAAGCATTGAAGAATGAATACTTCTCCCGGTAAAGCCAACGTCCATGACCTCCGCACCGGCCACCTGCCACTCATCCAGCCAGCGCTAGAGTGGCTTTAGGTAAGTTGTCCACCTCTCCAAAGGAGCTTTCGCACTATTTGTTGGATTGCCGGGTATTTTCACAAACAGTCCGAAGTCACTCGGGTGGGTCAATGCCTCATCCAATGCATTGTCATCACGAAAAAAATCCAGCGTCGGATCGTTCCAATTCCGAAAGAAGTCGTGCATGGCGACAAAACGATCGGCAATTGGAATCCCCACACGTTCATCGAATATTGAATCTAAATATAATAGCGGATTCACCGAGCGACAATGCAGGATCGACAAGGTTGATCAGGCCCGGGTTTGACGTGGGATTTGCGTATGCGGGTATCGTCGCCGCCAGCATGACCAGCCCCATAAGGCCTATAAGAATACGCGGAATGAGATAGGGTTTGTTCATCATTATCTTTTCTCGGGTTCGTTTGTCTTTGAAAGGTTCTGGCGCGGTGCCGTGCAGACACCGCGCCTACGCGACTTACTTGTCCCAGTAGGGCTCGATCAGTCCCAGCAGGAAGGCACCGTCATAGCTTGGGTAGGCTGTCATCATGGCAGCCTTCACGTCATCCGGTGTGGCACCGGCATCCCATGCGGCGTCGAAGGTTTTCAGATAGGCGATGGCCGAATCCAACTCACCGCGCGTTGTCGGCAAGCCGTGCCCCACCAGCAAGGTTTCAAAGGCTGGGTCATCACGGAAAGATTCAAGCGTCGCGATCCAATTTTTGCGATCGACACCCGGCGCAAAATAGACGCCGTTATAGACAAGATCCTGCACCACTGCGACCTTCTGCTCAGGCAGGACGGCGACGATGGCCTTGGGCGCTTCGGCATTGTCGTAGGCCCGGAACTCAACCGCCACGCCACCGATCTCGGTCATGCCCAACGCCAGATCTGCGCCGTTCAACAGCGATGTGGGTTCGGGGTTTTCGCCGTTGGTCGCCTCGGCCCGCAGGCCTTCGCGGATCTTTGGCAGGGTGACAAAGTTCAGATCGCCCAGAGTGGAAACCCCGCCCCAATGGTCCGGGTGCTCATGGCTGACATAGGCCGTGTGGACGGGCTTGCCCGTCGAGGCGATCACGTCGGCCAGTTCCATTGCCGTGGGCGGCAGGAATGTCGAATCCACGACCAGAAGCTGGTCGCCCAACTCGATCACGTGAGCCGTTACATTCACGGCCTGCGCGGGCGATACATAGGTGTGAAAGCGCACACCCGCCTTGGCAAAGGAGTGGACAGTGCCAGCGGGCAGGCTTCCTTGGGCACGAACGGGTGTCGGTGTGAGGCCTGCGCGGATCAGTGCAACAGCACCGGCCGACAGGGCAGCGCCCTGCAAAAGATCGCGGCGAGACAAAACGTTTTTCATGGTGTTTCTCTTTCGTTTGTTGGTTGAAATGGGGGATCGACTAGCCGCGCTTGTGGTAAGCTTGGCTCAGTGCAAAGCTGTCTTCGAACCAGTGCCAAAGCACGACCTGGCCGTCGCGGACCTTGGCGCGCAAAGCGAAGCTGAACTCGCCAATTTCCTGACCACTGGCTGTGGTGATGCCGTTCATGACACCGAAGACGGCGACGGTATCGCCCGATGCAAATGCATCTGTGTTTTCCCATTTGGTGGTCTGCAAACCGGCGCCGAATACGCCCAGGAATTCAAAGATTGCATCTTTGCCTTCGATCCCGCCGTGGACCCACGGGATGCTCTTATCGCCTTCGTTGCGCCAAACCATGTCGTCGGCCATGAGCGGTGACATCGCGTCGGGGCCCTGCCCCATTGCGCCCATAAAGGCCATGACGGTGTCAAAGGATTTCTGGCTGGTTTCGTCCATTGTCTGTGCTCCTGCGTGTTGGGCGAGAATTGTTGCGAGCGCGCTCGCAAGGGTGGTTTTCATAAGAGTTCTGCGGTTCATTTGTTCATCTGCCTTGGTTGGATTATCCGGTCAGAACTTGCCGGCTTCGTTCGCTGGCGCATCAGGCCCAGGCATCGGCGCAATCACGTCCCAGTGTTCAACGATCAGGCCCTCTTCGAGCCGGAACAGGTCGTAGAAGGCCATCGCGTCTTTGCCGAATGAGCCTTCAGACATTGTCAGAACGAAATTGCCTTCTGCGATCACGTGATGGACCTTCGTGTATTCCATCGAAATTCCCTGTTCGGCGATCTGCGCCATGAAGGCGCCAAACCCTTCGAGCCCATCACCAACCTGAGGGTTGTGCTGAATGTATGTGACCGGGCTGATGTAGTCCGTGATGTCGACCTCTTGGTGCTCGATCAGCGATTTGGTGATAAACTCCAGAACCTTGGCTTTGTTCTCTTCGGTCTTTTCGAGGTCTGTGATTTCAGTCGCGCCATCGATCTGTGTATGTCCGGACGGGTTTGGGGCTTCTTCTGGAATGAGGTTGTCCCAGTGCTCGACGATCAAACCGTCTTGGACGCGAAAAACGTCAAAGCCGATGGTTGCAACCGGACCAAAGCCTTCGTAGCGGGCGTGCACCGCAACCATGTCACCATCAGCGATGACACGAACGTAGTCAGCTTTGAAACCCTCGGTTCCGGATAGAAATGCAACCACACCTTTTTGTCCGTCGACCCCGTTCGGGAACATCGGATTGTGCTGAATGTAGTCAGGCGCGAAGAACTGTTCGACCGCCTCTACATCGCCAGAGAGAACAGTTGCCTCCAAAGCATCCAGAACGAACGCCTTGTTGGTCGCGCTATCAGCCATAACGGCGCAGGTGGCCGCAAAGCTCAGGGAAGCCGCGGATAACATCGTACGGGTAATCATAGGGTGTCCTTTCTCGGGGAATGGATTTCCGGGGATGAGCCGGTGTTCAGCTGCCAGTCCAGCAGCGGGTTTTCACGAAATGCGAAACGTTCGAGATGCCGCGTCACCAGTTCCGTGACCTGGCCAAGCCCAGTCGCGTCATCGGCAAACGCTTCAAGGGTCAGGCGGTTTTGGTGAGCCGACATTTGACAACGGCCAAACGGAAACTCGACAGTTCCGAAGGTGTCTTGATGTGTTGTGGGAATGCGTCGGGCAAAGTGCTTGCACAAGTTCGCCAGATACCGCGCCGCATACTCGGTTTCAAAGTTTGCTGTGGCGTTCATCAGCCAGGTCCTTTCAATCGTGAACGGACATTAGGCGTAGGGTATTATTTTGAATATTCGTCCATTTCTGAAGATAAAGTTCGGCCATACCGAACAATAAAAATGGGGGTAGGACAGGTATATTCCGAACGTAAATAGCTGAAATTCAGCGTGATTCTCGCCTACGGCGCTTTCAAGGTAACCTTGAGGGTTGTGCTGACAACCTCACGCGCGGGCGTTCCCACTGCATGATCGAGGACCTCGCGAAAGTTGTTGCCTGCCACATCCTCAAGCGACGCATCGACAACGACTTGAATCTCCGGATCACTCCAGGCGGCCTGAGGAACAAAGCGCCAGACCGTTTCGCTTTCCAAAGTGTTAATCGTCCCTTGGATAGGCCGACCACCTGCATCTTGGACTATTATCGTGTGGCCCAACTGAACCTGATCGAAAGGGCGATCAAAGCGCAACTCAAGCAGCTGGCGCGTCGCCATTCGGGGCGCTGTGACAGTCCATTTCTTGGTGTCGGGAAGGCTTCGGATCGGCTCGCCCACGTCAAACGGGGCGCGATATTCCGACGTGACGCCCTGACCGTTTGCGCTCGGCCATCCCGCGCCGACCACGAGCGTGTAACTCTGGCCGCTTTCCAAGGCCGGCCCAAGTTCCAGATTTGTGGCTACGCCCCGCTTGATCCGGCCCGGATCCATCAAAAGCGTCAGTCGGGTGCGATCATGGTTCCAAAGCTCTTGCTTGAACGACATAAAGGCTGCGCGATCCGGACGTCCATCGCCCCGTTCCAACGAAATGAATTCTTCGGCCCGGTGTGGCTGCATCGGGTGGGCAAAATCGACATAGAACCGCAGCGTATTCTCGGGAATAGTTGTGCCGCTTGGATAGACGGCAACGACCTCGGGCGCTGCCGAAACGCTTTCCCCACCAACAACAAATTCCCTGATGCTCTCTCCGCGGATCAATGCTGAGTAGACTTGTCCCTGAACGAAGGGAAAGGCCGGTACAAAAGATACCGTATCCTCAACGACCAAGTAACGGCCGGACACCGGGGATCGCCCTTCGCAGCACTCGGACGCAGGCCCGACAAAAACCCTGAGCCCTGCTTGCGGCGTGAGACTTCCCATTGCGTTCATGGAAATCGAAACCGGCCCATCGGTCTGGTCCGGCGCGGTAAAGCCGCCCTCTTGTGTGAGGGCGGCTGCCGGCGCCAGCGCCAGAAGACCTGCCAGAGAGAGACCTCTCCAACGATTCAGGCAGCCCCGGCACATGGGTTATTTATCCTCCCAGTACTGCGGAAAATCGAACTCCGCGACGAGATTGTGCAGGCGGTTCGGGAACCCGTTGAAGTTCGAGTCCATGTTCAGGCTGCCCGTGTACATGTCGCGTGTCAGCGATACGAAGAAGTTCTCTCCCAGATTCGCCATTTGGAGCGACATACCATCAAACATGATCGCTTTCCCGGTATCGCCAACCGGCATGATTGGCATGGTGTCCGACTTGCCGCCCTCAGGCAAATCGCCCTTGGTATAGCTTTGCGCATCGTTCAGGCTGGACACCGGAATGATATGCGGCGAGCGGCTATTGCTTGTCAGGAACAGGGACTCCTCTCCGTTCAGCTTGTAGCTGAGCATGTCGAGCGGTTGGCCGTTGCCATAATCCATGATGGTGCGCGCCGAAATTTTGGCACCATCCACGATTTCATCAAGGCCAATCAGAACAATCGGGCTACAGGTGTAAGCCGCAACGAGCGTGGGTTCGCCATCGATCTCGTGAATGGACATCGCACGGATCGGCGCACGGGTTTCGAACTGGTCATGGCTGATGTGGTACATCTCCACATTCGCCGCCGACTGTGTGTCGGTGAATGGGTACGGCATGCGGCGCAGTGTGGACAGGAAATTGTCAAACGCGACACCAGAGACAAAGAGTTCGCCCTCATGGAACTCCATATCCATGATCGCGAGCGAGCTTAGCTTGATTTCGCCCTTGGCTTGGTCACGCACGAGTGGCGGCATCTGCCCAAGGCCCCGAGGGCGGAACGTGGTTTCCTGATCGGGATAGTGATCCAGCATCTGCTTTTGAAAATTCAGGGATGAAAGGTCGACAACGCTGATCTCCCCGGCCTGCGACACCTGAATGAGCGCCGGTGCGGACTCGAAGTTCCCGATGCGCGAGACAGAAATATAGATCTCAGCGCTGACTGGGTGGACCGCCATATCATTGATGGCGAGCGCACTCGAAGGCACGCCGAGAACATCGGCAATCTTAACGTCAATGTCGCCGATATTGACCGGCGCAACCTGATCAGGCGCTGCCGCAGAAGGCATCTCGAACGCAAAAATCGCACCGCTGTAGTTGTCGCCAACAAACAATGTGCCATCATCCGCGAACTCAAGCGCGCCGGCAAACTTCAGGTCTGCGCTGGCTGCGTGGGCGACGGGAGCCATGCCGATTGGCAACGCCGCAATCAAGGCCGCGATGGCCGTGCTTCTCAGGTGTTTCATCTCCGGGTTCCTCCAATTGATCACATTTACCCTTGCAGTCTAGGCAGCAGGCAATAATTCGACTATTTGCAGATTCCAGAAGTTACTCATCGGTGAGGCAGAACAATGATCGACCACCTTAAACAAATGGCCATCTTTGCACGCGTCATTGATGAAGGTTCGTTTCGCGCCGCCGCAAAAGAGATCGGGCTTTCGCCGTCACGGATCAGCGAGACGGTCTCGGATCTTGAGGAATACCTTGGAGTCACGCTGCTGCACCGCACCACGCGCAAGATCGCGCTGACCAACGAAGGCCGGATGTTCTACGGACGTGTTGTCGAAATGTTGCGCAGCGCCGAGACTGGCCTGAACGAGTTAAACGCGCTTTCCCTCGACCCGGTTGGCGCTCTCAGGATATCGCTGCCTGCTTTCCTGTCTGGCGGGCCATTTACCACTGCGGTCGCATCGTTCACCAAACTGCATCCCAACGTCGCATTTTCCGTCGTCTATTCCGACAATCGGCTTGGCCTTGTGGAAGACGGTTTTGATATGAACATCCGTGTGGGCTGGCTTGATGACAGCTCCATGATGGCGCGCAAACTTGCCGACGGGCAGCGCGTGATGGTTGCCGGATGTGGTTACGCCGCCAACCGCCCCGTTCCAAAGCGACCGAGTGACTTGGAAGACTGGAACTGGATCCGGTATCGGAACCGATCAGATGTGACCAGCTTCACGGATCGCAATGGTAACGAAGAGAGCGTGACAGGCCATTCACAGATCGAGGTGGACAGCATAGATGCGCTGTATCACCTGGCCATTCAGGATGCCGGCGCAACAATTCTGCCGTCCTTTCTTGCCGAACGCGGCGAAGCAGAAGGGAAACTGGTGCGACTTTTGCCGGACTGGTCGCTTCGGCCACTTGGAATCTATGCCGTATGGCCTGACAAATCCCGGCGCGAGAGTCTTACGCTTCTCTTTGTCAGGTATCTTGCTGAGCAGGATCTTTGCTAAGCGGCGAAGCCTGATTGGTTTTCCATAGCGGCCCTGCCCTTCAGCAATGCTGTCGGTCGACTTTTGCCGAACTTTGCTCAACCTCTTGCCTTTAGTCTCGTCACTCCAAGTCTACGCGCCGCCTAGCAAGAAGCGTCAATGCGCGATGAACCAACCCAACACCGGTTGGCCAAATGGAGCAAAACACCCCTTGCCCGACAGACCATTCGGTGGCGCCGAACAGTGTCTTCTGAATTTGCAACGTTGTGGATCGAGGGTCATGCCTTATATCCGACAATAACAGTAGGATAAAGGCAGTATGAAATGAGCATTCTTTCCAAGGCAAAAAATACAATCCGCAAAGCCACGGGTCGCCCCGGCCCCCGGCTTTTTACCGTCAAGCGCGCTTGGCGTCTGACACCCAACATGATCCGGGTGACCTTTGAAGGGCCGGAGTTGGCAGGGTTTCCCGAAGGCTGCGAAGGGGGAAACTGCAAATTGATGCTGCCCGAGCCTGCGGAAGGCCGTGATGCCTTTGCCGATCGTATTGTGAACGGCCCGATGCCGGTACGCCGCACGTATACAGTGCGAAACTTCCGCCGCGACATGCAGGAGTTGGACATCGATTTCGTGGCTCATGGTGACAATGGACCAGCCTCTCGCTGGGCAAGCCACGCAGAAGCAGGCGATTTCCTTGGTTTCATGGGTCCAAGCAGCCCCAAGGTCACGTCGTTCGACGCGGATTGGTATCTTGTCGCCGCCGACCCTTCGGCGATTCCGGTAGCAGCTGCGACGCTAGAAGCGATGCCGCGCGATGCGAAAGGCGTCGCTGTCTTTGAGGTGACGGCAGCCGAGGATCGGCAGAACATTGATGCGCCAGAGGGCATTCAGATGCATTGGCTGGTGCATCCGAAACCCGAGGTGCCCTCAGTCCAGCAAAGTGATCTAATCCGATCTCTCGATTGGCCAAGCGGCCGGGTTCAGACTTGCATTGCAGGCGAATCCGGCTTGATCCGCACCCTGCGCGCGTTTCTCCATCAGGAAATGGGCCTGCCACGCAGCGACACCTACATCTCGGGCTACTGGAAAATTGGGCTGGTCGAGGACGAGCATCAAAAGATGAAGCGCGCCGAGGGCTGAACATGTGTTCTGGCCGTCTGCACTGCATGCCGTGCCGTTAGGATCCGATGTCTTGCGGTCCTTTTCATGATCCCCAGTATAGCCGCAGTGGGTTTGTCACGAGCAACTTCTGCTGTTGCGCCTCTGTCCGTGCAATACTTGGGATGTAGTCCACCAAAGCTCCATCATCCGGCATATGTGACTTCATATTCGGATGGGGCCAGTCCGTCCCCCAAAGCACACGATCTTCGAACTGGTCAACGATGGTTTGGTAGAACGGCACGACGTCGTCATAAGGTGGTCCCGCAACGGTCAGGCGTTCCGGGCATGTGACTTTGGTCCAGATGTTTTCGTTTTCGTCCATCAACCGGATGAAGCGCTGAAAATCTGGATGAGTCACCGCCTTGGTGACGTCCGGGCGACCCATGTGGTCAACCACGATTATCCCCGGCAGTTGCTTTAGGAAGGGTTCCAACTCTTCCAGATCAGCCGCTTCGAAATAGACTACGATTGACCAGCCAAATTGCTGGATCTTGTCAGCGATGTTCAGAAAGACCTCTTTCGGGGTGGCATCAACCAGTCGTTTGACAAAGTTGAACCTGACGCCGCGCACACCCGCCGCATGCATGTCTTCCAATTCCGCGACTGAGATATCCGCACCGACGCTGGCGACACCCCGTGCAAGCTCACCTGCGCTGCGGCAGGCATCGACCATCGCGCTGTTGTCCTTGCCATGGCAGGTCGCCTGCACGATCACATTACGCGAAAAGCCCAAGTGGTCGCGCAAGGCAAACAGTTGATTCTTTCCGGCGTTGCACGGAGTGTATTTCCGCTCAGGCGCATAGGGAAACGCAGGGGATGGACCAAACACATGGCAATGCGCATCAACTGCGCCGTCCGGCAGTTTGAAATCGGGTTTTTTGGGGCTTGGATGAAAGACCAGCCAATCCTCGTCCATTTTCTGTTCGCTCATGCGAAAATCTCTCCATCCATTAGTTTGCGGGCTGTCCGCAAAATTGCTGCCTCTTGCACCGCCCCCACGGCATCCAACGTGGCGATGACCGTCATTTCACCCGTGGGATGTTCAATCGAAAGACTGCGCTGTGTTCCCCGCCCCTGATCGGCAAGGGCATGCGCCGGCGATCCGGGCAAAAGGCAAGCCGTTGCAACGCTGACGGCACCCAAAACGCCGATTGTCTTGTGGCAGCGATGCGGAATGAAGGTGCGGGTGCTTATGGCACCGCCAGCACAGGGCGCACTGACCATGGTCATTTTAGGAACTGACTTTTCAGTCACATCACCCAGGTTCATCAATGGACCACAGGCAAGGCGGATCGCTTCGAGCCTGCTTCGAAACGTTTGGTCTGCTTCAAGCGCCTCTGGCGTCTCATCCCCCGAGATCCCCAAATCTGATGCGCGCATCACAACACAAGGCATGCCATTGTCGATCATCGTGACCTCGACACCTTCGATCAGATCAACGGCATTTCCCGTTGGTAAAAGCGCACCGCAAGACGAACCCGCGGTATCCTTGAATGTCAAAGGGACGGCCGCCGCACTGCGCGGCACCCCGTCGATTGACGCGTTGCCACGATAGTTGACCTTGCCATCCGGCGTGAACACCCGCGCCACGGCAATTTGCCCGGTGTTTTCCATATAGATTGAAACCGGGGTTTCTTCTGATTGCGCGTCGATCAAACCGCGCTCAATCGCAAAGGCACCAACACCAGCCAGAATATTTCCGCAGTTTTGCGCATCTGTGACGACAGCCTGATCTACGAAGACCTGCAAAAACAGATAGTCCACATCAACACCCGGACGTGCTGATTTTTGAACAACGGCAACTTTTGAGGTCAGCGGGTCTGCCCCGCCCATCCCATCAATCTGCCGCACATCCGGTGAACCCATGACGCGCAGCAAGAAATCATCGCGCGCGGCTGGATCGTTTGGCAGGTCGCTAGCAAGGAAATAACCGCCCTTGGAGGTGCCGCCGCGCATCCACATGCAGCGCACACCGTCAGACATACTTCAGGCCTTTTTCCGCGAGCCGCCCGCGCATATCGTAGATATCAAGGCCCAGCTCTCCGGCCTCGAACCGCGCGCGTTTTGCGCTTTCGTTCGCTTCGCGCGCCTGCGCCTTTTCGAGCACCTCAGCCGCCTCGTCACGGCGCACGACACAAACACCATCATCATCCGCGACAACGATATCGCCGGGGTTCACAAGCATATCCGCACATACAACGGGCACATTGACCGAACCCAGCGTTTCCTTGATCGTGCCTTGCGCATGCACGGCCTTGGACCAGACAGGAAAACCCATGTCTTGCAGATCGCGGATATCGCGGACACCAGCATCAATAATCAGCCCTCGGCATCCCCGCGCCATGGCAGAGGTGGCCAAGAGATCGCCAAAATACCCGGCATTGGACGGTGTGATTGTGCCCAGCAGCATCACATCGCCTGGCCTGAGCTGTTCGATTGCCACATGGATCATCCAGTTGTCACATGGCGGTGCGAGGATCGTCACGGCAGAGCCGGCAATGCGTGCTCCGGGATAGATCGGGCGCATATAGTCGGCCAGCAGACCCTTGCGCCCTTGCGCTTCATGCACAGTTGCAACGCCGCAAGCGGCCAATCCGTCTATAATGGACTGATCGGCGCGCTTAATGTTCTGGACGACAACGCCCGTGGTTCCGGCCTGATAACTCATTCCAGCACATCCACGGTGCGGGGAAAGATTGTCTCGAACCCTTCGGCGTATTTCGCTGCCCGTCCGCCGGCCTGCCCGCCAGAGTTCCGCCGAAAGTGATTGGCGCGGTTCTCGGCCACGTTCCTATAGAAATTCCAGAGGTGTTCCTGACCCTGCATACACTGGATTGCGGCCCACTTTTTGTCCCATACATCGGTGATGTCGAGGAACGTTGTGGGCTTCCACTCCATTTGCTCGGTCTGATGCGGTTCAAACAGGTATAGCTGCGGCGCGCCCAGCACTTTCTGACCCGGATTGTGACCCCAGGCCTGCGCAATCATGCGGCATTCAAGCGCGAACTGCGTCGTGTTCATGTGGTCGGTGTTGTAGGGATCCCACTTCGAATGCGACATCATGAAATTGGGCTGCACTTCGCGGATCACGTCGACCATGCGTTCTTGGGTTTCGCGGCCCAGATCCAGTGGATAGTCACCAACGTCAAAGAACCGAATATCATTTACGCCCAGCGCCGAAGCGGCATTCTCGGCCTCTTTGCGGCGTTCGGTTTTGACCTTTTCGAGCGTCATCCCCTCCTGCTTCCAAAGCTTGGCGCTTTCGCCGCGTTCGCCATAGGACAGGCAAACCACGGTAACCTCAAAGCCCTTTTCCTGATGCAGCGCGATGGCACCCCCCGCGCGCCAGACAAAATCAGCCGAATGGGCGCTGATCACCAGCGCGGTCTTGGTATCGGACATATGCAGTGGCCCCTCTTCTCATACCATGATTGGGCCCTCGGGCCGGTGTAACGACTTTAGGCAGACTACATCAAATTGCCTATTTCGAATTGAGCGCATAAGATTGGAAAAAGCTATAGAGGTGATATGCGCGGCGGCTTCCCTAATATCCGGCACATGCGAATTTTTCTTGAAACCGCTCGCTCCGGATCGGTTTCAGAAGCCGCGAAGCGCTGTCACCTGTCCCAGCCTGCGGCCACCCAGGCGATCAGCCGGTTGGAAGCGGACATCGGTGTACCCCTGCTGGTTCGCCGCCGCCAGCGCGCTGCATTGACTGACGTTGGCGCACTGTTTGCAATGCGGGCGCAAAAGGCGCTGGACCACCTCAAGAACGGGCTGCAAGCGGCCCTGGGTGAAGCCGGCATCAAAAGCCGTCGCGGTACAACATTTGAATTCTCGGTCACAGCATCACAGCTCCGCAATCTCATCGCTATTGTGAACACAGGAAGTTTTACAATGGCCGCTCAAGTGCTTGGCCTGTCGCAGCCAACCGTGCACCGCGCTGCCCGCAGCCTGGAAGCCGTTGTCGGCACGCCGTTCTTTGTCGCACTTCCTTCTGGCGTCCGTCTTACACCGGCCGCTGAACGTTTTGTCATTGGCGCCAAACTTGCTCAGGCTGAACTGAAGCAAGGGTATGAAGAGATCAGCAACGCATTGGGGCATGAGCAAGGAACATTCGTGCTTGGCAGTCTACCTCTTGCTCGAACCACAATTGTGCCCAAAGCCGTTCATTCAATGGTCACTGGAGCTGATGGCTTCCAAATTCGGGTGGTTGAGGGACGCTATGGCGAACTGCTGCGTTCTTTGCGTGAGGGCGATATAGACTGTTTGATTGGCGCCCTCAGGTACCCGGAGCCAGCAGAGAACGTCACCCAAGAGCTGCTCTTTCGTGATGCGCTGACCATTGTGACACACCCAAAACACCCTTTGGCATCAAAGCGCAATCTGCGTCTGGAAGACACTTTGGACTTCCCATGGATCGCGCCACCAATTGAAACGCCGGCGGGGCAGTACCTTTTTGAAACCTTGCGCATCGGCGATCGTGAGCAAACGCCCGTGCGTATCGTCGCGTCCTCTTTGGCAATCTTGCGCGGTGTTTTGGCAGAGGGTCCGTACGTCTCGGTCGTGTCTGGTCACCAAATAAAAGTAGACCAGAACCAAGGCACAATAACCCCTCTGGACATCCCGCTGTCAGGGCATTTGCGCGACATCGGCTTGACTTACCGAACGGCATGGAAGCCGACGGCCGCGCAAGAAACATTCATTGGCTTTTTGCGGAAATTCAGCAAAATTGCGACTGAGGATTGAAAGTCTTCCAAGCAGCAATATAGCTTTTTTCAATGCCAACCCTGTCAATTGAATTGGCGCAAAGCACCTCGGACTTGTTAGATAGAACGACCAAGACCACTCAGGGGCTGCTGTGACTTTGTCGAGACAAAAAATTGCATTTCTTGGATTTGGGGAAGCCGCCCAAGCTTTTGCGACGGGCCTTCGAAACGAAGATGCCGCTATGCGTCTTTGCGGCTACGACATCAAAACGGATGGCCCGAACGCAAAGGTCAAACAAAACGAGTTTGCAGAGCATGGCGTAACAGACGCCGCAAGCGCTCTGGCCGCCTGTTCAGATGCTAAGCTGATCTTTTCATTGGTTACGGCCGATCAATCCGAAGTCGCCGCGCAAGCCGCAGCGCAGTCCGTTTTGAACGAAGCCCTGTTTTTCGACTGCAACAGTAGCGCACCGGAAACCAAACGTCGGTCGGCCCAACTGGTTGAGGCTGCCGGCGGGCGATATGTCGATGTAGCCGTAATGACGCCAGTGCATCCAGAGCTGCACAAAGCCCCATGCTTGTTGTCAGGGCCGCATGCCGAGGCAGCACAGGAAATTGCAACGCAACTTGGCATGAATGTCGAGATTGCGGGCAATTGTGTAGGCGACGCGTCAACCCGCAAGATGATCCGCTCGGTTATGATCAAGGGGCTCGAGGCGTTGTCGCTTGAGTGTTTCTTGGCAGCTCGCAAGGCTGGTATTGAAGACGATATTGTCGCCTCGCTTGACGCAGGCTTTCCGGGTTTCGGATGGGGCGAACGTGCACCCTATATGATGGAACGGATGGCAACCCACGGCATCAGGAGGGCGGCCGAAATGGAAGAAGTTGCCAAGACCCTGCGTGATCTGGGCTTGGCACCGCAAATGACTGAACGCACTGTGCAGCGTCAGCGTGAAATGGGCGCGCTGGCGCTACATGTCACCGAAGAACAGGCCCAGAACCTCGGAGCGCTGGCGGATACAATCCTCGCTTCTATGGCCGCACAGAAAGACACAAAGGAATAGGAAATGGCTCTAAAAAAAGACTATGAGGACATCCCCGGCACTTTCGTGTTTGACGCCGACCGCGGACGCGAGGGGTATCAACTCAACCAGTTCTGCATCTCGCTAAGGCTTCAGGTGAACCGTGATGCGTTCAACGCCGATGAGGGCGCATATCTCGACAAGTATCCAATGACTGCCGACCAGCGCCAGGCCGTGATCGATCGCGACTGGAACCGGCTCTTGGAGCTTGGGGGAAACATTTACTACACCTCCAAACTGGCCGCCAATGATGGGATCAACTTTCAGCAATTGGCCGGGCTGATGACCGGCATGGGCAATGAGGCGTACCGCGCCATGATGGTTGCGGGCGGGCGTTCGCCCGAGGGCAATCGCTACCAATCCGAATGGGATGACAAAGAGGGAGACAGCTAATGGCTCGTATTACAGCAGGCGTCGGGTGTTCTCACGTGCCCGCCATCGGTGTGGCAATGGATCAGGGCATCACGGAACAGCCCTATTGGGTGCCCGTCTTTGAGGGTTTCGAGAAGTCGCGCGAATGGATGAAAGCGCAGAACGCAGACGTGATTTTTCTCGTCTACAATGATCATTGCACGGTTTTTGACGCATCCTGCATTCCGACCTTTGCGCTTGGGTGCGCGCCCGAATTCGCACCAGCTGACGAAGGCTGGGGCCCCCGCCCCGTTCCTGTGGTCAAAAACCATCAGGTCATGGCCAGCCACATCGCTCAGTCTCTGATCCTAGATGAATTCGACATCACGATCATGAACGAGATGGAGGTCGATCACGGCCTGACCGTACCGATGTCCGTCATGTTCGGGGACAAAGGACCAGACGATGAATGGCCCTGTCTTGTCATTCCGCTGTGCGTGAATGTGGTGCAGTACCCTGCCCCGACCGGCAACCGCTGCTACAATCTGGGCAAAGCGATCCGGCGCGCGGTCGAAAGCTTTGATGAAGATCTTAACGTCGTCATCTTCGGCACCGGCGGCATGAGCCACCAGTTGCAATACAAGCGGGCCGGCTTGATCAACAAGGAATGGGACACCCAGTTTCTTGATCGCCTGACGTCGGATCCTGTTGCTCTGAGCCAAACTCCGCATGTCGAATACTTGCGCGAAGCCGGTTCGGAAGGCGTTGAAATGGTGATGTGGCATGTCATGCGCGGCGCGCTCGACGATGACGTGACAGAAGTGCATCGCCACTATCATGTGCCAGCTTCGAACACAGCCGTTGGTCATATCATCCTTGAAAACAACAAAGACAGGATTGCAGCAGAATGAGACTTTGCGTAGCAGGCGCCTACGGCGCATTCGGAACCAAACATCTGGAAGCTTTGGACGCGATTGACGACGTTACCGTAACCGCGGTGATGGGACCGACCGAGGCCAAGATCAACGCCGCTGCCGCAGAGCGCGGCATTGGCTTTGCCTCAACTTCGCTGGACGCCTGCCTCGCACGTGACGATGTGGATGCGGTTATTCTGGCTACACCCACCCAGATGCATGCTGATCAGGCTGTGGCCTGCATGAAAGCGGGCAAGCCTGTGTTGATCGAAATTCCGATGGCAGACTCGCTGGAGGATAGCGAGCGCATTTGTGCCGTTCAAAAAGAGACAGGTGTCCTGGCAATGGCCGGGCAAGTGCGCCGCTTCAATCCCTCGCACCAGTGGATCAAGAACAAGATCGATGCGGGCGAGCTGAACGTGCAGCAAATGGATGTGCAGACCTATTTCTTCCGCCGCACGAATACCAATGCGAAGGGGGAACCCCGCAGCTGGACAGACCACCTTCTGTGGCATCACGCCTGCCATACGGTTGACCTGTTCCAGTATCAGACAGGCGAAGTTCCGTCCGAGGTCTATGGCCTGGAAGGCCCGCACCACCCGGAACTGGGCATCGCCATGGATATGTCCATCGGTATGAAAACGCCATCCGGCGCGATTTGCACGCTGTCGCTGTCGTTCAACAACGATGGCCCGCTTGGCACGTTCTTTCGCTACATTTGCGACAACGGCACCTATCTGGCACGCTACGACGATCTCTATGACGGACGCGAAAACCAGATTGATCTGAGCGATGTGGCCGTCAGCAATAACGGGATCGAACTGATCGACCGGGAGTTTATTGCCGCCATCCGGGAAGGCCGCGAGCCCAATGGATCGGTGCACGACACGCTGGCTGCGATGCGCACACTGGATCGGATCGAAAAGTCGTTCAGTTGATTTTGGCTTGTAAAGCTTAGGCGGCCCTGTGGACTGGGCCGTCTTTATCGTCACAGCGGGCAGTTTCGTTGCCAGCTTTGTCAATGCAGCCTTTGCAACAGGCGGCGTCTATATCCTTCTGTTCACCTCCTCTTCTGTTCTCCCGCTCAGCGCTGCTGTTCCGTTGCAATCCGCTTTTGCGGCAGCCTCTCTCGTGGCCCGCGTGGCACTGTTCTGGGAGCACATCGACTGGCGGATCGTCCGCTTGTTTTTTCTGGGCTGCCTGCTCGGCGTGGCCATTGGGACCTGGACCTTCGCTGCCTTGCCCGAACGGGCGATTGCTTTGCTTTTGGGCCTTGTCCTGCTGCTATTGATCTGGGTACCGCAACTGCCTTCACTGCCGGTAAAACATCCCTTTGTCTTTGTTGGCATCATTCACAGCTATTTAGGATCTCTGTTTGGCGTCGGCGGTGTGCTGCAACCGCTGCTCCTGAGGACCGATCTTCTGAAAATGCAGCTCACGGGAACGTTGGCCGCAGCTATGCTCTCGCTCGATTTACTCAAGGCGATTGGCTACAGCTCTTTCGGGTTCAACTACGCCGACTATCTGCCTCATATCATCGGGGCTACGATTGCCGGGTTCGCGGGCACCTGGGCCGGCAAATGCGTGACACACCATGTATCAGAAACGCTGTTCAGGCGGGTATTCCGCATTCTCGTCAGTGCCGTCGCGCTGAGGTTTATCTATGTCGGACTTTTGGGCGATTGAGATCCGCAAAACTGCTCGGGCCGCAGCAATCAGCAGGACAGTTTCGGGCCGAACACTGTGTCCCGGCCTCAGATCAAGCGCGTCGCCTTGTGCCAACTATTCAAGATGCGCAGGTGCCGGGAGTGGCCGCCATAATGATGCCGTCTAGCAATCAAAAGCGGTGCACTTGGCAAGGCGCATGTTCCAGACAGGTGCCCCGCAATTTGCCCTGAGACCAGATTGGCACCTCGGTTGCCTCCATGAATAGTGAAGCTGTTTTCCCCAAAGTGCATTGCCCACGCCACGCGACATCACTTTGGACGATTCGCAAAAGGCGAACCAACGGCACAGAATGACGAACCTTCTGGACACACGCGCTGCGATTTGGGGCACTCGGGATCCCAAATGAAGCGAAAAAGCCCCCACAACACCCATCTTGCACACAAATTACTTGAATCAGGATCCCAAATGCCCCTAGATTGACCTCATAAAGGCGCAAAACAGTCTAATATCGGTTTCCCGGCCACAGCTTGGGATCCCAAATCGCGCCACTAACTGGATTTGGAGGATCCCCCAATGATGAATTTCAAGATGTTCAGCCTTCCCGCTGCCCTTTCAATTGCAGTGGGGCTATTCGGCCAAGCTGCTGCTGCTGAAGAGCTGAGCGTTGCCACCTTCGTGCCACCCCAGCATCACACCAATACAGGGATGTTTGCTTGGTTTGGTAAGCAAATCGAAGAGCGTTCTGGCGGCACGTTGACGATGAAGCTTTACCCGGCAGGTCAGCTTGGCGCAGGACCCGTCCAGCAATACAAGCGTGCCGTTGAGGGTGTGGCAGACATCACCTTTGGCGTTTCGGCTTATACGCCCGCGTTGTTTCCAAAAACCATGCTGGCAATCCTGCCCGGCGCCTCTGAAAACGCCGATCAATCCACCCGAGCGATCTGGAATATCTTCGAAGAGCATCTGGCCGACGAATACGGCGACGTAAAGGTTCTGGCCATTGGCACTGTCGCGGGCAACCTTTTGGCAGCGACACGGGATGTCTCGACCATGGAAGGTCTGAAAGGTGCAAAGGTCGTGCCTTACGCCGCCATGACAACGCCGATCATCGAAGCCATGGGTGCAGTTCCGGTCCAAATGCCCGTGACAGAGATGTATACCGGGCTTTCCACCGGGACGATTGATGCAACGACATCGTCATACAACAACATCACCCCGCCGTGGAATTTCTGGGACGTCTCGACCCATATCGTTGAAAATGTCCCGACGAGCTTTGCTGTCACCTTTGCCGTGATGAACAAGGAACGCTACATGGGCCTTTCCGATGAGCACCGTGCAATCATCGATGAATTGGCGGGCTTGCCGATGTCGTTGGAACTGGCCAAATCCTTTGACGGTGCCGACGAACGGTCAAAGGCGATGATCGCGGCAGAAACCGGGAAATCCTACGAATGGGTCGTCGTTTCGAACGAGGAACGCGCAAAGATGGATGACGCCGTTGCGGCGGGCCTTGACGTCATTTTTGCCGACTACGAAAGCCAAGGCATCGCTGATGCCCGCGCGATTTACAACGCCCTGAATCAATAAGCATTCGGCACGGGCGCTCGAAGCGGCTGCTTTGAGCGCCTTTTTCCTCAGGAGGAGCAAATAGTGATGAATTTCAAAACATTTAGCATGGCTATCGGCTTCGCTTGTGCGGTCGGGCTCAACACCACGGCAGCAACCGCAGAAGAGCTGAGCGTCGCGACTTTCGTACCGCCGAACCATGAAACGGTCACTGGCGCGCTGGCGTGGTTCAGCAACGAAATCGAAACGCGGTCTGGCGGATCGCTGACGATGAAACTTTATCCCGCCGGTCAATTGGGTGCCGGCCCAGCACAACAATACAAACGTGCCGTTGAAGGCGTGGCCGATATTACTTTTGGCATCGCCTCGGTCACACCAACGCTGTTTCCCAAAACAATGCTCGCTGTGCCGCCCGGGAAAGCGGTTGATGCGCTCGATTCAACGGAACGGATGTGGGCGGTCTTTGATCAATACATGGCCGACGAATGGAGCGACGTCGTCGTTCTTGCCATTGGCAACCCGGCCGGTGGCATGATCATTTCCACCAAAAACGTCTCGACTATGGAAGGTATGCGAGGGGCAAAGATCGTCCCGTTTTCGTCCATGACCACCCCCGTGATCCAGGGGCTGGGCGCGGTTTCCGTGGCTCTGGACGCGACCGAGCATTATACAGCGCTCAGCACGGGAACCATTGATGCGGCGATTTCGACGATCAACAACATCATGCCGCCGTGGAACCTCGATGAGGTGGCCAACTACGCGATCGTGAATGTCCCTCCGACGTTTAACCCTGTCTACTTTGTCATGAACAAAGAACGCTACATGGGTCTGAGTGAGGAGCACCGCGCCATTTTGGATGAAATCTCTGGCCTTCCGTTCTCGCTGGAGCTGGCAAGGTCTTTCCATCACGCTGATGAAATTGCGTTGGAATGGAAAGACGAAAAAATCGCTTCGGGTGAGCTGAACGTCGAGTGGATCGAAGTTTCTGCAGAAGAGCGGGCCAAGATGGAAGCCGCGGCAGCAGAGGGCATGCAACAAATCTATGCCGAGTACGCAGAACGCGGCATCGATAACGCGCAAGAAATCTACGAAGCGCTGAACAAATAAGACCCCTGCCCCGGACCTGTGCCGCGAGCAAGGGTCCGGGGCAACGCACTTCTACAACCCGCAGGCGTCAGTTCCATCGAAATGGATAGCTTGCGCGATGAAACCACTATCGGAGGCTTCGCGATGACCGACCACGGCAAACCCCTGCCACCCCTTATTGCGTTGCTTGACCGCGTGCTCACTTGGATCGCGGTGATCTGTGGCGGGGCCACTTTGATCTTTATGACATGCCTTTCCGTTTGGAATGTCTTGATCATGCGCAAGGCGCTGAACGCGCCGATCCTCGGAGCCGAGGATTACCTCATCCTGACACTGGTGGTCATCGTCGGCCTTTCAATTCCCTTGGGTGCACGCACTGGCGCGCACATCGAAATTGAGGTGTTGGAATCCCGCATGTCGGCCCAGTTCGCGAAATGGTCGATGGTTGTGGTCAAGCTGGTCGGGGCAGCATTGCTGGGCGTTATGGCGTGGTGTCTTTGGCATGCAGGGGGGACGGCCAGCAAATTCGGCGAGACTACACAGCAATTGCTCATCTCGTTCGGGCCTTTCTACTATTTGCTGTCCATCTCCATAGCTTTCTATGCCTTGGTTATTGTTTTGGACATTTGGCAGATTTTGCGTTCGGGCGAGGTGATCCGGTTGCGCATTGGGGACGATATCTCATGATCAGTTTAACCGTTCTCGGCATTCTTGGACTGCTGACGCTTTTTGCACTGTTGGCGCTGCGCATGCCCGTCGCCCTGTCGATGCTGGTCGTTGGTTTTTTTGGCACGATTGTCGCCAACGCAACCAAATTGATGGCCGTGGGAATGGCCGAGGATCAAGCCTGGGCACGCGGGCTGAAGATCGCCTATTCAAACCTCGCCGGCGAAACCTTCGAAGCCGCCTCGAACTATAACCTGTTGGTGATCCCGATGTTCGTCCTGATGGGCAATCTTGCGGGCGTTTCCGGCATGTCGAACGATCTGTTTTCGGCAGCCTACAGGTGGATGGGGCATCTACGGGGCGGTCTGGCATCAGCCACAATTGCGGCCTGTGCCGGGTTTGCCGCGCTGTCAGGGTCATCGCTTGCCTCAGCGGTCACGATGGGCCGCGTCGCCTTGCCTGAGATGAAGAAATACAAATACGCCGACAGCCTTGCCACCGGATCAGTGGCTGCAGGCGGAACGCTTGGATTCTTGATCCCGCCCTCTGGCGGTATGATCATCTATGCGGTGCTCACAGAACAATCCATCGGACGTCTGTTTATGGCCGGGGTGTTTCCAGGGATCATCCTGACCTTGCTCTTTATTGGGGCCATCTATTTTGTCGTCCTGCGCAACCCAGACGCCGGACCGCAAGGCGAGCGGTTTGACAGGTCTGAAAGACTTTCATCACTTTGGCGTGCCCTGCCAATTGTAGGCGTTGTTCTGGCCACCATTGGCGGCATGTACACCGGCTTTTTCACACCGGTAGAGGCATCAGCGGTTGGGGCATTCCTGACGTTTGTCGTCGCCGCTTGGCGCCGTTCTCTCAACTGGCAAGCCGGCAAACAGGTGATCCTGGAAACCATGAACGCAACAGCGACGGTCTTTTTGATCATCATCGGCGCGTTTGTGTTTATTCCCTTCATGTCGTTGACCGAGTTGCCGGCACAACTGGTTACAATCTTGACCTCGCTGCCTATCGGCGAAATCGGGATCCTGCTGATCATCGTCCTGATCTACATGTTTTTGGGCATGTTTCTCGAAGCGATCGCGATGCTCGTTCTGACCATCCCCGTCGTTATCCCAATTGCCATTGCACTGGATTGGGATCTGATCTGGTTCGGAATCATCGTGGTGATCGTGCTCGAAATGGGCATGATCAGTCCGCCAGTCGGCATCAATGTCTTTATCGTGAAATCCATCGCCCAAGACGTTCCAATGAGCACAATCTTCCGCGGCATCTGGCCATTTTGGTTCGCTATGGCGGCAATGATCGGGCTGTTGATCATCTTTCCACAGATAGCGACATTCCTTCCGCAGGCTCTTGTCGGAGGGTAGCCAGCCCAAAGCACTTCAGGACGAACTTCATGACCAGAAAACCAAACTTTCTATACATCATGGTCGACCAGCAAAGGGCGGACTGGCTTGGCTGCTATGGGCATCCGGTAGTCAAAACCCCAAACATTGACGCGCTTGCCGCGCAGGGAACACGGTTCGATGAATTTCACGTAGCAACGCCTGTTTGCATGCCCAATAGGGCGAGCTTCATGACCGGGCGAATGCCGTCCGTGCATGGACTGCGATATAACGGTTGCACTTTGCCCGAGCGTGCAAACACCTTCGTGGATGTTCTCAAAGCGGATGGCTACGCAACGGCGACGATAGGCAAAAGCCACCTTCAGCCCTTTACTGACATGCTGGCACAACATCCTGATCCGGGTCTGAATGGGCCGATTGCCGAGGCGTGGAAGCCGGAAGCCGGATCCTATGATCGCGAAGAGCCCGAGAGGTATGTTGACGGGGATCGATATGAATTCCCAACTCCGTACTACGGGTTTGATCACGTCGACATGGTGACAGGT
>JAHDIS010000004.1:64486-94521 GCA_020630695.1 Paracoccaceae bacterium | reverse complement strand
AGATCATGGCCGACGTGCGCGACGCCATGGGCAAGGCAGAGTCCTTCTTTCCTGAGGGTGCGGAAACCTATTCGATCAACGAAATCAACTTTTCCGAATTCCCGATCATCATTGTGAACCTGTCCGGCCCCGTGCCGGAACGCACGATGGCCAAGATTGCCAAGGATCTTCAGGACGACATCGAAGGACTGGATGCTGTTCTCGAAGCCGGGATTGCCGGCAACCGGGACGAGATGCTCGAAGTGGTGATCGATCCACTTAAACTCGAAAGCTACAACGTCACCGCCGGCGAATTGATTTCGGTGGTTCAAAACAACAATCAGCTGATCGCGGCGGGCGAAGTGGAAACCGCGCAGGGCTCTTTCGCGGTGAAGATCCCGTCCAGCTTCGACGATCAGCAAGACGTTTATGAACTGCCGGTCAAGGTCAATGGCGACCGGGTTGTGACCCTTGGGGATCTGGCCGAAATCCGGCTGACCTTCGAGGACCGGGCCGGCACGGCGCGCTTTAACGGCGAAACAACCGTCGCGCTGCAAGTGGTCAAACGCAAAGGCTTCAACATCATCGACACCGCAGAAGAAGTGCGTTCGGTCATTGCCAAGGCCGAAAAGGACTGGCCCGAGGAATTGCGCGCTGTTCTGGACGTGGGCGCGTCAAATGACCAAAGCCGTCAGGTCGGATCCATGGTCAGCCAGCTCGAAGGCTCGGTGCTGACAGCGATTGCGCTGGTGATGATCGTCGTACTGGCCGCACTTGGATTGCGCCCTGCCCTGTTGGTTGGCTTTGCGATCCCGACGTCGTTCCTGCTGTGCTTTGCTTTGCTGGCGCTGATGGGCGTGACGGTTTCGAACATCGTGATGTTTGGCCTGATCCTTGCGGTGGGCATGCTGGTGGACGGCGCCATCGTGGTGGTTGAATACGCAGACAAACGCATCGCCGAAGGCACAGGGCCCATGCACGCTTATGTTGAGGCGGCCAAGCGCATGTTCTGGCCCGTGGTCTCATCGACGGCAACAACGCTCTGCGCTTTCCTGCCCATGCTGTTCTGGCCCGGCGTTCCCGGCCAATTCATGGGTATGCTGCCGGTCACGCTGATCTTTGTCCTGTCGGCATCTTTGGTCGTTGCGCTGGTGTACCTGCCAGTCATGGGCGGCGTCACTGGCCGGTTTTCGCGCCTGATCACCCGCTCGGGCGCAGCCCTGCGCGCATCAACACCGTGGTATGTCCGGGTGGCCTTGGTGCCATTTGCCATCCTTGGTCTGTTTGTCGGAGCGATGATGTCGCTGAACCCGGCCTACCTGTTCACGCCGTTCTGGAGCGGGTTTATGGCCTATGTGCCGGGCATCGCCTTGTTCCTTCTGTTTGGCGCAATCAGCTCCATCGTGTTGGACGCCGCAGCCATTCGCCGGGCACCCAAACGAGTGGACAGCGGCTATCGGCGCACACCCTTTGGCTGGTTCATTACCGCGGTGACCGGCAACCCGATCATGCCGCTGGTCACGATCGGCGCAGTGATCTTTTTCGTGATGAACGTGTTTGCCTATTTCGGTGAGAACAACAACGGCGTTGAATTCTTCGTCGAAAGCGAACCGGAACAAGCCATCGTTTATGTGCGGGCACGCGGAAACCTGTCGCTCGAAGAAAAAGATGCGCTGGTCAAACGCGCAGAAGCAATCGTGCTGGCGCATCCCGGCATCGACAGCGCATTCTCTTTTGCCGGCGAAGGCGGACTTGGCAACAACACCGGCGGAGCCGAGGCACCAAAGGATACCATTGGGCAAATTCAGCTTGAAACGATCCCATGGGATGACCGCGCCGCCTTTGCAATGACCCGCAATGACATCTCGCTGGAGCAGCTTGATGGCGATGTGATCCTGGAGGATTTGACCCGCGCCCTCGCGACAATCCCCGGTATTCAGATCGACATTCTGTCGCTGACGCAGGGGCCCGCATCGGGCAAACCTGTTCATCTGCGTTTGAAAGGCGACAGTTGGAATGACCTGCTGGATGCTGCCCAGGTGGCCCGTGCAGAATTCGAGGCAACACCGGGCCTGACCCTGATCGAAGACACACGCCCCCTGCCCGGCATCGACTGGAAGATCAACGTCGACGTAGAAGAAGCGGGCCGGTTCGGGGCAGACGTGGCAACCGTTGGCGCCATGGTTCAGCTGGTCACACGGGGCATCCTGCTCGACACCATGAGAGTCGACAGCTCGGACGAGGAAATCGAGATCCGTGTGCGCCTTCCAGAGGAAGACCGTGTTTTGTCAACGCTCGACAGCCTGAAGGTGCGCACCCCCGGCGGCTTGGTGCCGCTGGCCAACTTCATCACGCGCGAGCCAGTCGAAAAACTGGCCGAGATCAACCGCATCGACCAAAAGCGCTATTTCGATGTGAAGGCTGATGTAGCGCCCGGATTGGTCTCATTCGTCGTAGGCCCGTCGAACGAAACCGAAATTTTGGGCTATGGCAGCGAGACAGACAGTATTGGCGACAAAACGCTGGAACTTGGCGGCACAACCTATTCCGTTGCTCCCGGAGCTGATGTGGACGAATTGGAGAAACTGGCAGACGCTGGCGATTTGCGCGCGTCTGTTTTGAACCCGAACGAACGCATCGCCTTTTTGGGGGGCTGGCTTGAAACAAACCCGTTCCCGCTCGGTGTAGAATGGGAGTGGACCGGTGATCAGGAAGATCAGGCCGAAAGCCAAGCCTTCCTCTCTTCGGCCTTTGCCGCCGCCTTGGGGTTGATGTTCATCATTCTGCTGGCTCAGTTCAACAGCTTCTACAACGCGACACTGGTTCTGTTGGCCGTGGTGTTGTCCACGACCGGCGTTCTGATCGGCATGTTGGTCATGGGGCAGTATTTCTCGATCATCATGACCGGCACGGGCATCGTGGCTTTGGCGGGGATCGTGGTGAACAACAACATTGTTCTGATTGATACCTATCAGGACTACGCGCGCTTCATGCCCCGGATCGAGGCCATCATTCGCACTGCCGAAGATCGCATCCGCCCGGTTCTTCTGACCACCATTACAACAATGGCCGGTCTGGCCCCGATGATGTTTGGCCTTAGCCTCGATTTCTTTGTGGGCGGCTTTTCCATCGATAGCCCAACAGCGCTGTGGTGGAAGAACCTCGCAACGGCAGTTGTCTTTGGATTGGGCATCGCGACTGTGCTGACCTTGGTCTTCACCCCCTCGATGCTGGCCCTTCGGGTTTGGTTCACAACCTATGCGCTGTGGTTTGCGCGCCTTCTGGCCAAACTGTCGCTGGGGCGTGGCAGCCGCATCGCCCGTGATTGGGCCCTGCAGCGCGAAGCACGCCGGGTCACATCGCCGGAAATCATCTGGGATGATGGCGAAAGCGCCGATGATCGCCAGCCAGAACTGCCGCTGCGCGCGGCCGAGTAGTCATCGCGAACAGCCTGTCCTGAGACAGACAATCCAGCGACCAAGGCGCTATGCGCCCTGGCTCCGCTTTTCGCGGCGGCACCGGTCAGAGCAGTAGCGCACCTCTTCCCAGACCTTTGCCCATTTCTTGCGCCACGTGAACGGCTTGCCGCAGGTGGCGCAGGTCTTGACCGGCAAATTTGATTTCTTAACCCCGCGCGGCATTACAGATCAAAACTCATCTGGCGCTTGTCCCCAGGCTTGGGGCGCGGCTTGCGCGGTGCCCTGTCATTCACAAAATGGCGCTGCGGATCCTTGCGAGAGGCGTGCTTGCGCACAACGCGCGCCGCCTCACGGGCAAAACCTGCTTCCTTGCGCTTGGCCCAGATCTGATCGCGCGCCTGACGGGCCGCTTCGGCCACGTCCACCACCGGCGCGGGATAGTGCAATTGCCTTTCCCATCGCCACGGCTCGTGCAACAGCGCATCCGGCACATCACGCAATTCCGGCACCCAGCGACGGGTGAAAGCCCCTGTACTGTCCTGATCCCTGCCCTGCTTGACCGGATTGTAGATGCGCGGCGTGTTGATTCCCGTGGTGCCGGACTGCATTTGAACCTGACTCCAATGGATGCCCGGTTCGTAGTCAGTGAACATCCGCGCCAGATGCTGTCCGGTTGCGCGCCAGTCCAGCCACAGATGATAGGAGGCAAAGCTCATCAGCATCGAACGCATCCTGAAATTCAGCCATCCTGTTGCGATCAGCGAACGCATACAGGCATCTACAAAGGGAATCCCAGTCTCGCCCTTACGCCATGCATCGAGCCGCTCTGCATCTGATTGCACCGGGCGCAAACCTTCAAAGGCCGGGTGCATACAGCGCTGCTCCAGTGCAGGCTCATCCTCCAGTTTCTGAATGAAGTGATCCCTCCAGGCCAACCGGGATTGGTAGCTCTTCAGACCTTCGCGGCGGGGATCACGGCTGCCCTTCAGACTGCGCTGTTCCTGCGCACAGACCTGCACAGCCTCACGGACCGAGACGGCGCCCAGCGCCAGATGTGGCGACAGGCGTGAACAGACCTGAGCCCCTTCCAGCGGCGATGACATGCCCCGCCGATAGGTTCGGGACCGCGAAGAGACAAAGGTTTCCTGCAGACGCAAAGCCCGGCTGCGCCCCCCCTTCTGGCGATCCGGACAAGGATCGGAGCGCGTTGCAGGTCCGGCATCGCCGAGTGCGCGGCTGTCGAGGGCCACAGGTGGTAAAGACCGGGGCGCCGGGATTATCGGCTCCGACATCCACGCATTGCGCGCAGCCGCCCAGCGGTCACGATCATGTGCGCCGCGCCGTACGGCTGACTGGGGCAGCTCTGTCCAGTGCACACCATGCGCCCCGGCCCATTGCGCAACCTTTTGGTCGCGTCCGAATGTCCATGCGTTGCCCGTTTCTTCATGACTGACGATCTGCCGGGCCCCGGTTTCACGGCATAGCCCGGCCAGCACCTCAACGGCCGCCCCCACCCGAACGATCAAATCAGAGCCCTTTGACCGCAATTGGCCCTGCAGATCCTCCAGCGTTTCGCACAAAAAGGCCCACTGACGTCCCGAGGTATCCGGCCGCTGCCAATAGTCAGGTTCAACGATATAAACCGGGATTGGCGCACCTATCTCGGACGCTCGCGCCAATGCGGCGTGATCGGTCAGTCGCAAATCGCGCTTGAACCACAAAATGACTGGATCCATGAAAATCCATCTGCCTCAATCGTCCGGGGGCCATTGCGGCCCGATGGTCTCGCGCCTATCAATTAGACCCACGCCCAGCCGTTTCAATTCCGCGAGGTTCCCAATGAAAGATGCCGCCGCGCCCAGCGCCAACCAGACCATCTATCTCAAGGACTACACGCCCTTTGGCTGGCAGGTCGAAGATGTGCATCTGACCTTTGCGCTTGCGCCCGAGACGACCCGTGTGACCGCGCGCATTCACTTTGCCCCAAACCCCGGCGCACCAAAGCAGGAATTCTTTTTGCACGGCGAGGAACTGACACTGATCCGCGCTGCGATCGATGGTCAGGACATCACGCCCGAGATCGATGCCACCGGATTGCGCTGCGCGGTGCCGGATGGCCCCTTCCTGTGGGAATGCGAGGTCGAGATCGCTCCAATCCGGAACACGGCACTGGAAGGGCTGTACATGTCCAACGGCATGTATTGCACGCAGTGCGAGGCCGAGGGTTTTCGCAAGATCACCTTCTATCCGGATCGCCCCGACGTGATGAGTGTTTTTACAGTGCGGGTCGAAGGCGATGAGCCGGTCAAGCTGTCCAATGGCAATCCCACTTCCAGCGGCGACGGTTGGGCCGAGTGGCACGATCCATGGCCAAAACCGGCCTATCTCTTTGCGCTGGTGGCAGGCGATCTGGTTGCGCATCCGGGCAAGTTTACCACAAAATCAGGCCGCAAGGTCGCGTTGAACATCTACGTGCGCCCCGGCGACGAAGGCAAATGCGCCTTTGGCATGGAAGCCTTGATCAAATCGATGAAATGGGACGAAGACGTCTATGGTCGCGAATATGACCTCGACATCTTCAACATCGTTGCGGTCGATGATTTCAACATGGGCGCGATGGAGAACAAGGGGCTGAACATCTTCAACTCCTCCTGCGTTCTGGCCTCTCAGGAGACGTCGACCGATGACAACTTCGAACGGATCGAAGCCATCATTGCGCATGAGTACTTCCACAACTGGACCGGCAACCGCATCACCTGCCGCGATTGGTTTCAGCTGTGCCTGAAGGAAGGTCTGACCGTGTTCCGCGATGCGCAATTCACCTCTGATATGCGCGGGCCCGAGGTCAAGCGGATCAATGATGTAAGCGATCTGCGCGGGCGGCAGTTTTCTGAAGATCAAGGCCCGCTCTCACATCCAGTGCGGCCAGAAAGCTTTCAGGAAATCAACAACTTCTACACCGCGACGGTCTATGAGAAAGGCGCCGAGGTGATCGGCATGCTCAAAAGGCTGGTCGGCGATGAGGGCTACTACAAAGCCTGCGAGTTGTACTTTGACCGTCACGACGGCGACGCGGCGACGATCGAGGATTGGCTCAAGGTCTTTGAGGATGCCACCGGGCGTGATCTGTCACAGTTCAAGCGCTGGTACAGCCAAAGCGGCACGCCGCGCCTGCAAGTGACCGAGACATGGTCCGAAGGCACCTTCACCCTGAACTTCAAACAGCATACGCCCCCGACACCGGGTCAGGATGAAAAGCTACCGCAAGTCCTGCCAATCGCGGTTGGACTGTTGAACCCGAACGGCGACGAAGTGCAGCCGACGACAGTGCTCGAAATGACAGAAGCCGAACAAAGCTTTGCCTTTGACGGATTGGCCGCGAAGCCGGTCGCTTCGGTCCTGCGTGGCTTTTCGGCTCCAGTGGTTCTGGAGCGCGAACAAAGCCGCGAAGAACGCGCTTTTCTGATCGCCCATGACACCGATGCCTTCACCCGTTGGGAAGCCTCGCAGGAAATGGCGCGTGAAAGTCTGATGGCCAGCGTGACAACGGGCGCCACGCCAGACACCGATTGGCTGGATGCTCTGCACAAGGTGGTGCGAGATCGCGACCTCGACCCGGATTTCCGTTCCTCGATGATGGACATCCCCACCCAGAGCGAAATCGCTCGGCTGTGTCATGAACGGGGTCATGTGCCTGATCCGGACGCGATCTGGGCGGCGGATAAGGCGCTGCGCGATACAATTGCAAAGCGTTGGTCCGAAGACCTGCCAGCGCTGCTGGATGAAGCGCGCGTGACAGCGGCCTACAAACCGGACGCGGAACAGACCGGCAAGCGCGCCCTTGGCAGTAAGATCCTTGGGTTGCTCAACCGCATCGATGGCGGTGCCGCCGCACAAGTTCAGTATGACGCTGCCGACAACATGACGCTGCAACTGACCGCCTTGGCCTGTCTGTTGCGCGCGGGCAAAGGGGCGGATGCACTCGCACGCTTCCATGACCAGTGGCGTGAAGACCGGCTTGTCATGGACAAATGGTTCGGCCTGCAAGTCGCCTGCGCCGATCCCGGTGAAGCCGCGCAGGTCACAAAGACACTGACCGAGCATCCCGCCTTTTCATGGACCAACCCCAACCGGTTCCGCGCGGTCTTTGGATCACTGGCCGGGCACCATGCCGGGTTCCATCAGGCCGATGGTTCCGGCTATGCCTTGCTGACCGACTGGCTGATCCGTCTGGACGAAAAGAACCCGCAGACCACAGCCCGGATGTGCGCCGCCTACCAAACCTGGAAGCGCTATGACAGCGGGCGCCGGTCGCTGATCAAGACACAACTGGAGCGCATCGTCGCCAAGGAAGGCCTCAGCCGGGACACTTCGGAAATGGTAGAAAGGATCCTGTCATGAGCCGCCTGTTGATCATCACAGGGGCCAGTGCGGGGATCGGCGCTGCCACGGCGCGGCTGGCTGCTGTATCCGGATGGCAAAACATCGTGGTGCACTACGGCCGCGATCTGAACGGTGCCAACGAAACAGCCGCCGCAATCGAAGCGGTGGGCGCAAAGGCCCATGTGATCGGCGCCGACGTGTCGGACCCAGATGCCATTGCGAAGATGTTTCGGTCCATTCGCGAATTGCCCGCGGCGCCTGTCGATCTGGTCAACAACGCTGGCATCATCGCTCCGAAAGGTGGCATTGCCGATCTGACACCAGATCGAGTCAAACAGGTTTTTGACGTTAACGTGCTGGGCGCGATTGAGGTCGCACGTCAGGCTGTGATGCTGATGCGCGACTGGGGACAAGGCGGCGGCATCGTAAACGTTTCGTCGATGGCGGCCAAGCTTGGCTCACCTCGCGAATACACCGACTACGCGGCCTCCAAAGGCGCAATCGATACCTTTTCGACCGGACTGGCTGACGAACTGGCACCCGAAGGCATCCGCGTGAACGTTGTGCGCCCGGGTCCGATCGAAACCGAAATTCATGCCAAAGGTGGTCAGCCCGACCGGCTGGAACGCATCAGCAAGAACATCCCAATGGGACGCGCGGGCAAGGCCGAAGAATGCGCCGAAGCAATTCTTTGGCTGTTGTCGGACCGGGCATCCTATTGCACGCGCAGTTTTGTCGACGTGTCGGGCGGCCGGTAAGAAATCGGGATGATCTATCGCTACGAACGACCTTCACGCAGCCGCTCTGCCGCCTTGGTTCTTGGCCTTGTGTGGGCCGGACTGTTCGCGATGTGGTGGTGGTTGAATGCAGCGCCCTGGATCATTGCGGCCCTTTTGTTGTTCACCCTGCCTGCCGCCTATGATTTCGCGCGCGGCCGCGAGGCGTGGTTCGAACTGGACAGTGACGAAATTCGTTGGCGCTCAGGACGGCAAAACGCCAAGGTGGCGACCAAGCGGATCCGGCACATCCGGCTTGAGACACGGTTGGATCTGACTGTACGCGCCCGTCTGGTGCTGGACGACGGCAAACGCATACCAGTTCCACAGGACGCCACACCATCGCGCGACCTGTTGGAAACCGAATGTGCGGCGCGCGGCATCGAAACCCAAAGGCATCATTTCAGCCTGATGTAGTCATCGCGCGCCCCTGCCCGGTGATTTCGGCAATTCCCCGCCGCGATCCGGCAACACGCTGCCGATCCAAAGCCACGCGGGGATGCACAAGAGCGAAAAGGCGCAAAACCCCTTATATTGAGAGCGTGGCACATGGTGTCACTGAACTTTCATATGCCTTTGGTTTGAGGTTCGTCATGAAAGACCGAATTGACCCATTGATCGCCGAGCGCGCACCCTGGCTGTATTCAGAACGGCCGCTGTCGATCCTTGCCAAAACCGTTTTGAACCACGCCTTGTCTTATGAGGAAACGCTGCGCATAGGCGCAGCCATTGCCCTCCTGAGCGCGCCGGACATCATGCAGGAAATGGCCAAGGCTCTGGCGAAGAACATCAAGGTCGCGGGGCTTGAGCACATTCCCCGGCAAGGCCCGGCACTGGTGGTGGCCAACCATCCCACCGGAATTGCGGATGGGATCATGTTGCATCATACACTGGCCCGGATCCGGCCAGATGCCTATTTCTTTGCCAATCATGATATCCTGCGGGTTCTGCCCCAGTTTCACAGCATGATTGCCCCCGTAGAATGGCGCCGGGACAGGCGTAGCCATGCCAAGACACGCGAAACCATGGAATACACCCGCCAAGCGGTTAATGCAGGCCGGCTTGGGGTGATCTTTCCGTCGGGTCGACTGGCCAAGCGACGTGCCTTGTCACTTTATGAACGCCCATGGATGGCCTCGGCGGCGATGATCGCCCGGAAATTCGAATTGCCGGTCATTCCGGTGCATATTCAGGCCAGAAACTCGGCGCTTTTCTATTTGTTGGATCTGATCCATCCCACGCTGCGCGACATAACCTTGTTCCACGAAACGTTGAACAAGGCGCAGCAGCCTTACCGCATCACAATCGGTGAGCCGATTTCCAGCGCGTCATTGCCGCGAAAGTCCGAAGACGGCATTGCTTTGTTGCGCAAATCCACGCTTGCGCTTGGTGGCAGTCATGCCCCGGCCGTTTCATTGCTGGATGCAACCCGACGTCCCGGTTGGATGTGCGCCTTGCGTCCGTGATGTGCCGAAGCGGGCATCAGCCCTGATCGGTCTGAGCGGGCACTAAATCTTCGGCCTCGTAGACCGGTGCCAACAGATCGGGGATATTCAACGTGGAAGGCCGGGCCATGGGCCGCAGCGAACGGGTCAGACCAGCGCAATAACTTTGCTTACGGGTCCAATCCATCATGTCCATACGCTTGCGCCGTGAATGAAACGGCCCCCAATCAGCGGCGACGCCGCGCATCCCCTGACTGACAACCCTATCCCGAGGCACGGTTACGGCCATGATGCGCAACGCGCAGCTGAGATTGTCTTCGGGATCCTTCAAAGCAGCGCCTGTCTTGGCCTTGCATTTGTAGCGGCGGGCCGTGTCAGGGTAGATCTGAACCAACCCGTACCAAAGACCACCGCCGCCTACTGCTGTTGGCCGATAGGTGCTTTCGTGTTTGGCCAGCGTAGAGATCAGACCTACCCAAAATGCCTCGCGCCCTTCTTGATCCGCGTTAGGATAAGCAGGGCACCATTGCGCGATGTCCTTGGGCACGATTGTCGGCAAAACACTGGCATGCCCGCGCAGCCCCGAGAGCACCGCGAGCGTCCAGCTTGGCTCACCGCCGTGTTTATCCCAACGGGCAACAGGAATGCTGGTTCGGCGCGCCTGAGGGCGCAGCGAAGCCGCAACAGCGCGCGCTGTTGGCGACAGGTCGACGTTTACCAAAGGCTTGGCACGATCTTGTGCAGGCGCAGGTGCTGGATTGGCCATAGCAGCCTGCCCAAACAGTCCCCCCGTCGCCATGCACGCTATTATCAAGGCAGCACGTAACATAACCGGTGCACCCTGCCAAAAACCGCGCCTCAGAGCAAGCGCGCTGGCAAAGGCCGATTGTCGCTGACTTCGCAACGCACCGTTCCTTTACGTCAAACACTGACAGGTAAAGACCCGAGGAAGGCCTGCTTCACTTCCTTTTGCTGCCCTGTTTTGGCCAAGATACAAGCGCATCTTCAGCCCATGACCATGATCGATGCGCTGCCCTCAATCCGATCCCTGACCCGCCGTTTGCTGCCCACCAAAGCCGCGATGCCAAGTGATGTGCACGATCCCATCCGTGAGCGCGCGGCCGCTGTGCCGCCGATGCGTCCGCGGGTCGAAATCCCGGTTTGCGATGTATCCCCCGAAGAACAAGCGCTCGTGGCCCTGCACGAACGCGGTCAGCATCTGGCCCGGCAGGAAAACTGGGAAACCCTGTGCCGCGAAATGATCGAAGCGGAACACGGCAGGGCAAAGACGCCCGGCCTGACACCGGTTGCCCAGGTTTTGGCAGAAGGTGCCCGCGCCGATGTGCTGGAGGCGGCAAAATCCGCCGTGTCCAAGGGCGAGCCTCGCCGCGCCTTTGCTGCCATGGCATCACTCGAAATCAATCTCGATGATATGCCCGAGTGTTTCGGATTCGCATCTGTTGTCGCTATGGCGCACGTGGAACTGGCGCAAATGTGGCGCGGGAGAACGCCGTTGCGCGAATTGTCTCCTCAGATTCGGGAGGCTCATGATCGCCATATGCGCGCGGCATCGCAGCTGGCTGACCGGTTCGAGCCTTTTGCCGCCGACGCTCCCCTGCTGGCGATGTTGCGCTGCGCAGTCATCGCGGCAGATGTGGCACCCTCTGAACGTCTGGCTGACGATTTCGAAGACCTAATCGATCTCGATCCGACCTGTCCGGAACACATGTGCGCCTTCGGACGTCAATTGCTCCCGCAGAACCTCGGGTCTTGGGAAGCGCTCGAATTGCAGGCCCGGCGGGTTGCCACCAACACAAGCGACATTTGGGGCAGCGGCGGTTATACGTGGGTCTGGATCGGCGCGCTGGAGCAGGACATCGAAGCCGTGCGCCGTGTTGATGCCGAAACCTTCACAAGCGGGTTGCATGACATTCTCGAACAATGCCGCGACCAACACATGGCCAACCGTCTGGCCGCTTTTACCGGTGTGACCATGGCCGCCGGTCAAAACCGGGACGCCAGCCACAGCCGGATTGCCCATTGTTTCGGGTGGATTGCACAAAACCATCTTCGCGAGATCCATCCCGGTTTGTGGGCCAAGGCCCCTGCCCCTTGGTATTCTGCAAACAACGAACCCGAAGCCGAAGATGCCGCAGCACGCGGCAAGGCCCGTGCGCTGTCCACTCTGGCCAGCTACTTTGCACCGCAACTTGGCCAGCACGGTCGCATCACCTTTGGCGAAAACGGCGTCGAAATCGTCTAACAATTGACCGGCTCACCCAAAGGCCCGCGCCCGAAGTGCGCAGGCCTCTTGCCGCTCGTTGCGCGCTGGCCTAGAACGCGGTCAACGCAGCGCAATCCGAGCGCAATCAGACACACGGAGCCACCCAATGCTGGACCTGACCTTTGAGACACCCAAACCCAAGGTAATCGCCGGGGCAAAGCACGATTGGGAACTGGTGATCGGCATGGAAGTGCATGCGCAGGTCGCCAGTCAGGCCAAATTGTTTTCAGGCGCTTCGACCAAATTTGGCGCTGAGCCCAACTCCAACGTGGCTTTTGTGGACGCGGCCATGCCCGGTATGCTGCCTGTGGTGAACGAATACTGCATTGAACAGGCGGTTCGCACCGGCTTGGGCCTGAAGGCCGAAATCAACCTGACGTCGGCATTTGACCGCAAGAACTATTTCTATCCCGACCTGCCACAGGGGTATCAGATTTCACAGCTGTATCACCCGTTGGTCGGCGAAGGCGAAATCATCGTGGACATGGAGCCGGGCATCGCGCGGCTGGTGCGCATTGAACGCATCCACGTTGAACAGGACGCCGGCAAATCGATCCACGACATGGACCCGCATATGTCCTTTGTGGATTTGAACCGCACAGGCGTGGCACTGATGGAGATTGTCAGCCGCCCCGACATTCGCGGCCCCGAAGAAGCCGCCGCCTATGTTACCAAGCTGCGCCAGATCCTGCGCTATCTGGGCACCTGCGATGGCAACATGCAAAACGGCAACCTGCGCGCCGACGTGAACGTGTCTGTCTGCCGTCCGGGCCAATACGAAAAATATCAGGAAACGCAGGACTTCGGGCATCTTGGCACGCGCTGCGAGATCAAGAACATGAACTCCATGCGCTTTATCCAGCAGGCGATCGACTATGAGGCCAAGCGCCAGATCGCAATTCTGGAGGCCGGCGGCGAAATCGATCAGGAAACCCGTCTGTATGATCCAGACAAGGGCGAGACGCGTTCCATGCGCTCCAAGGAAGAAGCGCATGATTACCGCTACTTCCCCTGCCCTGACCTGATGCCGCTGGAAATCGAACAAGGCTGGGTTGACGACATTGCCGCTTCGCTGCCCGAGCTGCCCGACGAAAAGAAAGCCCGCTTTGTGGCCGACTTCAGCCTGTCGGAATACGACGCATCGGTGCTGACCGCCGAGGTCGCAAATGCCGCCTACTTCGAAGAAGTCGCATCGCAGGCCGGAGACGGAAAATTGGCCGCCAACTGGGTCATCAATGAGCTGTTCGGACGGCTCAAGCAAGAAGACCACAGCATCGAAGACAGCCCGATTTCCCCTGCGCAACTCGCTGGTATCATTAAACTTATCAAGTCTGACGCCATCAGCGGAAAGATCGCCAAGGACCTGTTCGAAATCGTCTACACCGAAGGCGGCGACCCAGAGCAGATTGTCGAAGATCGCGGCATGAAGCAGGTCACGGACACCGGCGCGATTGAAACAGCGGTCGATGAAATCATCGCCGCGAACCCCGCACAGGTGGAAAAAGCCAAACAGAACCCCAAGCTGGCAGGATGGTTTGTTGGTCAGGTCATGAAAGCCACAGGCGGCAAGGCCAACCCCAAAGCCGTGAACCAGATCGTGGCGGCCAAGTTGGGTCTGTGACCTTTTCGGAAAAATTGGACGTGATTGGCCTGCCCGCCCCGGCAGGCTGACCTGGGACGCGCGCATCAAACCTGTCGCATATGTGGCCGCTGTGGCCCGGCCGGGCGATCCGGTCCGCGTCCGGGTAAATTTGCACTGCCCGCCTCTTTGTTATAAAACAATAAAAAACAAAGAATTGAGCGGTTTCATTCATGAATTCGGTACTGCACAAAGCATGGTCTGATGTGCTGAGCCCTATGCTTCAGCGCCCAAAAAAACTTCAGGTGGCCGCCCTGTGTCATCGCGGCGAACGCAACAAGCGCGAGTATCTGTTGGTGACAAGCCGGGGCACCAAACGCTGGATCATCCCCAAGGGTTGGCCAATACGCGGTCTCGCTTCAAACGAGGCGGCGTTGCAAGAAGCCTGGGAAGAAGCCGGTGTCAAATCCGGCCAAGCCAAAGGCCGCCCATCCGGCACCTACACCTACCAGAAACGACAAAACTCGGGTTGGAGTTTTCCAGTCGAGACGCTGGTTTATTCTGTGTCCGTTGAAGAACTGGCCGAAGACTACCCCGAGGCCGATCAGCGCACACGCACATGGGTTTCGGCCGAAAAAGCCGCCGATATGGTGGACGAGCCGCAGTTGCAGCAGATCTTCCGGGACCAAACCGGCTGAGGTTGGAAACTTCCAATTGATTATCCCTGTATCCCCGGTTTAAACGCGTAAAAAATTCCTGGGGAGTAAGGGATGACAGACCAAAAGGGTGATCCGCGCCATTTGGAAACGCTGGATCGTGATCTCGACCGGTTTTCCAATCTGGAAATGGCGACGAGCTACGTAGGGCGGCCTTTGGTCGGGCCCGGTATCTCTTTGATCTTTGTGGTGTTGGCCGGGCTCGCGGCTGCACTGTTCTTTGGCCAGACAAACAATTCGATGGTCGTGATCGTCGCTGCCTGCTTCGGGGCTTATATGGCGCTGAACATTGGGGCCAACGACGTTGCAAACAACATGGGCCCCGCCGTCGGCGCAAACGCACTGAGCATGGGCGGCGCCATTGCCATCGCTGCTGTCTTTGAAAGCGCGGGTGCCCTGATTGCCGGGGGTGATGTGGTGTCCACCATTGCAAAGGGCATCATCGAGCCCGAAAGCATGGGCACCGCCGAAGTGTTCATCTGGGCGATGATGGCTGCACTTTTGTCGGCCGCGCTTTGGGTGAATTTGGCCACATGGGTCGGCGCACCTGTGTCCACCACCCATTCGGTGGTCGGCGGCGTCATGGGGGCCGGGATTGCAGCGGCGGGATTTGCCGCCGTGAACTGGCCTACGATGAGCGCGATTGCCGCCAGCTGGGTCATCTCGCCCGTGCTGGGCGGGGTCATCGCCGCGCTGTTTCTGGCCCTGATCAAATCGCGTATTATCTATCAGGACGACAAGATCGCAGCGGCACGCAAATGGGTGCCTGTGCTCGTGGGCATTATGGCCGGCACCTTTGCATCCTATCTGGCGCTGAAGGGTCTCAAAAAGATCATCAAGATCGACCTGCCCACCGCGCTTTTGATTGGCGCTGCCATTGGCGCACTTGTCTGGATGATCATGATCCCGATCATTCGCAAACAGTCACAGGGGCTGGAGAACCGCAACAAATCGCTCAAGGTGCTCTTTGGCATTCCGCTGGTGGTATCCGCTGCCCTTCTCAGCTTTGCCCATGGTGCCAACGATGTGGCCAATGCGGTTGGTCCGCTTGCCGCGATCGTGCAGGCTTCGCAGTCGGGCAACTTTACCGAAGCTGTCAGCATACCGCTCTGGGTCATGGTCATTGGCGCCTTCGGGATTTCCTTTGGCCTGTTCATCTTTGGGCCCAAGCTGATCAAGATGGTGGGCAGCCAGATCACCAAGCTGAACCCGATGCGCGCCTACTGCGTCGCCTTGTCTGCCGCGATCACCGTGATTGTCGCCAGTTGGCTCGGCCTGCCCGTCAGCTCGACACACATTGCCGTGGGCGGTGTTTTCGGGGTCGGCTTCTTCCGGGAATGGGACGCGGAACGCCGCATTCGCAAGGCCCGGATCGCCATGCCAGATCGCCCGGTTTATGGCGTGGAGGAACGTCGTCGTCGCAAATTGGTGCGCAGGTCGCACTTCATGACGATCATCGCAGCATGGGTCATCACCGTGCCAGCGGCCGCGACGCTCTCGGCTGTGATCTTCTTCCTGATCACCTCGGCCATGGGCACCGTCTGACCGGCGACCAGGCACGATCCACACAAAACAAAGCCGGCACCGATAATACGCGGGGCCGGCTTTTTCTATGGGGCCAATGCGATGCCTGAGTGCAAGGCAAAAGACTCTCCTTTTGCTTGCAGACCGGCACGACGCGCCCTAGCGTCACGTCATGGGATTGGACAAGTTTGTTGATTGGGTGGTTGTGTTGTGGGGCGTCCCGTCGCTCGTCGCAGCCGGTGTGTTTTACCTGCTCTACCGAACCCTGAAGACGGCAGGCAGCCATCAAGGCGACAAAGACTGGTTGGCCCAAAAAGCCAAACGCATGCACCGCCCCTATAAAGCAACGCTAGAGGCCGTCCTGCAATGGCTGGAACGGGTGCTGAAACCGGAAACGGTGGAAGACAATCCAGAACCAAGCACTGGATTTTCTAATAGACTGATGTGGCATTTGACCCCACGGTCATTGGACGACGAGCAAGTTCACGCACTGCGAAACAGGCCTTGGTCGTGGCCGGTGATCACAACCGCTATAAAACTCTCGGTCATATACACCGTGCTATTTTCCGGAATTCAATGGGCCGCAACAGGATCCCAATTGACCCTCGGAACCAGCGAATTCTTCCCTTCCCCAGACGAGATTAACGGTATTCGCTTTGGTGTAGAAGAAGTTGTTCCCTCAATAATTGTCGGACTGTACGCGACCAGTCTAGCATTTAGGTTTTTTATTAATATTTCAACGAGTTCCTACATATCAAAGGGCTGGACGGTTTCGGCCATAGCAACATTCATCCTAACGGGTGCGTTTGCGCTAGAAAATCGTTTCGCATTTCTATTTGCTCTCGGATTTGGCACTCTTTTTGCTTCTGGATTTACTTTTGCTTTCATGCTGACGATAGCGCTTGCGTACGCGTTTCCTCCAATTTTTCCGATTGGTATGATCGCCGGTTTTTATTTATCGGCCCTTGCGGTACGCAACGTCCGTTTGGATTATGGAGCACAATCATATTTTGGCCTTTTGCTAATAATTTGTGTGGCAATCTTTCCTGCTTCGGTAAAGCTGCCTGCGGCTCATGGAACGATCTTTACATGGCTATTTGGCTTAGTCCTCCTTCCATCAATCAACGCGATCTTTGACTGGCTCAGCTATGGCTGGACGATCTTTCTGTTGCAGTGGGGGCGTCAGAAAAAAGGCATCGCGCCCTTCCTCGCCGGACTTGCCGATATCGCGGTGGCAGCGGTTATCTTTGCGCTATTGGCGACCACGCTGGTCATCGTCTTTGCTCAGATCAACCTGCTGCGCGGCGAAGTGCTGGTGGATGTTCAGGCCATTCTGGACGATCCGGGGTCGCATGTCTGGGTGGTCGCCATGGTTGCCTCTACCTTGCTGCCAACACTGGTGCACCTCGGGCTTGCCGCGCTCAGCGTCATCACCTGGGTGCCGCTGCCCTTCTGGGGTGGCTTGGTCGCGCGGCTGGATCCGGAACAAAGCGCGGTATTGTCCAACCTGTCCGCTGCCGCGCTGGCGCTGTCGCTCATGGTGCTATACGCGCTGCCGATCGTCGCCATCGGGGGAGTCCTTTGGCTTCTCTGGCAGCATTCAGGCTGGGTGCTGGACGGGTATCTGTGGTGGCTTCAGCTGGTTTTGGACTGGATGGGGTCCCCCCCAACGGTGGTTTCGGCCTGAATCCGACTTCCAAAGCGCTTGCATTCCAATTCCCTAACGTAAGGTTTCCCTGACTGCCCCTGTCTAGGGGGAAAAGTTAACGTGTATTCACCGTCAAGGGATTAGGCGGCAGCCTCAGTATTTGAGAGGCGAAAGAGAGCGATTGATACAAGAATTTTCGATTGGGGGGTCTTAAGCCCTTTGTTTTTCAGAGCATCGAGGCGGCGCCGAAAGGCCCGCCTTTATTCTTTTGGGAACAAGCCCATCACGGCCCCCTGTCCCGCGCGGCATCATGATGCCGCAATTTCTCCCTCACCTGACCACAACAGCCTGAGATACCCACCCCAAAGACAACAGGTGCATGAGCAGATGCGTTACGAATACAAGGTCGTTCCCGCCCCCGAAAAGGGTGACAAGGTCAAAGGCGTCAAAGACCCCGAGAGCCGCTTTGCGGCCTCGATTGAGCAGATCATGAACGATATGGCCCAGCGCGGCTGGGAGTATCAGCGCAGCGAAACCCTGCCCAGCGAGGAACGCAGTGGCTTGACACAGACCGCGACGGTCTGGCGCAACCTGCTGGTATTCCGTCGCCCCGATGCAGAAGATGTGAACAGCTACGCGCCACGCATGTTGGCTCCGCCGCAAATCGACGAGCCCCCCACACCACGGGAATTGCCGGAAGCTCAGATGCATGATGTGGCGCAGGCCAAGCCCCAACCAGACCCGGTCAAGCCCGCGCGCACCGTCAAAATCGTCAGCAAGACGGCCAAGCGCAAAGCCACCCCGGCAGCCACGCCAACAGACCGGGGTCCGGCCTCACAGCCAGACGCCCCGGCCGAGGTTCAGCCCGTACAGCAACTGCCCAGCGTTCTGACCGCCCGCGCCTCACGGCTCAAGGCGAACGGCAGCTAGACAGCAACCACGCCTTCAGGTGCCCAGATCTAGCGACAGGGCGTGAATGGATGCCACCAATTCCGCTCCCAGCGCCTTGTGCACCGCGCGGTGGCGGGCAATCCGGCTTTGACCTTCGAATTCCATCGATCGAAGCGTCACGTGATAATGGCTTTCGCCACCTTCCTGATAGCCTGCGTGGCCACGATGGCGTTCACTGTCATCGCGCACCGACAGTGCGCTTGGGTTAAAGGCGGCACGCAGCGCCTGCTCAATCCGATCTGCCTTGGACAATTTTCTGCTTAGCCCCCTGTAAACTGGTGAAAGATAGTCTAAACTCTGGCCTCCGAGTCGAAAAGAGGTTGCAGATGAGCAAGCCAGATCCCTTTGGGTTCGACATGTCCGTCAAGTCCGCGAAAAAGAAAAACCCGCGCGGGCGCCGGGGCATGACAGGTGAACAGGAAACCTCCACCCGCGTGTGCGAACATGAGGGCTGCGAGGAAGCGGGCAAGTTCCGTGCGCCCAAGGCGCCGGACGTGCTGGACGACTTTTACTGGTTCTGCAAGGACCACGTCCGCGAATACAATAACAAGTGGAACTTCTACGAAGGCAAGACCGAGGCCGAGATGAATGCTCAGGATTCCTCGGACAAGGTTTGGGAGCGCAAGACCAAGGACTGGCGTGACCCAGAGGCCAAGGCCTGGGCCCGTCTGGGCATTGAAGACCCGCATCAGGTGCTGGGCAACAATGCCACGCGCAATCCCGGCAAGGCCAAGGGCGGCACTCGCAAGCTGCCCCCCACCGAACGCCGCGCGCTTGAGGTGCTCGAGGCCGAGGATACTTGGACCAAGGCGGAAATCCGCAAGTCCTACAAAGCCCTGATCAAGGTTTTGCACCCCGACATCAACGGCGGCGACCGCAGTCAGGAAGACCAGTTGCAACTGGTTGTATGGGCATGGGATCAGATCAAGGATTCACGCTCGTTCAAATAGACTACTGTCATGCCTTAGGCGGCAGGCCAGACCAGCAAAAGCCCGGACCGCGGATTGGTCCGGGCTTTTTTGTGATCATAGTTTGGAAATCTGTGCCTGGTCTCGGTTTCGATGCCAGATCAGTTTTCAACCCAATCGCGCACCATCGCGGCAAACTCAGCGCTTTTGTCCTGATAACAGAAATGACCGCAGTTCTCGAACACATGAACAGAACCCTGGGGCAGTCGAGCCTGCAGATTGTGCGCATTGTCGACCAGCAGGAACCCATCTTCATCGCCCCAGAAGACCTGCGTGGGTACATTCAGCTTCTCTATGTCAGCTGTCAGCGCCGCACAGCCCGTGGCGTAGTGTTTGAAGTACTGGGTGACCTGCCCGATCCGCCCCGCGTAGGATTTGACATAATCTTCAACCTCTTCTCGTGTGGGGCTGTAGTGCAAATAGCCCAACTGCAAGGCCCCGGCGATAAAGGTCTTGGCCCCGTTCAGCCGAACAAGGGTCCGCCAGAACCCGGATTTCGTGATTTTTCGGATCAGACTGCCGTCGGCTGAAGGGAAGATGCCCGGCCCGTCCCCAATCAGAATGCTTTTGACCTTTTCGGGTCTATGGATCGCATGATGCATCGCAACCGGCATGGCCACATCCGGCGCGACGATGTGCACGTCATTCAGCGCCATCACATCCATGATTTTTTGCAGAAAAGCGCTTTGCGCATCAAAACTCATGTATTGCTGCCCACCATCGCTGCGACCAAAGCCCGGCAGATCAACAGCGATCAGGTCGCAATGGCCCGACAACTTCGCCCAGACAGCATCGTAGCAAAGGATGCTCTGAGGCAGTGGGCTGAGGAACAATACAGTGGGACGATCGGGCATTCGGCTTGTTCCTACGCGAATATTAAGCCCATCCACTTCGATGAAGTCAGGCTTCATTTCCAAGCGCGCAGGCGCTTCGGAAATCCGGGCCGCCCCTTCTGAACGCATCCGGCGAATTTTATAAAATTCGGGGGTGATCATCATCAGGCTCATCGCATTCATGCGTGCCACGATTCCAAGGGGATCTTTCGACATGTTCAGTCTCTCACTATCAGGCTGGCGGCGGGTTCATTTTTTTCGTAACTAGAGGTACGAAAACATCACTGTCAATTAATAAATACCTGATGGTACGAAATATATGAACTTTCCTGCAAAGCCCCGTGGACGCCCCAAGACCCTCGATCGTGACCGCGTCCTGGAAATCGCATTGATGAACTACTGGTCAAACGGACCTGCCGAGGTATCCGTCAATGACATTTGCGCGGCCGCAAAGGTTTCCAAACCCGGTCTCTATCGGGAATTCGGCAGTGATGACGGCCTGAAAACGGCCGCCTTGATGACCTACAGAACAATGGCGATCGACCCGTTTCTGGCGCTTTTTCGTGTTGGCGAACCCTATGCGGACACAGTGGAAACGATCGTGTCGTTTCTGACAAAAGACAAAGATGCGCTGGGTCTGCCGGCGGGCTGCCTGTTTGTCACCATGCGCGCACACCGCGATAGATTGGGGCCGGAAACCGGCGATCTTGTTGACCAGCTGCGCGACTATTTCCAGCAAGGGATAGCAGTCTGGGTGGACGCCCAAAAAGAGGCCGGACTATTCAGACCAGAGGTTCCGACAGCCATCGCAGTGCATCAGATCGACACGCTGCATTCCGGCGCGATGCGCATGCAAAAGGAACAGGTTCCCACACAGGAAATCGAGGATTTTCTCAGGTTTGGATTTGCGACCTTGACCACCCTTTGAAGGGCTGCGCCGCGCCTATCGGTATCAATCGTCCCGTCCCGGTTCGGCCGGATTGCAGGAAAACAGGGCGATTTTGTTGCCTTGGGGATCGCGAAGGTAGCTGACATAAAAATCCGCGCCATAGGCGGCACGAAATCCGGGTTGGCCTTCGTCCGCCCCGCCAGCTGCCAGTGCAGCGGCGTGCAACCTGCGAACCTCGTGTTGGGTGCTGGCCTCGAACGCCACCATGGCACCGTTGCCAGCCGACGCTGGTTTGCCGTCGTACGTTGGTTTGACGTAAAAATCCGGCAAAACGACAGACTGGCCCGGCTCAGACGGCAAGGCAAAGCTCAGACCTTCGGAGCCTTCGGTCAGCCCGTACCCCAACGCCGGCAGAAAGGCGGTATAAAACCGCTTTGCGCTCTCGATGTCATCGGCACCGACAGTGACATAGGCAATCATGCTGTACGGTTCCTTCCGGCCAAAATGATGAGCACCCTAGCTGGCCTTGAACACCAGCGACACCCCGTTGATGCAATGGCGTTGTCCAGTGGGCTGAGGCCCATCATCGAAGATGTGCCCAAGGTGCGATCCGCATCGCGCGCAATGGCACTCTGTGCGCACCATAAAAAGCGAACGGTCGGTCTTGGTTCCGATCGCCGAAGGGCGAACCGCCTGCCAAAAGCTGGGCCAGCCTGTGCCGCTGTCGTATTTGTGCTTGGACGAATAAAGCGGCAGATCACAGCCCCGGCAAACAAATGTCCCCGCACGCTTTTCGTTGTTGAGCGGCGAGGTAAAGGCCCGTTCGGTGCCTTCGCGCCGCATCACTTTGTACTCAAGCGCGCTTAGCATGGCCTTCCACTCAGCATCGCTTCGGGTGACCTCGAAACGACCCTTCGCCGTTGCGGCCTGCCCCGACAGGCCAAGCGCAGCAGCGGCTCCGGTAAAGAAATGACGTCTTTGCATGGCTTTCTCCCTTTGCGTAAGGATGCAAAGGCGAAAGGGACTTGGCAAGCATGGGCTGCGCACGTTTGCGCGAGCCAGACTTCCTGACCGGTTTTGCCCATTCAGCCACAAGGTCTGGGACTCGACATCGGCACCCGGAATCAATAAGAACAAATTAGGAACATTTTCTGCTGCCCATGCCACATCGCCGTATTCTATCCCTCTGGTTTCCGCGCCTTGGCGCTGAACGTCTGATCCGGGTCGAACCGCATCTGGGCGATGTTCCCTTTGCCATCATGGAAGAACAGGGGCCCGCGCAGGTGCTGTCTTCTGTCTCCGAGGCTGCGGCAAAGCTGGGGCTCTACTCTGGGCAACCATTGCGCGATGCCCACGCCCAATGCGCCGATCTGATCACCCGTCCCCGCGCGGCCCATCGCGAAGCCGATTTTCTGGGTGCACTGCACCGCTGGGCCGGGCGCTTTTCCCCTTGGGTCTCTTCTGAGCCTCCCGATGCACTGGTGATCGATTTGACAGGTTGCGCGCATCTGTTCGGCGGTGAAGCCGCACTGGCAAAGCAAGTGACACAGGATTGCGCGGATCTGGGGCTGACAGCACGGCTGGGGATCGCAGACACGCTGGGCGCGGCATGGGCACTGGCACGCTACAGCGCCCAGCAGGTCGGATCACACCGATCCGGGGATGCCATCGACCAAGAGGCGCGCGCCACGCGTTCCCGCGCAGGCAAACGGCGGCATTGGGAACGCGGCGGCACCGCACCGGGGGTGGCGGCCGCATCCCCCAGCCAGAGCCGCATCGCACCGGTTGGGCAAACATGGTCCGCGATCGGCTCCCTGCCCGTGGCGGCCCTGCGGCTGGAGCCGCACACCCGCGATCAGCTGAACCGGCTGGGCCTGCGCCGGATCAGTGATCTTTTGGGGCAACCGCGCGCCGGGCTGGCCCGGCGGTTCGGACGCGGCATGGTGGACCGGCTGGATCAAGCCATCGGCAGCGCGCCAGAACCGATTTCGCCCGCCCCGCCCCCAGAACGCTTTGCCGTACGGCTGTCCTTTCCAGACCCCATCGGTCTGGCCAGTGACGTCGAAGCAGCGCTCGAACGCATGCTGGGCCCTCTGTGTGACAAACTGCGCACCAAGGCGCGCGGTGCACGGGTCATGCGGCTCGAGGCGCATCGCTGTGACGGACAAATGTGCTGGCAAACGGTGACCGGCGCTGTGGCCAGCGCAGACCCGCAAAGGCTACGGACATTGCTGGCCATGAAAATCGAAGCGCTGGACGCAGGTCCGGGCATCGACATGCTACGCCTCGAAGCCGTACAGCATGAGCCGATACAGGCGCGCACCATGGCCGGACACGCTGAGGCCGCCGCCCATGGCCAGCGCAGGCAAAATCAGGGCGCTGCGCTTGAGGATCTGCTGGGACGACTGGGCGCGCGGGTGGGCATGGAAGCCATCACACGCCTGCACCCCGGCGCCAGCCACATACCGGAAAAAGGGGCTCAGGTTCTGGCTGCGGCATGGTCCGAACCCGCCGAGGACTGGCCCAAATCCGCAACCCCCAGACCCGTGTTGCTCTGGCCGCCCGAGCCGGTGGCAGGTGGCGACGGCCCTACCCCACCGCCCCGCTTTCGCTGGCGCGGGCGCGACTTTTCCTGCCTGCAGGCATCCGGGCCCGAACGGATTGCCCCGGAATGGTGGCTGGATGATCCCGCATGGCGATCAGGGCCGCGCGACTATTGGCGCGTTGAAACGGACCGGGGCGACAGGCTCTGGCTGTTTTATGCCCATGGCGCGGCACTTTCGCCGGGGTGGTTCTGTCAGGGCAGCTTTGCCTGAGCGGCGTGCCATCCACCTCTGGCCAAGCCCGCCGCGCCATGGCAGAAGCGCAGCCGAACAAACCACGGAGCCAAGACCCATGCTGATCGCTTCCCTCATCGCCAAGCCCGGCGCGCTGGATCCGGCCCTCGTGGAGACGCTGCGCAACGCTTTTGGCGGCGGCACGGTCACATGGCTGTCCCCGGACGAAGCCGCCGAATTTCCGCTCGAAACGCGGCCAAGCCAGTTTGATGACGTCCGGGCGACGCTGGCCGATCAGGCAGACCTGAACCTGCTACCGGCCGAAGGGCGCCGCAAATCCATGCTCTTGGCCGATATGGACAGCACCATGATCGAGCAGGAATGCATCGACGAGCTGGCAGAAGAAGCCGGCGTAGGCGCCCATGTCAAAGACATCACAGCACGCGCCATGAACGGAGAACTGGATTTTGACGGCGCCCTGCGCGAACGCGTAGCGCTGCTGCGCGGATTGCCCGAAGAGGTCATCGACCGCGTTGTGGAAACCCGGATCACGCTGATGCCCGGCGGGCCTGCGCTTCTGGCGACCATGAAAGCGAATGGTGCGCATTGCGCACTGGTATCGGGCGGCTTTACCGCCTTTACAGCCCGTGTCGCTGCCAAACTGGGCTTTGATGAAAACCAGGCCAACACACTGTTGATCAAGGACGGCCAGTTGACCGGCGAAGTGGGCATGCCCATCCTCGGCCGCGCGGCCAAGGTCGACGCTCTGGACAGCATATCCCAACGACTGGGCATCACCGCGAATGACGTTCTGGCCGTCGGGGATGGCGCCAACGATCTGGGCATGCTTGGCCGCGCCGGCATGGGGGTCGCTCTGCATGCAAAGCCATCGGTTCAGGCCGAATGCGATCTGCGTGTGAACCATGGCGACCTGAGTGCGCTTTTGTATTTGCAAGGCTACGGTCAGGCCGACTTCGTGCGGTAGCCGTGCGATTGGTGCGCATCGCGTGCCAAGAGACCCGCTACACCACCCGCACGGGCATTTCAAAACCGGCAATCGCATCAAAGGGCACTGGACAAATGCCAATGCACTGCGGCTAATGCGGCCATGGACCTTGATCTAACTTATCCAGCCCTTTCCGACCTGCGCGCCAAGGCAAAGCGGCGCATTCCGCATTTTGCCTTTGAGTACCTGGACAGCGGCACAGGGCGAGAGCTGCAAGTGCAGCGCAATCGCGATGCACTGGATGCCGTGTTGTTCAGACCGGACATTCTGCCCGGCAAGATCGATCCGGATCTGAGCACACATTTCATGGGCGCCGACTATGCCCGCCCCTTCGGCATCGCTCCGCTCGGCATGTCTGGCCTCATGTGGCCCGGGATGGAACGCATTCTGGCAGGTTTCGCACAAGAGCAGCGTATTCCCTATGGACTGTCCACCGTGGCCACGCGCCTGCCCGAAGAGATCGGCCCTATTGCAGGTGACATGGGCTGGTTCCAGCTCTATTGCCCGGCCGATCCCGAGATCAGACGCGATATGCTGGCCCGCGCTAAGGCCAGCGGTTTCACCAAACTGGTTTTGACAGTGGACGTTCCCGACGATTCCCGCCGCGAGCGGCAGCGCCGCGCCAAACTGACCCTTCCGCCCAAGATTACACCACGCGTAATCTGGGAGGTGCTGAGCCATCCGCAATGGTCTCTGGGCACCCTGCGAGAAGGCTCACCCCGGTTGCGTTTGCCAGAAAGCTATCTGAATCAGACCGAGGCCCGCTCTTCGCTGGCGCACGCCGGCCATATCATCCGCGGCGCCCCCGGCTGGGACACCCTGAAAATCCTCCGCGAGGAATGGCAAGGCGATCTGATCATCAAGGGCGTGCTTTGTACCGACGTTGCCAAACGCCTGATGAGCGAAGGGGTCGACGCGCTTTGGGTCTCCAACCACACCGGGCGCCAATTCGAAGCGGGCCCGGCCACGATCACCGAGCTGAGCAGCATCCGCGCAGCCGTCGGCCCTCAGGTTCCGATCCTGTTCGACAGCGGCGTCGCCTCTGGTCTGGATGTGATGCGCGCTCTGGCCTTGGGTGCGGATTTCGTAATGCTGGGACGGGCATGGCATTATGCCGTCGGTGCCCTTGGCAAAGCCGGTCCCGGCCATCTGATGCACATTCTGACGGATGACATAAAACTGAACATGGCTCAGATCGGAGCGCATCGGCTGGCCGATCTTTCCAAGCGCCTGATCTGAACCGAAACCACGGGTACCCTTGAACATCGCGGGTTTATCGCTAACATTGCCGCGCTGCAGCAGGAGCTACCCAAAAACCCCGATGTACCGGGCCCACCCAAGTGCCGTAAGCCTGCGCCAATGACGATTCCGAAGGACTTCTCTGACATGACCAGCTTTACCAAGATCCTGATCGCCAACCGGGGTGAAATCGCCATCCGCATCATGCGTGCGGCCAACGAGATGGGCAAACAAACCGTCGCGGTCTATGCCGAGGAAGACAAGCTGGGCCTGCACCGCTTCAAAGCGGACGAAGCCTACCGCATCGGCGAAGGTCTGGGACCCGTTCAGGCCTATTTGGCGATCGACGAAATCATTCGCGTGGCCAAGGAATGCGGCGCAGATGCGATCCATCCGGGCTATGGCCTGCTGTCTGAGAACCCTGAATTCGTGGACGCCTGCGAAGCAAACGGGATCACCTTTATCGGCCCCAAGGCCGCTACAATGCGCGCACTGGGCGACAAGGCCAGCGCCCGCAAAGTCGCGGTGCAGGCAGGCGTTCCAGTCATCCCCGCCACAGAAGTTCTGGGCGACGATTTCAAAGCCATCGCAAAAGAAGCCGAAGAAATCGGCTATCCCTTGATGCTCAAGGCGAGCTGGGGCGGCGGTGGCCGCGGTATGCGCCCGATCAACGGGCCGGACGAGTTGAAAGAAAAGGTGCTGGAAGGCCGCCGCGAAGCCGAGGCCGCTTTTGGCAACGGCGAGGGATATCTGGAAAAGATGATCACCCGCGCGCGTCACGTCGAGGTTCAGATCCTTGGTGACAAGCACGGCCAGATCTACCACCTTTACGAACGCGACTGTTCTGTCCAGCGCCGCAACCAGAAAGTCGTGGAACGCGCCCCTGCCCCTTATCTGTCCGAAGCACAGCGCGAAGAGATTTGCGAACTGGGCCGCAAGATCTGTGCCCACGTGAACTATGAATGCGCTGGCACCGTCGAGTTCCTGATGGATATGGAAACCGGCAAATTCTACTTCATCGAAGTGAACCCTCGCGTCCAGGTGGAACACACTGTCACCGAAGAGGTGACCGGCATCGACATCGTTCAGGCGCAAATCCTGATCGCCGAAGGCAAGTCGCTGGCCGAGGCCACTGGCCGCGCCAGCCAGTATGATATCCGACTGAACGGCCACGCGCTGCAAACCCGGATCACCACAGAAGACCCGGCAAACAACTTTATCCCCGACTATGGCCGCCTGACCGCCTATCGCGCGGCGACCGGTATGGGCATTCGTCTGGACGGCGGCACGGCTTATGCGGGCGGCGTGATCACCCGCTACTACGACTCGCTCTTGGTGAAAGTCACAGCCTGGGCGCAGACCCCGGACAAGGCGATCAAACGGATGGACCGCGCATTGCGTGAATTCCGTATCCGCGGCGTGACCACGAACATCGAGTTCGTGATCAACCTGCTCAAGCATGAGACCTTTCTCAACAACCAGTATTCGACCAAGTTCATCGATACCACGCCGGACCTGTTCCAGTTCCGCAAACGTCGGGACCGCGGCACCAAGGTGCTGACCTACATCGCGGACATCACCGTAAACGGTCACCCCGAGGTGCAAGGCCGCGCCATGCCAGCGGCGGACCTGCGCCCTGCACGTGCACCGGGTTTCAAAGTCGAAACCCCTGCCCCCGGCACCCGCAACCTGCTTGAGGAAAAAGGCCCGCAAGCGGTGGCCGATTGGATGGCTGCGCAAAAGCAGCTGTTGATCACCGACACAACCATGCGCGACGGCCACCAGTCGCTTCTGGCCACGCGTATGCGGTCAATCGACATGATCAAGGTCGCCCCGACCTATGCGCATAACCTGCCGCAGCTGTTCTCGATGGAATGCTGGGGCGGCGCGACATTTGATGTGGCCTACCGCTTCTTGCAGGAATGCCCCTGGCAACGCCTGCGCGATCTGCGCAAGGCCATGCCAAACCTGATGACCCAAATGCTTCTGCGCGGTGCAAACGGGGTTGGATACACCAACTATCCCGACAACGTCGTGCAGTTCTTTGTCAAACAGGCCGCGGAAACCGGCGTCGATGTATTCCGTGTATTCGACAGCCTGAACTGGGTGGAAAACATGCGCGTCGCCATGGACGCGGTGCTGGAAAGTGGCAAGGTGCTGGAAGGCACCATCTGCTACACCGGCGACATCCTCGACCCGGACCGCGCCAAGTATGACCTGAAATACTACGTCGCCATGGGCAAGGAGCTGAAAGCCGCTGGCGCACATGTCCTTGGTCTCAAGGACATGGCAGGTTTGATGAAGGCCCCTGCAGCCGGCCCGCTGGTCAAAGCGCTGAAAGAAGAGGTCGGCCTGCCGATCCACTTCCACACGCATGACACATCCGGCGCAGCCACGGCCACCATCATCGCTGCTGCCGAGGCTGGCGTTGACGCCGTGGACGCCGCCATGGACGCGCTGTCGGGCAACACCTCGCAGCCCACACTCGGTTCCGTGGTCGAAGCCTTCCGCCACACCGAGCGCGACACCGGGCTGGACATCGCGGCGATCCGTGAGATTTCCAACTACTGGGAAGCGGTCCGCGGTCAGTATGCTGCCTTTGAAAGCGCGCAGCAGGCACCAGCCTCTGAGGTCTACCTGCACGAAATGCCCGGCGGGCAGTTCACCAACCTCAAGGCACAGGCCCGCAGCATGGGACTGGAAGAACGGTGGCACGAGGTCGCCCAGACCTATGCGGATGTGAACCAGATGTTCGGTGATATCGTCAAAGTGACGCCATCCTCCAAGGTTGTGGGAGATATGGCGCTGATGATGGTGTCGCAGGGTCTCAGCCGCGACGAGGTCGAAGATCCCAAGACAGATGTGTCCTTCCCGGATTCGGTGATCGACATGATGAAGGGCAATCTTGGTCAACCGCCCGGTGGCTGGCCAAAGAAGATCCAGAAGAAGATTCTGAAGGATGAAAAAGCCTTTACTGATCGCCCCGGCCTGCACGCGGCGCCTATTGATATCGAAGAGACACGCGCCGATCTGGTCAAACAGCTGGAAGGCAAAGGCGTCGATGATGAGGATCTGAACGGCTACCTGATGTATCCCAAGGTCTTTCTGGACTACATGGGGCGTCACCGTTCCTATGGTCCGGTGCGCACCCTTCCCACGCTGACCTTCTTCTACGGCATGGAGCCTGGCGAAGAGATCACGGCCGAAATCGATCCGGGCAAAACGCTGGAAATCCGCCTGCAGGCGGTTGGTGAGACGCAGGACGACGGCGAAGTGCGTGTCTTCTTTGAACTGAACGGCCAGCCGCGGACAATCCGTGTGCCGGACCGCAAGGCCAAGGCCTCCAGTGCAGCACGTCCAAAAGCCGAGGTCGGCAACGCCAAACACGTGGGCGCGCCGATGCCGGGCGTTGTGGCATCGGTTGCCGTCACGGCGGGCGCGAAGGTCAAGGAAGGCGACCTGCTGCTGACCATCGAAGCCATGAAGATGGAAACCGGGATGCACGCCGAGGCCGATGGCACCGTCAAGGCCGTGCACGTGCAGCCCGGTGGGCAGATCGACGCCAAGGACCTGCTGATCGAGTTCGAATAATATTGGGAAGGACTGGATCGGATCGCTG
>JAHDIS010000004.1:45840-64476 GCA_020630695.1 Paracoccaceae bacterium | reverse complement strand
GGAGACGCCCCCGCCTGGGGGGCCAGCCCCCCAGACCCCCCGGGATATTTCTGGCACAAAGATGCAAGGCAACCGGCGATCAAGGCATTGTCGCGACGGGTTTTCCTGCCTAGGGTAGAGACTTAGCAAGTGTATTGCATCCTTTGGGGGAAGGATCCTGCCGATGTCCGTGCTGCGTCTGTTGTCTTGTGCCGTTCTGGCGGGCCATCTGGCCCTGCTGGCCGTGCCAAGCGTTCAGGCGGAGATGCGGGTGATCAAGGTGGTGACCTATGATCATGCATTGGCAGAGGCTTTTGCCGAAGCGCGCGGCACCCTGAATACGGTTATCGGCGCGATGCAAAAGCGGCGGGGTTGGTTCAGTCCTTCGCTGTCATTCCGTGTTGCGCTTCATGTCAGCGACGATCCCACCGACGTGGAATTGGTCTGGGTCGACAATCTCAGGCGGCGGGGCAATGGGTTTGAGGGTCGGCTCGCCAGTCATCCTCAGAAAATGCCGGGCAAGCGCATGGGCTCCAAGGTCACGTTCCTGCACCCGCAGATTGCCGATTGGGCCGTGCAGGCGGAAGACGGGCGGTACTACGGCTATTTTACCACGCGCGTTTCGCTGAAATACATGTCAGATGCCGAGGCACGTGAGGTCGAAGCCATTCTGGTACCAAAGGCGGTTCCCGATCTCTGGTATGCAATGGCCAAACAGGCCGCCCTGCCCGAAGACACTCCGCGACACAACGACGATTGGGCCCCGGCCGGCGTTCCGACATGCCAGACAAACTGCTGATTTTTACCGACCTGCACATTGAAAGCGACGGACGGTCCATCATCGGGCTGGACCCCTTGGCGCGATTTGAAGAAGGCCTGACGCACGCTTTGGCCCATCACGAAGATGCGCAAGCGCTGGTCTTGCTGGGGGATCTCACCCACCACGGGAAGCGTGACCAATATGCGCGGCTACAACAGGCTCTGAGCAGTAACCGCCTGCCCCTTTATGCCACTCTTGGCAATCACGACTCGGCCAAGAACTTTGTTCAGGCCTTTCCCGATCAGGTGGATGCGGATGGGTTTGCTCAGCATGCCTTTGATCTGGGGCCGTTGCGTGTGCTGATCCTGGACACCCACGATCACCAAGGCGCAGTTCAGCAGCACGCAGGCTGGCTGTGCGAGCGCCGGTTGCGGTGGCTGGACATACAGCTGGCTCTCGCCGGTCAAAGACCGCTGTTGGTGGCCTGTCATCACCCACCCTTTGCAACGGGGTTTGATGGCATGGATGCCATCAATCTGATCAATGGCGATGCTCTGCTGATGCGATTGCGGGACTATCCGGGGCCACTGCATTTGCTCTGTGGCCACATTCATCGAACGATCTCGGGGCATGCGGGCGGCGTTGCCTTCACTACCCTCAAAAGTCCCTGTCACCAGATGCCGATGATATTGGGCCCGGGCAGCAGCGCCCTTTCGGTCGATGAACCGGGCGCCTATGGGATCGCTTTGGCCACGAATGCCGGCCTTGTAATCCACACCGAAGACTTTGCCATCGCAGGCGCAACGCAGGAAGACCCGCTTTCCGGATGATCCCTTTGTCGGGCTGGTGCCCGGGCTTGGGCGCGAACACCCGGACGGGTCCTGACCGATATGTTCGTCCCATTGCGCGAACCCTTGGAAAATTTGCAATTTACCCCTTGCACGGCGCCGCTCTTCCTTTTAAATCCAGCGCACCATTCAGGTGCGGGCGTAGCTCAGGGGTAGAGCATAACCTTGCCAAGGTTAGGGTCGGGCGTTCGAATCGCCTCGCCCGCTCCAGGATGGTCTGACTGGTTGGTTTGCGGGCGTAGCTCAGGGGTAGAGCATAACCTTGCCAAGGTTAGGGTCGGGCGTTCGAATCGCCTCGCCCGCTCCAACAGTCCACTTGATCCAGACACCGGAATGACGCATGGCCGCCACGCAGCGTGCCCAAGTGTTTTTGTACTCTTGGCGCAGACCCACCGGCTGCCTATAAGGCCGTCAAGCGACTGAGGAGTGTGCCATGCGCCGCGCGCAAGTATCCAGAAAAACGGCAGAAACCGAGATCACGGTCGACATCGACCTTGACGGAACAGGCCAGTATGACAACCAGACCGGTGTCGGGTTCTTTGATCATATGCTGGATCAACTGGCGCGCCACGCGCTGATCGACATGCGCATCACCGCCAAAGGCGATCTGCACATCGACGATCACCACACGGTCGAGGACACCGGTATCACGCTGGGACAGGCCCTGAGCCAGGCCATGGGCGACAAACGCGGCATCCGCCGTTACGGCGCCTGCCAGTTGCCGATGGACGACGCACAGGTTTCCTGTGCGCTGGACCTGTCTGGCCGCCCCTACCTGATCTGGAATGTCGAAATGCCAACCCAGAAGATCGGCAGCTTTGATACCGAACTGGTGCGGGAATTCTTTCAGGCCTTCAGCACGCATGGGGGCATAACGCTGCACGTCGACCAGATCCATGGCTTTAACAGCCACCACATCGCAGAAGCCGCCTTCAAGGCCGTAGCTCGGTCGCTGCGCGATGCTCTGGAACACGATCCGCGCAAAAGCGATGCCATTCCATCAACCAAAGGGGCGCTGTGATACGCGCCTTGCAGATGCCTGCACGGTATTCTGAAATGATTCAAGATAGTTAACTACCTAGACAAGGCCGCGGGCGACCATGCTGACAGCCATCATCGACTACGAAAGCGGGAACCTGCATTCGGCGGAAAAAGCCTTTCAGAAGATGGCTGCCGAGGTTGGCGGCAGCGTCGTTGTGACCTCAGATCCGGATGTAGTCAGCAAAGCTGATCGTCTGGTTCTGCCCGGCGACGGGGCATTCCCGGCCTGCGCCGAAGCCCTGCGCGGCTCCGGTTGCTTTGCCGCAATGGTCGAGGCCGTCGAAGAGCGGGGCCGCCCGTTTCTGGGCATCTGCGTCGGCATGCAGCTGATGGCGGATGAAGGGCTAGAATACCAACAGACCGACGGGCTGGGCTGGATCAACGGAACAGTGGGTCGGATCGAACCGGACAACGCTTCGCTCAAAGTGCCGCATATGGGCTGGAATGATCTGGTTATCGACACCCCGCATCCAGTGCTCGAAGGCATCGAGACCGGTGAACACGCCTATTTTGTACATTCCTACCAAATGCGCATGCACAGTCCGGAACAGCGGTTGGCCCATGTGGACTATGGCGGCGATGTCACGGCAATTGTCGGAACGGGCACCCGAATTGGCCTGCAATTCCACCCGGAAAAAAGTGCCGCCACCGGCCTGCGCATGATTGCCAACTTCCTGCGTTGGATGCCCTGACGCGCTGGATTTGCGGTTAGTCTGCGCACACAAAAATGCCGCGCCTGTGTCAGGCGCGGCATAGAAAACCAGATCAGGCCACTGTGCACGGCCCAAATCCCCAAGGTTTTTTGTTTTATTTGACGCGGCTCCAGGTCTGCTTTTTGCAGATCGGACCAACGCAGCCGGACACTTTGAGTGTATTGCCCGAAAGCGCCATTTTGGATTTGTAGGTCTTGCCTGTCGAAGGCTGCCAGATTTTGCCCGACTTGTAGCTGCCGCTGCCCGAGGGAACCATGTCCCACACAAGGCGCTTGCCGAGGTTGGCCGATTTGTACTCACCGCTGGAATTGAACGTGCGGCTGATCACGCCGCAGATTTTCGAACCGCAGGCAGACATCGTGACATGCGCATAGGCGCCATCATCCACCTGAGTTTTCCACACACCCTGAACGGGATCGGCCATTGCAGCCCCCGCGCCCAGAACAAAGGCTGCTGCCAATGCCAAAGTTTTCATTTTTTCATCTCCTCCCGAAATCGTGCCTACAGACTGCCCGCCACACCCCCTGTCAATCAAGATTGACGTTCGGTCCGCTTGCATATGTCCTCACGTCACATTAAGCGACGGGCATCATTTCAAAGGAAATCTGCGATGATCCTCTATCCAGCGATCGACCTGAAAGATGGCAAAGCGGTTCGCCTTCTGCGCGGCGACATGGACAAGGCTACTGTGTTCAATGACGATCCGGCAGCACAGGCTTTGGAATTCGTGGCCGCAGGTTGCGAATGGCTGCATCTCGTTGATCTCAATGGCGCTTTCGCTGGCGAGCCGGTCAATGCGGCTGCTGTTGAGGCAATCCTTGCGCAAACCGGAACGCCTGCGCAGCTCGGTGGCGGCATTCGCGACATGGCCACGATCGAAGCATGGCTGTCCAAGGGGCTCGCGCGCGTGATCCTCGGAACAGTTGCGGTTGAGAACCCGGATCTGGTCCGTGAGGCCGCCCGGGCATTTCCGGGCAAGATTGCCGTCGGGATCGACGCCAAGGATGGCCGAGTCGCAACGAAAGGCTGGGCCGAGGTCACCGATGTTCAGGCCACAGAGCTCGCGAAAAGCTTTGAAGATGCCGGTGTCGCCGCGATCATCTACACCGATATCAATCGCGACGGTGCTATGCAGGGACCCAATGTTCAGGCCACGGCTGAACTGGCGGCTTCCGTCACCATTCCTGTCATCGCATCAGGCGGCGTTTCGTCCATAAAGGACCTGATCGCCCTTCGGGATTGCGGTGCGCAGCTGAACGGCGCAATTTCGGGTCGCGCGCTTTATGACGGGGCGATCAACCTCGAAGAGGCGATCGCCGTCCTGCACAGCTGACCAGACGAGCGAAGCTGGCTCAGATTGAACCAGCTTCCACCATATAGTTGTTGGCCGTGCACATCGCAGAATCGTCGGACGCCAGAAACAGCACCATCCGCGCCACGTAGTGCGGCTCGATCAGGTCAGGAAGGCACTGACGTGCGCGGTGCTTTTCAATAGCGTCTTCGGTCACCCACAGATCTTTTTGGCGCTGTGTCATGATCCAGCCCGGCACGACCGTGTTCACCCGAATGCGGTGATCCCCTAAATCGCGGGCCATCGTCCGGGTCATTCCATGCACGGCGGCTTTGGCGGTTGTGTAGGATGGCATGTTCCCCCCTGCTTCCCACCAGCTGTTGGACCCCATGTTGATAATCGACCCGCCTCCCGCTTCGATCATGTCGGGCGCCACGGCCTGGATCGCGAAAAACATGTGGCGCAGGTTGGTGGCCTGCCGTTCGTCCCAATACTCGGGTGTCACGTCTTGCCATCCGTGGCGGTCATCACGCGCCGCATTGTTCACCAGAACATGCGCACCGCCCAAGGCTTCGCGGAGCGAAGCAACCGCAGCCCGCAGCTGTTCAATGTCACGCAGATCAGCCTTGGCAAAGGCGTGTTCACCCGGCACCTCGTCCAGAACGGCCCGTGCGCCCGCTTCGTCCATATCAATCACGCCCACCCGGCTGCCTTGCGCTGCAAAGGCACGCACCATATCGGCCCCGATGCCGGATGCACCACCGGTGATTACGACAGTTTTTCCTTGCAGGCTGGGGTATTGCGCCCATTGTGTCATTGCCAAAGCCTCATGATTTTGTGTTGGTAAATACGCCTAACCCGGCACAGCGCCCCTTCACAAGGGCAAGGCTTCGCGCTAGGGCAGAACCCATGCTCAAGACACGTATCATCCCCTGCCTCGATGTCGCCGACGGCCGCGTCGTCAAAGGCGTGAATTTTGTCGATCTGCGCGATGCAGGCGATCCGGTCGATGCAGCCCGCGCCTATGATGCCGCGGGCGCGGACGAAATTTGTTTTCTGGACATCCACGCAACGCATGAAAACCGCGGCACCATGTTCGACGTGGTGACACGCACCGCCGAGCAATGCTTTATCCCGCTGACCGTCGGTGGCGGGGTGCGGACCGTTGCCGATGTGCGCGCCCTGCTGCTGGCCGGAGCCGACAAGGTCAGCTTCAATTCCGCTGCGGTTGCCAATCCCGATGTGGTTGCGCAGGCCGCCGATCAGTTTGGCAGCCAGTGTATTGTCTGCGCCATCGATGCCAAAACCGTCGAGCCTGGACGTTGGGAACTCTTTACACATGGCGGACGGAAACCGACCGGCATTGATGCGGTTGAATTCGCACGCATGATCGCGGCGAAAGGCGCTGGTGAAATCCTGCTGACGTCCATGGACCGCGACGGCACCAAATCCGGCTTCAATCTGCCGCTGACCCGTGCAATCGCGGACGCAGTGGATATCCCCGTAATTGCTTCGGGCGGCGTTGGCACGCTCGATCACCTCGTCGAAGGCGTCACAGAGGGCCACGCCAGCGCGGTTCTGGCCGCCTCGATCTTTCACTTTGGCGAATACACCATTGCGCAGGCCAAGACGCATATGGCCGCCGCAGGCATCCCGGTAAGACTATGACCCTTGAAGAACTGGAAACCATCGTCGCACGCCGCGCCAATGCATCACCGGACGAAAGCTGGACAGCCAAGCTGCTGGCCAAGGGTCCGGAGAAATGCGCCGAGAAATTTGGAGAAGAGGCCATCGAAGCCGTGATCGAAGCGGTCAAAGGCGACAAGGCCCGCTTGACCAGTGAAGCGGCTGATGTGCTCTTTCACCTGCTGGTCATGCTACGCGCCCGCAACGTCGAGATCAGCGCGGTGATGGCCGAGCTGGAGCGCAGGCAAACCCAATCCGGCTTGGCTGAAAAAGCCGCTCGCGGCGACTGAAATCCGGCTCGTTAAGGCTCGGCTGGCGGATGGGACGGCGGGCGGGGCGCCTTTGCGCCTCGCGCAAACAGCGCCGCAGGCCGTCACAGTTTGGATGAAATGACGCCGGTGTTGAAACCGCCCATGCGCAACTCACCAAAGAGCCGCTGATACTCGATCTTGGGGCAGCGATTCTGCACCACGTCCACACCGCGTGCCTCAGCCGCGGCGGCGGCTTCATGGTTTTCCACGCCAATCTGCATCCAGACCGTTTTCAGATCGGGAAACACCTCCAGCGCCTGCCCGACGATCGGTGGCACATGTTCCGAGCGCCGGAAAATATCCACCATGTCCACCGTGTCCGGGCATTCGGACAGATCAGCCAGAATCGTCTGGCCAAAGAGCTCCTTACCGGCATGCCCGGGATTGACCGGATAGACCGTAAAGCCACGAAGACTGAGATAACGCGCCACGAAATAGCTGGCTCTGACGGGGTTTGTCGAAACGCCCACCACCGCAATCTCGCGGGTGCGTTTCAGGATGTCTCTGAGGCGGCGGTCGATGTCATTCATTCCAGCACCCTAGGGGCCAGATATCCAGCCGCCAAGTCCCTATCCCCAAATCAGATGGGTCATATGATAGAAAACCGGAGCGGCAAAAATAACGCTGTCCAACTGGTCGAGGAACCCGCCCTGCCCCGGGATCAGATGTGACCAGTCTTTCACGCCCTTGTCGCGTTTGATCGCCGCGAAAACCAGACTGCCGAACATCCCGGTCACCGATGCCAGCCCGGCCATTAAAGTTGCCCCGACAAGTCCAAAGGGCGTGGCCCATGCCAGCCCGGCCCCGATGGCCATCGCACACAGGACGCCCACAATCATGCCTTCGATTGTCTTGGGCGACAGGCTGGGCGCGATACGGCGGCGCCCGAACCGCCTGCCGGCGTAATATTCGAACAGATCCCCAAATTGCACCACCATGGCAAAGAAGACGATCAGCAGGATTGATCTGTCCGACCCGTCGGGCATGTCATAGGTGATCAGAGCCGGAACATGGCTGATGCAAAAAACGCATATCATCAGGCCCCACTGCATTTCAGCGACGCGTGTGAGAAAGTTGCTGGGGTCCCCACGCAGTGCGCTGACTATCGGCAGCAGCAAAAACGCGTAGACCGGAATGAAAACGGTGAACAGGGCCGTCCAGTCAAAGGCAACAAACAGATACTGCAACGGCAGGATCACGAAACAGCCCAAAGCCAGCGATAGATGGTCCGCCCGGTGCTTGCGTGCAAACGTCAGGAACTCACGCAGCGCTGCAAAACTGGCAAAAGCAAAGAGCAGCAACACTCCCGTTCGCCCGCTCAGCACGGCAAGAGAAGTCAGGATCACCAGCCCCCACCACGTATGCACGCGCATGACAAAGGCTTCGACCACCGGATTGGCCTTGCCGCTGGGCTGGCGGGCACGCAGGAACTCACCCACAAGGGTCAAACCGATCAGGATTCCAAAGACCCCGAGCGACAGCCCAAGAATATCCAATGTGGTCTGGTTGTTCATGCGCCATCCCCGCCGGATGCGCGCGCACCGGGCCGTTCAGGGGCAAGATCCACGAGCGCGTCGGCCGCACGGCGCAAAAAGCTGTCTTTGTCTTCGCCATCGCGCACATGCACGGGCGCACCAAAGGTAACCGTGCAAATCAAAGGCAAGGGGATCACTTCGCCCTTGGGCATGATTTCATTGAGGTTTGCGACCCAAGTTGGCACCAGATCTACATCGGGCCGTGCCTTGGCAATGTTGTACAGACCCGCACGGAATGGCAGCAAAGGGTCCTCTGTCATGTTCCGGTTGCCTTCCGGAAAGATGATCAGCGACGCGCCTTCATCGATGGCTTCGATGATCTTTTCCATGGGATCTTCGGTTCTCGCATCCGGCCTGCGATCGATCAGGACGCAATTGAACACCTCTGGCCCCACAAATGCCCGCAGCTTGTTCTTGAGCCAGTAGTCCGCCGCCGCCACAGGGCGGGTCTGCCGCCGCATATGCGGTGGAAGCACCGTCCAGATCATCGGCATATCCGCATTGCTGACGTGGTTGGCGTAGTAAACCCGCTGAACAGCGACCGGTTCGATCCCGCGCCAATCCGCACGAACAGCGGTTATGAACCGCGCGACAAAGGCCAGCGCATGGCCCACCGTACGGGCCGCAATCCGGCGTGGAAGGGTAAACAAAGCAACCATCGTCACAGATTAGTGACAGAGCAAAAGCCGAATGAAAAGGGATCGATGCGGCAGTCCGGAGCCGGACTGTATGGCGGAGGCTCAGGGATTCGAACCCTGGGGACGCTTTCACGCCCGCCGGTTTTCAAGACCGGTGCATTCGACCACTCTGCCAAACCTCCGTCTGGCATCAGATAAACCGATGAATGCGATTCTAAAAGCATGCTTCGGGGAAAAACTGCCAATTGCAGAACAGCAGGCTTTTCAGAACGGCTTCAAAAGGGTACAGTTGCAGGTAATGGGCCGAAATGAGCCCAACACGAGGCAGAATTTCAAAACACCGGGGCGCTTAATGATCCCGGTTATCCGCAATTGCGGAATACAGAGGCAAGAGGCAGAACATGAGCAAGGTTTTCCAGGCACAGTCCCCGGCCCGCAGAAGCAGGATACTGCGTAACTCCGTGCTTTTGCTCGGGTATTTCGTGCTGTCCGCCTGTGCTGACGGGCAGATGCCAGCGTTCCTTCAGGCCAAGGCAGACGGCGGCGAAGAGATCGTGGCACGGGCTGCGACAGGCGGTGGCGCGACAACCGAACGCGACATCGAAGCACCGGAAATCTTTCAGGCAACCGAAGCAGGCCTTTGGGACGGTCGTCCATCGCTTGGTGGCGTTTGGGTCGCACATCCCGATGTAAGCGAGCCGGGACGCGTGATTATTCGCAACGAACAGAACGGTCAGTTCGTGATTGGCGCCCTCTTCCGCCGTGAACGGCAAAGCCCCGGCCCCAGAGTGCAGGTATCGTCCGACGCGGCGGCCGCTCTGGGTATGCTGGCAGGCGCGCCATCCAATCTCAATGTAGTCGCACTGAAGCGCGAAGAAGTGGCGGCAGAGCCGCCTCAGACGCCGGCGCCGGTCAATCTGGCCGAAGCAGTGCCCGCAGCACCGGACGTCACATCCGGCGCGCTTGATCCCGTTGTATCCGGTGCCGCTGCTGCGATCGAAACCGCATCTGCCGCGCCGTTGAAACCGGCAGCGCCAGCCGCATCCCCTACCCCGGCCGCCGCCAAGCCGCCAGCGCCGCAGGCGGCTAGCAAACTGTCCAAGCCATTCATCCAGATCGGCATCTTCAGCGTCGAACAGAACGCCAAGAACACAGCGACAGCCATGCGTCAGGCCGGCATGGTGCCAACAGTCAAAAAGCACAACTCGAAGGGCAAGACCTTCTGGCGCGTCGTGGTTGGCCCTGCGACCACCAAGTCGGACATGAGCGCGCTGCTCAAGAAAATCAAAGCGCAAGGCTTTGAAGACGCCTACGCCGTCAGCGGCTGAGGCTTCTGACACCTCGTTCAAGGCACAAAGCCGGGCCTGCAACAGATGCAGTGCCCGGCTTTTTCGTCTTCGCGACACGCAAGCCGCCGCCGACTGCGGGCGTTCGCATGCCCCGCTAGGGTGACACCTCGCCCGGATTGCGCAATATAGATATACGTCGGTGACTCGGCCCGCACAGACAAGGCGGGCATTGGGCAAGTTCAGGAGCAGCACAATGATCCGCAAGACCTTTCGCGTTTTGGCTGGCGCCATGACTCTGGCGCTGATGGCGACCAGTTCATTTGCTTTTGACACAAGGGCCAAAGCTGCCTTTGTGCTGGATCAGACAACCGGAACCGTGCTGCTCGCCAAACGTGCTGATGATGCATTGCCGCCCGCCTCCATGTCCAAGCTGATGACGCTCTATCTGGCATTTGAGGCCGTACGCGATGGGCGTCTGCGACTGGACGAACAACTGCGGGTCTCGCAGCATGCAATGGATTACGGGGGCTCGACCCTGTTTTTGAAAGCAGGCGAACGGGTGTCCGTCGAAGACCTGATCCGCGGGATTATCGTGCTTTCAGGCAACGATGCCTGTGCCGTGATCGCCGAGGCCCTGTCACCCGACGGGACCGAAGCAGGCTTTTCACGCATGATGACCCAACGGGCGCAGCAATTGGGCATGACCTCTTCGGTTTTCAAAAACTCCAACGGCTGGCCTGCTCAGGGACATGTGATGTCGATGCGCGATCTGGCTTTGTTGGCACGGTTGCTGATCGAGGAATTCCCCGAATTCTACCCGATGTTCGCGCAAAAAGAGTTCTTGTTTGATAGCAAGGAAAGCCAGAACCGGTTCAATCGGAACCCATTGCTTGGGCTAGGCATCGGTGCGGACGGGCTGAAAACCGGTCACACAAGAGAAGCCGGTTACGGGCTTGTCGGCTCGGCCAAGCAAGGTGATCGCCGGGTGATCTTTGCCATTACCGGCCTCGACAGTTCCGCAGCGCGCGCCGAAGAGTCCGAAGCCATCGTGAACTGGGCTTTCCGCCAGTTTGCCGAACAAACCATCGTGAAATCGGGCAAAGCTCTGGCACAGGCCGATGTCTTCATGGGCGCAGAAGAAAGCGTCGGACTGGTTGCGAAGGACGATGTGACTCTGTTGCTTCCGGTGGCCCGTCCCGAAGGTCTGAAAGCCGAAGTCGTCTACACTGGCCCAATCGAAGCACCTGTTACCGAAGGCCAGCGCCTTGCTGAACTGATCATCCAGCCCGAAGGACTGGAGGAAACACGCGTGCCATTGTTTGCCGAAAGCACCGTTGACGCTGGCGGATTTCTGGATCGCATGACAGTGGTCAGTCAGGTTTTGCTCAAGCGGCTGCAAGATCGTTCCGGAGATGCGATGTAATGGGCCGCGGGCTTTTCATCAGCTTTGAAGGCATCGACGGCTCTGGCAAATCCACGCAAGCGCAAATGCTGGCAGAACAGCTGCGCGCCGAAGGCTTTGACGTGATCCTGACCCGCGAGCCCGGCGGCAGCCCCGGCGCCGAGGAAATCCGGGCGTTGGTTTTGCAAGGTGATCCTGATCGCTGGTCTGCAGAGGCAGAACTGCTGCTCTTTACCGCCGCGCGCCGCGATCATCTGGAACGCACGATCCAGCCTGCGCTGGACGCCGGAAAGATCGTAATTTGCGATCGTTTTGCAGACAGCACACGCATGTATCAGGGGCTGTCGCGCGGTGATCTGCGTGGGGCGGTAGACACATTGCACCAGCTGATGATCGGAATTGAGCCAGATCTGACCCTTCTGATCGACATGGACCCGGCCGCAGGGCTCGCCCGCGCCAAGGCCCGGGCCACCGAAGAAGAACGGTTTGAAGATTTCGGCGTGGATTTGCAGGAAAAGATGCGCGCAGGTTTTCTCGAACTGGCAAACGAATATGCAGACCGGTTCCGGGTGATTGACGGCAACCGGACACTGGAAGCGGTCTCAGCCGACGTGCGCGCAACGCTTGATCCGCACCTGGAGCGCACACCAGCATGAGCGACGACACGCTGCCAGAGCCGGATTGCGTTCCCGGCGCACCCCATCCCCGTATGACCGCGCAATTGTTTGGTCAGGCCAAGGCCGAAGCCGATTTTCTGACAGCCTATAATTCAGGGCGTCTGCACCACGGCTGGCTGCTGACCGGCCCGCGCGGCGTTGGAAAGGCGACATTGGCGTGGTCCATTGCGCGGTTCCTTCTGTCGACGCCAGACGACGAAGGTGACGGATTGTTCGGAGCACCGCCACCGCCATCCACTTTGTCCGTTGACCCCGAGCACCCGGTGGCCCGGCGCATGCAGGCATTGTCCGAGCCGGGGCTGTTCCTTTTGCGGCGTGGTCCGAATGAAAAAGGCGATAAACTGGCCACGGACATTCGCGTCACCGAAGTGCGCAAGCTGCAGGGCTTTTTCGGATTGTCGGCCGCCGATGGCGGACGGCGGGTCGTGATCGTGGATTCCGCCGATGAACTGAATGTTCAGGCCGCCAATGCGATCCTGAAGATGCTTGAAGAGCCCCCTGCCCGCACCACCTTGTTGCTGATCGCGCATCAGCCTGCCGGATTGTTGCCAACCATTCGGTCACGCTGCCGCGAATTGCGTCTGGATCCGCTGGGCCAGCAGGACATGCAAAGCGCTCTGCAACAAGCCGACATTGAAGTGCCTGAAGGCGAAACCGAAGCTTTGGCCGCGCTTGCAAACGGATCCGTTGGTGCAGCGGTCCGTTTGCTCAATCTGGATGGTCTCGCGCTCTATCGCGATTTGCTGTCGGTCTTGGGCAGCCTGCCCGGACTGGATCGCCCGCGACTGTTGGCCTTGTCGGACAGCTGCGCAGGCAAAGGGCGCGAAGACCGGCTGGATCTGCTGCTGACACTGGCGGACCAGCTTGCTGCCCGCATTGCCAGAACCGGGGCCACGGGCCAGCCGCCCGCCGCACAGATTGCGCCAGGCGAAGCGGAAACACTGCTTCGCCTTGCCCCGGATCAGAGGTCCGCCCGCCTTTGGGCAGAAGCAGCCCAAAAGACCGGAGACCGGGCCCGGCATGCCCGCGCGGTGAATGTCGATCCCGCTGCATTGGTTACCGATCTTCTGCACAGTCTGGCACGCGCCGTCTGATCGCAGGGCCGGTCAGTCACCTGTTTTGCCACGGGCCAGCACCCACAACAGAACTGACAAGAAAAAACGCCCGAGCGGGGGGCTCGGGCGTCAGTTACGGAACGAGGGACAGTGAAGGTCTCACGGGGGTTCCGGCCCCGCGATCCTGATAAAAAGATAGGCTCGAAAGACACAGTTTGTAGGGGTCTAAAGCTTTCGTGAACTAAAAAGTTGACAAACCCAAAGCCCGGATCGGCAGATTATCGCGCAAATTGCGCCACAGCCTTGTCAGGCAGGCTTTGCGCGAGGGTCGGATGAAGACTTTCTGAACGATCTGAACCCACTAGCCGTGCTTTTCGAAGCAGAAACAGTTTACTCAGGCCGGCCCAGCCCCCAATCGACGGGGCCTCTACATCCTGTGGAAATCGGGAACGCCAGTCCTCGGGGCAGTCGATACCGCAGGCCACCAGTTTCTCAAGCATCCAGACCAGCGGAATATTGGCCAAGGGTCGGGCCGCTTCATAGCCGCTGAGCTGTCCACCCACGTCGCCATGCGTGCCACGAAACCAGACCTGTTCGACCTTGCCGTCAAAACCCGGCGGGCAAGACCACAGCACCGGCGCATAGGCCAGACGCCGTTCATCATGGGCCAGGGCGTGAAAACCATGCTTGATGGTCTGGCCCAATTCGTGGCTGTGAAAGGCATGTTCCGTTTCGGTCATCCGCCACAACACCGGAAACCGCAGGCCCAGCGCTTTGACCGTATCCCAGACGCCGACCATCTCGATAGGAGACGCATCATGGCAATTTGCCGTGGCAAATTCCTGCGCCGATGTTCCATCCGGATCATAGCGGTACAGGCGATAAATCTGGCGAATATTGCGCTCTGTCGCGCATTCCGCCCGCAGCAGACCGACCCGGTCGATCACCCCCGCCAGAGATCGAACGGCATAGGCCCCGCGCGAATACCCCAACAAGAAGATGCGGTCGCCTTCGCGGTAGCGTGATGCCAGGTAACCATAGGCCCGGCGGATCTGCCGATTGATTCCCCGCCCCATCATCACGTCCGGAGTGGTTCGCCAGTCCGGCCATTGCACACCGGATTCATAGAACAGCGATGCATGGCCGTTTTCGGACAGCAGCTTGTAGGTCAATCCGGCATTCGTTTCCCGCCCCGGCTCGAGCGACGACATCGTTCCATCCAGAATGATGACATGATCGACGGGACCGCGATGCCGACTGTAGGTGGAATGGCCAGAGGCAAAACGCCTCCGGAACCACCCAACAACCCGGTCACTCAGCAGCGATCGCAACATCCTTTAACAGCTCCCACACACGCTGCGGTGTGAATGGCATATCCACTTGCCGCACACCCCGATCCCAAAGCGCATCCTGAACCGCATTCGACACAGCCGCGAGCGCGCCAACGGTTCCCGCCTCTCCGCAGCCTTTCATGCCGAGCGGGTTGGCGGTGGATGGAACAGCTTCGGTTTCGAAGCCAATCATGGGAACATCATCGGCCCTTGGCATAGCATAGTCCATGAACGTCGCCGTGAGCAGCTGTCCGTCTTCGTCATGCACAACCCGTTCGGTCAAAGCTTGCCCGATACCCTGCGCAATGCCGCCATGGACCTGACCTTCTGCCAGCATCGGATTGATCAGGTTGCCGAAGTCATCCACCACGTTGTAGCGATCAACAACGACGCTGCCAGTTTCAGGGTCGATTTCGACCTCGGCCACATGCGCACCATTGGGGAAGGAACGGCCCGGCAGTTTCGCCTGCGCCGCCCAGCTGAGCAAATCCTCACGCCCCGCATCGCGGGCCAGTTTGGCCGCTTCGAGCATGGTCGGCGTCAGATTGGAACCTTCGGCCCGGAACCGTTCGTCATCAAAGCGCACGTCATCCGGTGAAACACCCATTTCAGCGGCAAGGAACTCGGAAAAGCCCTGAATCATATCCGCGACAGCCACCAATGTGACATTTGCCTGAACCGTGACAGAGCGCGAGCCGCCAGTGCCGCCTCCAGTCCGAATGCGGTCAGAATCGCCCTGCACCACCGAAATCTGATCGGCCGGGATACCGGTCTGATCCGACAGGAACTGCGCAAAGACCGTTTCATGGCCCTGACCATTGCTCTGTGTGCCCACATAGATCAACGCACCGCCGTCTTCGGTGAACTCAACCTTCACGTCTTCATGTGGCTGACCAAGAATGCTCTCGATGTAGTAACAAAGCCCCTGCCCGCGCAGTTTGCCTTGCGCCTCTGACGCCGACTTGCGCGCGGCATAGCCAGTCAAATCCGCAGACTGGGCCACATGATCCAGAACCCGATCAAAATCGCCGACATCATAAGTCTCGCCCGGGATGGTCTTGTAGGGAAACTGATCCGGCTTGATGAAGTTGATGCGGCGCAATTCCCATGGGTCCAACCCCAACTCGCGCGCGGCCCGATCCATGACCCGTTCCAGAACGTAAATCGCTTCGGGTCGGCCCGCGCCGCGATAGGCGTCCACCTGTGTGGTGTTCGTATAGATGCCCTCGCAGGTGTAATAGGCCGCCGGAATGTCATACACGCCAGTCAGAATGCGTGTGAACAAATTGGTCTGGATCGGCTGGCCGAACTGACTGTTGTAAGCGCCAAGGTTGCAGACAGTATGCGCCCGGTATCCGGTGATCCGGTTGTTTTCATCAAATGCCAGCTGTGCCTTGGTCACCAGATCGCGGCCATGGTGATCAGACAGCATGGCTTCGGTCCGGTCCGACATCCAATGGACAGGACGCCCCAAAACCATAGCGGCATGGCTCATTACGAAATATTCGGGATAGGGCATGCCTTTCATACCGAAACCGCCGCCCACATCCGGGTTGGTCACACGAATTTTGTCTTCGGACAGGTTCAGAGCTTCGACCATTTGGGGGATGATGCCCCACACGCCCTGTCCACTGAATGCCAGATGCAGCCGTTCGCCGTCCCATTCTGTATAACAGCCGCGCGGCTCCATGGAGTTTACGATCACACGGTTGTCTTCGATATCCAGCGTTACGGTACGCACGGCTGCTTTGAATGCCGCCGCGGTCTCGTCTTCCAGCCCGAGGCCAAAGTCAAAGGCACGATTGTCAGGCGCTTCGGGATGGATCGCCTCTCCTCCGGCCCCAAGGCCAAGATGCACGGGCAGATCTTCGTAGTCGAATTCTATCAGTTCGGCAGCGTCGCGTGCCTGCTCCAGTGTTTCGGCAACCACCAAGGCCACCGCTTCGCCGACATAACGCACACGGCCCTCTGCCAGCAAAGGCCGCTTGGGCGCGGCGCCGTCACTGCCATCACGGTTTTTTACAAGCGCGCCATACATGCCGGTGTTCAGGCCCGCGTCCAGCAAATCCTGTCCGGTAAGAACCAATTCGACCCCGTCTGCATTTCGGGCCTCTTCAACATCCAGCGTGGTGATCTGCGCATGCGCCACAGGCGAGCGGAACACAAAGGCCCGCAAACTGCCTTCGGGTGCGATGTCGTCAATGTAGCGGCCCTGACCGGTCAGGAACCGCGTGTCTTCAACGCGTTTGACTGGCTGACTTTTCCCGAATTTATCCATCTGCTGTCCCCTCTGTGACTTAGCCGGACACTAGCGGGGATCACCGGGTTGTCCAGTGGGGGCGTGCCTATCCGCCGTCGCCAGACGGGTGCGTCAGCGTAACGACACGCCGCGCGCCGTAGCCGTTAAAGCCCGTGGTTATGGCCGCCGCATAAGCGCCCATGCCCTCGAGCAGAACATGATCCCCATCCGCGCAATCGCCGGGCAATGCAACCGGGCTGGGCAGCTTGTCGAGGCTGTCACAGGTTGGCCCGAAGATCGTTGTCGGCTCTGAGCGGCCTGTGCGTTCGACCCCATCGACAGACATCACGCGCAGACGCGAGCCGGGTAGCAAATCACGCCATTCAGACAGACCACCGTAGATTCCGTCATTCAGATAGACCGCCCCGGGCACTTTGGCCTTGATGCGAACCGCCAGCTTGAAGGCCTCAGCGACCATGGCGCGCCCCGGCTCGCACACCAATGGCGGCGGAACATCGAAGTGATGGGCAGTGGCCTGCTGGATCGTTCGGAACACCGCCGGAATATCCGGCGCCGCGCCTTTGCGATGCGCCGCAAATCCGCCGCCGACGTTCAACCGGTGCAGCATTACGCCTGCGCGCGCCGCCGCTTGTGCGGCCTCAGCAATGTAGGCGGCCCAGACTTCCGGTGCTTCGCATTGCGTACCGGGGTGAAAGGTGACCGACGGCAATCCACCGCGCGCAACCACGTCCTGCAACAAGCCCGTCACCCCATCGGGTTCGGCACCAAACTTTTCCCCAAAATCATAAGCCGCGCCTTTTAGTGGCAGCTTGAGCCGGACAGCGATTTCGCAGCCAGTGATGTTTCCAAGCTTGTCCAGCTCGCTCTTGCGATCGATGGACCACGATGCCACCTCAAAGCTGCGTCCCTGCTCGATCTCTGCCAGAGACCGGATCGGGTTGTGATAATGCAGAACCGCACCTGGACAGACCGCCCGCACCAGAGCCATCTCTGCTGGCGAGGCGATGTCAAAAGTCTGCATGCCGGCCTGCACCAAGGTCGCCAGCACTTCTGGCTCCGGGTTTGCCTTGACCGCGTAGGTCACGAGCCCCGGGAAATCACGGCGGAACTGTTCGGCGGTTCGACGCAGCACCCGCGGATCAAAAAAGAACACCGGCTCGTCCGGGTTGTTCCGCAAAAGCCAGTCCACCGGATCAGAAAGAAAGCGTTGCTCGAGCATCAGACCTGCCTTGATATTGAAAATCACCTGTCTTGCTCAGCTTGCGGGCTGAGATCATCAAATACGATTGGCAAAATAGACATATCGTCTTTATGTTTCATTCAAAATGACGAGGCACTGATGCAGATAGACGAAACAGACCGCGAATTGATCGCTTTGCTCGCTGAAAACGCGCGTTTGCCAGTGGCTGATCTGGCCAGAAGGCTTGGCATTGCACGGACAACCGTTCAGGCGCGCATGGAGCGATTGGAATCCCGCGGATTGATTGCCGGATACACGCTTCGGCGCGGTCCGGGCCTGCGATCCCCGATCCGGGCGACCATCTTGGTGGGCATTGAACCGCGAGCAGGCGCCGCTGTTGTGGCCCGCCTGCGCACCCTGCCCGTTGTCGAGGCGGTCCACACCACATCGGGGCGTTTCGACCTGATCGTAACGCTTAGTGCCGACAGCACCGAAGCACTGGACAAAACGCTTGACCTGATCGGCGAAGCCAAGGGCGTTCGTAGTTCAGAAAGCCTGATCCATCTCACAACCAAGATCGACAGGGGCTGAACCCGCGCCCGGATGTCTCTTGTGCGATCGACAGACGGGGCCTAGCCTG